>VAXP01000177.1 GCA_005884125.1 Actinomycetota bacterium | reverse complement strand
GCGCTCGACGGCGCCCGCCAGGAGACGGCCAGGGCCACCGCGGCCAGCACGGTGGCGTGCCAGGTGCGGAAGTCCTTGGCCGTGATGTCGAGCCCCGACAGCTCACGGAGGTAGTCGTTGATGTCGGAGGAGCGCACGTCCACCCAGCGCCGGCCCTCCCGGTAGGCCAGGAGCTCGGGGCCGCCGCTGCGCCGGCGCTTGAGGGCGGCGACGACCTCGCGCACCTCGGGATCCACGACGGACTGCACCCGGTGGTTGCCCGACTTGGCCGGGTAGTCGAACACCACCTCCTCGCCGGAGACGCGGGCATGCTCCTTGAGCAGGGTGGCCAGGCCGTAGCTGCCGTTGTCCTCGGCGTACTCCTCTCCTCCGACGCGGAAGAAGCCCACGTCGAGCAGGCGCACGGCGCAGGCCAGCACCCGCTGCTTGGGCAGGCCCGGACGGTCGAGGTCGGAGGCGCAGCGCCGGCGCAGGGCGGGCAGGGCCCCGGCCACCTCGAGCATGTGGTCGAACTTCTCCCGGTCCCGGCGCAGGCGCCAGGCGTCGTGGTAGCGGTACTGGCGCCTGCCTTTGGCGTCGGTGCCCAGGGCCTGGATGTGGCCGTTGGCCCACGGGCAGATCCACACGTCCTGCCAGGCGGGAGGGATGGCCAGGGCCCGGATGCGGGCCAGGGTCCCGGGATCGTCGACCCTGGCTCCGTCCTCGTCGACGTAGACGAAGCCCCGGCCGGCCCGGCGCCTGCGGATGCCGGGGCCCGAGCATTCGGACTGGCGCAGGCGGGGCATGGGTTGTCTCTCGGGAGAGCGCTACAGCCCGGGAGGCACCGACTCCGCGCGGGCCCAGCTGCGGAGCCGGGCCAGGCTGCGGGCCAGGAGCCGGGACACGTGCATCTGGCTCACCCCCACCCGCTCGCCTATCTCGGCCTGGGTGAGCTCGTCCACGTAGCGAAGCCGGATGATGTCGCGCTCGCGGGGCGGAAGGCGGTTGACCAGCGAGGAGATCAGCGTGGCCGACTCGGCCATGTCGAAGCCCTCCTCCGAGGTGGTGAGCTCGATGCCGGGGTCGTCGTCCTCATCGGTCGTCGCCCCGTCGATGGAGGTCGGGCGCTGAACATGGCTTATCTCGATGGCCTCGACCACGTCCTCGTCGCTCATCCCCAGCTCCTCGGCCAGCTCCGGGATGGTGGGGGAGCGGCCCAGCTCATGCTGCAGTTCCTCGTTCGACTGGCGCACCTCGAAGTAGCGCTCCTTGGCCCCCCTGGGCACGTGCAGGGCCCAGGAGTGGTCCCTCAAGTGGCGCTTGAGCTCTCCCTGGGCGACCTGCCATCCGTAGGTGGTGAAGGCGACGCCCCGTCTCGGGTCGAAGCGATCCAGAGCCTTGAGCAGACCCATGCGGGCCACCTGGGTCAGGTCCTCGTACTGATGGCTGCGGCGGGACAGACGGGAGGCGAGCTTGCGGGCCAGGCCGTCGTAGGCGACCAGGAGCCGGTTCCGGACCTCGGCGTCCCCCGTCCGGGCCAGCGTCTCGTGGAGCTCCCCCAGGTCGGCGCCGGCGCGGCCCCGGTCCGCCCACGTTCGCTCGCCTCTCAATGGGTCAGCCCGCAACGAGGTCCTCCGGCAGCTCCGTCCCTCTGATCCACCCCCACGCCCCCGGAGGATGCCTCGTCTATGACCCACCGGGCCGGGTCCGAAACCTCCTGGGGCTCCGGCACCCGGCACAGGACGACCTCCGAGGACGGCGGCGCGGGCCTAGAGGCGGGAAGCCGGCCGCAAGGGGGGCGAGCCGAGGCGAATTGCCGCTGACGGCCCCTGGATGCGACCTGAGCGTGCCCGACCTCTGGCGTCGGGCTGGAGCGAACCTCCCCCGATGGGGCCGGAGGTTCTGTGTCCTACGGCCTCAGCTCGGCGAAACCGGCGGCGCTGAAGTCGCCGTCGAAAACGACTACTCACGCTCGTCGTGGCGGCGTAGCCAGGCCAGCGCTCGCTGCTCGGCCTCCTCGCTCACGCGGACAACCCGTACGCGGGGTGACTGCTCGATGACGTCGAGGAACGCGACTGCCGGGCTGTGGCCGGCGCGGCGACGGAGGTAGGTCCAGGTCTCCCCGCGGACGTGGTTGGTGGTCGTGAGCTGCGTACTGGTGTGCTTGGCCAACAACTCCTTGGCCACATCGTGGTGCGCATC
>VAXP01000179.1 GCA_005884125.1 Actinomycetota bacterium | reverse complement strand
GAATGCCATTGGGCCCGAGTCCTGGCCTACGACCCGCCCGACCGGGTCGTGTTCAGTTGGGACATCAGCCCGTACTGGCAGCTCGACAGCGATCCCAGCCATGCCAGCGAGGTCGAGGTCCGCTTCGTCGCGGAGTCCCCGGAGCGCACACGCGTGGAGCTCGAGCACCGCAACATCGATCGTCATGGACCCGGTTGGGAGGGCGTCCGCGAGGGTGTCGAGGGTGACGCCGGCTGGCGGCTGTACCTGGCCCGGTACGCGGATCTGTTGAGCAAGGTCAGCTGAATGGCCCGCCGCAGCTCAGCCTGGAGAGCTTGGTCGCCTGGTATGAGTCGCAGAAGGGCGCGGCGGCGGCAGATTTCGCATCTGCTGACCACCCCGGCGGAGGCTGAGACCTCGACACCCAGGCCAAGACGCATCGCCTGTGACCAGGCATTTCGCGCGGTCGGCTCTGCAGGCTGACGTGCGCGGCTGAGCCCTGCACCCGATCGTTTGGGGGTCAGTTTGGGGGTCAGGTCGGCGGTAAGCCACCCGCCGGCAAGTTGGGTGAGCACCGCCGCACCCCATCTGAACAGCAGCTTCGCGCGCGTGGGCCGGGGAGGATTCGAACCTCCGTAGGCTGTGCCGGCAGATTTACAGTCTGCTCCCTTTGGCCACTCGGGCACCGACCCGCGGGCGGACGAGGATAGCGTTCGACCATGCCAACCTTCGACGTCGTCTCCGAGGTCGACATGCAGGAGGTCCGCAACGCCGTCGACCAGGCCAGCCGGGAGGTGGGGACCCGCTTCGACTTCAAGGACACCGGCTCCAGCATCGAGCTCGCCGGCCAGGAGCTCAGTCTCCGCTCCGCCACCGAGGACCGCCTGAAGGCTCTTCAGCAGGTCCTGGAGGAGAAGCTCGTCCGCCGTCAGGTCTCCCTCAAGGCCCTGGAGCGGGGCAAGGTCGAGGAGGCGGCCAAGGGCGCGGTGCGCCAGACCATCGTCATCAAGGCCGGCATATCCGCCGATCACGCCCGCCACCTCAACCGCCTCATCAAGGACCTGGGGATGAAGGGCATCTCCTCTCAGACCCAGGGCGACCAGGTCCGGGTGTCGGGCAAGAAGCGGGACGACCTCCAGGGTGTCATCGCCGCCCTGAAGAAGGAGGACCTGGGGATCCCCCTTCAGTTCACCAACTTCCGGGAGTGACGAATAGGTAGCGCAGGGCCGGCGGGGTGGTCGGAGCCAGGAGCCGGAGCACGGTCTCGTCCACCTGACGCCACTGCCGGACCTGGTACTCGGCCTGGGCCACGGCCTGGGCCCAGCCCGGCGTCCGGACCAGGTCGGCCACCTCGGCCTGGGCCAGCTGCAGGGGCCCGCCCGAGGGACTGGCGGCCGATGCCCACAGCAGCTCGGCCCGGGGCGGACCCGGCGACCCGGTCGGTCCCGCCACCGAGGGGTCGACGAAGCGGGGGGTCAGACCCGTGGCTATGGGCGCCTGGGGCCGGCTGCGCTGGGCTCCCCCGTAGAGGGCGACCAGCCTGGGCGCGCCGGCCAGGGCGTCGCCCAGCCAGCGATCCAGGGACGGCTTGGGGTCCACGGCCGCGCCCCCCAGGGGGTGGATCTCGAAGTGCACGTGGCAGGCACCCCCCTGGGCGTCGCCGCTGTTGCCGACGAAGCCCACCACCTGGCCCGTGCGCACCGTCTGCCCGCTCACCTGTCCGGCCACGTAGGCGCTGAGGTGGGCCATGTACACGTAGGTGGCGTCGGCCTGGGTCACGTAGACGGTCGTGCCGCCCAGAGGGTCGCTGGTCAGCCTGAGCACGCCGTCCAAGGGCGAGCGCACGGGAAGGCCGCAGTCGGCGAATACGTCGTTGCCCTGGTGGAGGTGGAAGGGCGGCCCCACCCGGGGCTCGAGCCAGTCGTCCCGGTACCAGGCGTAGCCGGCGATGGGGAAGCGGCCCATGCCCACGATCTCCACCTCGAGGGCGGGCAGGCCCATGGTGACCAGGGGCTGGAGCGCATCCAGCAGGGCCTTGTCGTTGCTGGGGGGCGTGCGGTGGACCGAGTCGATCTGGGACTGGTACTCGGACGGGACGGCCTGGGCCGGGGGAGCGACGCCGCCGGGCCCGGTGGGCGGGCTCGAGTTGGCCGACGCCCCGGGCGGGGGGGTGGACGACGCCGCCGTGGTGGTCGTCGTGCTCCCCAGGGGCCGGCCGGGCCGTGGTCGAGGTGCCGGGCTGGCCCGAGCTGGTCGTGGTCGATCCCGGCAGGGGCGGCACCTGGGCCCGCGCCGCCAAGCCGCCGGCGACGGCGGCGAGCATGAGAGACGAGCAGATGAGGGCGGCCACGACGGCCGCACGGGTGCGTGGCATCCGTGGTCGAGGAATTCGCCCGGGGGGCCACAAGATCCTGCCCGCCGGCACCGTCCAGGCGCCACCCGGGCACCCGGGCGGGGCTCAGGCGATCAGCTGCGCCACTCCCCGGAGCGGAGGCGGGCGATGCGGTCGGCCGTGGGCGGGTGGGTCATGAACAGGTTGGCGAAGGCGATCTTCCGCCCCGTCAGGGGGTTGACGATGTACATGGACGCCTCGGCCGGCTGCACCTTCATGGGCACGGCCCGCACGCCGGCCTCGATCTTGGTCAGGGCCCGGGCCAGGGGCTCGCCGTCCCCGATGAGCCGGGCTCCGGACCGGTCCGCTT
>VAXP01000162.1:4020-11114 GCA_005884125.1 Actinomycetota bacterium | reverse complement strand
CGATGCCCTGGCCTATGCGGTTCGGTCCCGACCCCAGGATGACCACCGTGGGCCGCTCTCCTGTGCGCACCTCGTCCTCGTCCTCGTAGGTCGAGTAGTGGTAGGGCGTGTGGGCCTCGAACTCGGCCCCGCAGGTGTCCACCGTCTTGAACGTGGGCCTCACCCCTGCGTCCAGCCGGCGCCGGCGCACCTCGTGCTCCGGGACGCCCAGGAGCCATCCCAGCTGGGCGTCGGAGAACCCCAGGCGCTTGGCCCGGCGCCAGTCGCCCCGGCCCAGCGCGTCGGGGCTGCGCCCGGCCAGGCGGGCCCGCCCCTCCACGATGCGGGCGATCTGGTCCAGGAACCAGGGATCGACGCGCGTGGCCCCGGCCAGGCGCTCGATGGTGATGCCCCGGCGCAGGGCCGCCTCCAGTTGGAAGGGACGGTCGGGGGTGGCCACCGCGGCCCGGCGCACCAGCTCGTCGTCGTCCAGGTCGTCCAGCAGGGCCTCGCCCGGGTCGCAGTTGAGGCCCCAGCGCCCGTGCTCCAGGGAGCGCAGCGCCTTCTGCAGCGACTCGGGGAAGGTGCGGCCGATGGCCATGGCCTCGCCCACGCTCTGCATCTTGGTGCCCAGCACCTCGGGGGTTCCGGGGAACTTCTCGAAGGCCCAGCGGGGCACCTTGGTCACGACGTAGTCGATGGTGGGCTCGAAGCTGGCCGGCGTCTTTTGGGTGATGTCGTTGCGGATCTCGTCCAGGGTGTAGCCCACCGCCAGGCGCGCCGCGATCTTGGCAATGGGGAAGCCGGTGGCCTTGGAGGACAGGGCGCTCGAGCGCGACACCCGGGGGTTCATCTCGATCACGACCATCTCGCCGTCGTCGGGGTTGATGGCGAACTGGATGTTCGACCCACCCGTGTCCACGCCGATGCGCCGGATGCAGGAGAAGGCCGCGTCCCGCATGCGCTGGTACTCCACGTCCGACAGGGTCTGGGCCGGCGCCACCGTGATGGAGTCGCCGGTGTGGACACCCATGGGGTCGACGTTCTCGATGGAGCAGACGACGACGCAGTTGTCGGCCCGGTCGCGCATGACCTCGAGCTCGTACTCCTTCCAACCAGCGATGGAGCGCTCGATGAGGATCTCGGAGATGGGGCTGGCGGCCAGGCCCACCGAGGCGATGCGGCCCAGCGACTCGGCGTCGGTGGCGATGCCCGTCCCCGCCCCGCCCAGGATGAACGAGGGCCGCACGATGAGCGGGAAGCCGATCTCCTCCCCCACGGCCATGGCCTCCTCCAGGTCGTGGGCGAAGCCCGACGCCGGAACCGACAGACCGATCTCGGTCATGGCCTCCTTGAAGCGCTCGCGGTCCTCTGCGGTGCGGATGGCCTCGGCGTTGGCCCCGATGAGCTCCACGCCGAAGCGGTCGAGCACGCCCCGCTCGACCAGGGCCATGGCCAGGTTGAGCGCCGTCTGGCCTCCCAGGGTGGGAAGGACGGCGTCGGGCCTCTCCCTCTCCACGATGGCGGCCAGCACCTCGGCCTCCAGGGGCTCGACGTAGGTGCGGTGGGCGAACTCGGGGTCGGTCATGATCGTGGCCGGGTTGGAGTTGGCCAGCACCACCCTGTAGCCCTCGGCCTTGAGGACCCGGCAGGCCTGCGTCCCCGAGTAGTCGAACTCGCAGGCCTGGCCGATGACGATGGGGCCCGACCCGATGACCAGGATGGACGAGAGGTCCTGGCGCCGGGGCACTACCCGGCCCCCTGCATGAGGTCGTGGAACTGGGCGAACAGGTAGCGGGCGTCGTGGGGCCCGGGGCCGGCCTCGGGGTGGTACTGGACGCTGAAGGCGGGCACGTCCCGACAGCGCAGTCCCTCGACGACCCCGTCGTTGAGGTTCACGTGGGTGAGCTCGGGCCTGCCCTCGGCCCCTTCCAGCGTGCCCTCGGCCACCGCGTAGTTGTGGTTCTGGCTGGTGATCTCCACCGCCCCCGTGGCCAGCCTGCGCACGGGGTGGTTGCCCCCGTGGTGGCCGAAGGGGAGCTTGTAGGTCGTGGCCCCCAGAGCCGCGGCCAGGAGCTGGTGGCCCAGGCAGATGCCGAAGATGGGGACCCGCCCCAGCAGCTGGCGCACGCTCTCTATGGCGTAGGTCACCGCCGCGGGGTCGCCCGGGCCGTTGGAGAGAAACACGCCGTCGGGCCGCCGGGCCAGCACCTCGTCGGCCGGTGTCGCCCCTGGCACGACCTCGACCGAAGCCAGGCCGTCCAGGTGACGGAGGATGGTGCGCTTGATCCCGAAGTCGAAGGCCACCACCGACAGCGGGCCCTGGCCGAAGCGGTAGGGGTGCCCGGTCGTGACCTCGGCCACCAGGTCCCGCCCGTCGGTGGGGTGGGCCGCGCTGGCCGCCTCCTTCAGCACCGTCTCCTCCGCCGTCCCGAAGGCACAGGGCATGGCCCCCGCCTCCCGGATGTGGCGGGTGAGGCGGCGGGTGTCCACGCCGGCGATGCCGGGCAGGCGGTGGCGGACCAGGAAGGAGCCCAGGTCCTGGTTCGCCCTCCAGCTGCTGGGCCGGCGGGCCAGGTCGCGCACCACCACCCC
Source organism: Actinomycetota bacterium (assembly GCA_005884125.1). Lineage (GTDB taxonomy): Bacteria > Actinomycetota > Acidimicrobiia > Acidimicrobiales > AC-35 > AC-35. Next base: position 8,540 of record VAXP01000162.1, on the reverse strand, counting down.
CGTGCAGAAGGGCCGGGCGCTCTCGTCGTCGTCGTGGGCCACCCCGTAGTTGCCGATGTGGGGGTAGGTGAAGGTGATGACCTGCCCCGCGTAGGAGGGGTCGGTGATGACCTCCTGGTAGCCGCTCATGACCGTGTTGAACACCACCTCGCCCGTGGCCACGCCCCCGGGTGGCTCGGCGCCGATGGCCTCGCCCTCGAAGGTGGTGCCGTCGGCCAGCACCAGCAGGGCCGGGCGCACCTCGCCGTCCGGCGTCACCTTCACGGCGGCGCCGCTCACCGTTGGGCCTGGCCGTCGACGACGACGGGCTCGCCGAACAGGACCGTGTGCCGCACCCGGCCCGTGAGCCGGCGCCCGGCGAACGGGGTGTTCCGGCTGCGGCTGGCCAGCCTCCCCGGCTCCACCACCCACGAGGCTGCGGGGTCGATCACGCACAGGTTGGCGGGGCGCCCGGGGACGATGGGCCCGCCGTGGGCGCCACTGACGCCGGCGATGCGGGCCGGCTGCCAGGACATCAGGGCCAGCAGCCGCTCCACCGGGAGGTCGAGGTCGGTCAGCAGCACGGCCAGCGCCGTCTCCAGGCCGAGCATGCCCGGGGGGGCCTCGTCGAAGGGGGCCTCCTTGGCCTCCTGGGGATGGGGGGCGTGGTCGGTGGCGACGGCGTCGATGGTCCCGTCGCTCAACCCCCGGCGCAGGGCGTCCACGTCGGCCTGGGCCCGCAGGGGCGGGTTCACCTTGTACACGGGGTCGTAGGAGGCGACGGCGGCGTCGGTGAGGGTGAGGTGGTGGGGGGTCACCTCGGCCGTGACGGGCAGGCCCTGGCCCTTGGCCGCGGCCACGAGGGCGGCCGAGCCGGCGGTGGACAGGTGCAGGAAGTGCACAGGGCAGCCGGTGAGGCGGCACAGGGCCACGTCCCGGGCCAGCATGAGCTCCTCGGCCTCGGCCGGCACGCCCCCGATGCCGAGCAGGCTCGACCACTCCCCTTCGTGCATGTGGCCCCCCGAGGCCAGGGAGGCGTCCTCGCAATGCTGGGCCAGGACGACGCCCAGGGCGGAGCCGTACTCCATGGCCCGGCGCATGAGCCTGCCGTCCTGCACCCCGTGGCCGTCGTCGGTGAACAGGCGCACGCCCAGGGCGGCCATCTCGGCCAGGGGGGCCAGCTGCTCGCCCTTCCGGCCGACGGTGATGGCGCCGGCGACGCGCACGTCGCACGCCGACTTGGCCCCGAGGCCCAGGACCTCCCGCACCACGGCGGCGCCGTCGATGGGGGGATCGGTGTTGGGCATGGCCACCACCGCCGTGTAGCCGCCCAGGGCCGCGGCCCGGGCCCCGCTCTCCACCGTCTCGGCCTCCTCCATGCCCGGCTGGCGCAGGTGGGCGTGCAGGTCGACGAGCCCGGGAGCCACGACGCAGCCCCCGGCGTCGAGGACGGTGACGCCGGGCCCGGCGTCCAGCCCGGCTTGGACGGCGACGACGTCGCCCTGGCTCAGGCCCACGTCGGCCCGCCTGCTCCCGCCCGCGTCGACAACCGTCCCGCCCCGCACGACGAGATCGAGCTCAGCCGTCAACCGCCACCCCCGGCTCGAGCTGGGCCGGGTGGCTCAGCAGCAGGAAGAGGACGGCCATGCGCACGGCCACCCCGTTGGCCACCTGCCTGGTCACCACCGAGCAGGGCAGGTCGGCCACCTCGGCCGCGATCTCCACGCCCCTGTTCATGGGGCCGGGGTGCATCACCAAGGCGTCGGGGCGCAGCAGCCGGGACCGGTCCCGGGTGAGCCCGTAGCCGGCGGTGTACTCCCGCAGGGAGGGGAGCAGCGCCTCCGAGGCGCGCTCGCGCTGTATGCGCAGCAGGTACACCACCTCGGCCCCGGGCAGCACGGCGTCGAGGTCGTGGCTCACGGTGACGGGCCAGCCCGCCAGGGAGGGTGGGAGCAGGGTGGGGGGCGCCACCAGGGTCACCTCGGCGCCCAGGGCCGCGAAGGCCAGCACGTTGGAGCGGGCCACCCGGCTGTGGGCCACGTCTCCCACGATGGCGACGCGCAGGCCGGCGAACACCTTCTCCACATCGGAGGCTGCTCCGGCCCGGGCCTGGCCGATGGTGTAGCAGTCGAGAAGGGCCTGCGTGGGGTGCTCGTGCCAGCCGTCGCCGGCGTTGATCACGGCCGCGTCGGTCCACCGGGCCACCTGCCAGGGAACGCCCGCGGAGCCGTGCCGCACCACGATGGCGTCGATGCCCATGGCCGTGATGGTCTCGACCGTGTCCCGCAGCGACTCGCCCTTCTTCACCGACGAGGTCGAGGCCGAGAAGGTCATGGTGTCGGCCGAGAGGCGCTTGGCCGCGGTCTCGAAGGAGAGCCGGGTCCGGGTGGAGTCCTCGAAGAAGAGGGAGACGACGGTCTTGCCCCGCAGGGCGGGGACCCGGGGGATGGCCCGCTCGCTGACCTCGACGAAGGAGTCCGTGACGCGCAGCATCTCGGCGATGCCGTCGGCGCCCAGGTCGGCCACGGAGAGCAGGTGGCGCAAGGAGCCGGCCGCCGCTCCCTCCCCGGCCTGGGTGCCCTGCCCTCCTCGGGCCATGGTCCTCATCGGGCGATCACGTCGCCCAGGACGACTCCGTCCGCGGTCACGTCGACCAGCTCGTCCCGGCGGGTGGGGAGGTTCTTGCCCACGTAGTCGGGCCGGATGGGCAGCTCGCGGTGACCCCGGTCGACCATCACCGCCAGCTGGACGGCCCGGGCCCGGCCGTAGTCGGTCAGTGCGTTCAGCGCCGCCCTGACCGTGCGCCCGGTGAAGAGCACGTCATCCACCAGCACCACCGTCGTCCCCGAGAGGTCGAAGGAGATGTCGGTCACCGCCTCCGGGAGCACGGGGCGGATGCCGATGTCGTCGCGGTAGAAGGCGACGTCGATGGTCCCGACGGGGACGGCGGTGCCCTCGATCTGCCCCAGCGTCTCCGCCAGCCTGCGGGCCAGGGGCGCGCCCCCGGTCTGCAGGCCGATGAGGGCGATGTCCTCCAGGCCGTGGTTGCGCTCCACGATCTCGTGGGCGATGCGGGTGACGGCCCTGCGCACGTCGTCGGCCGACATGACCTGGGCCCGAGGAACAAAGACGCCCCCGCGGGGGGGCGTCAGCAGCCTCTCTCGTTCGGCCAAACAGGCTCCTCATCTGTCCGTGCGGGCCTCTCGGGACCCGCTTCACGGTCAGAATCCGAGGCTAGCACGGGGTCCCGCACCTGGGCGGCGACACTGGCCAGCACTCCGTTGACGAAGCGGCCCGACTCCTCGGTGGAGTAGGTCTTGGCCAGCTCCACCGCCTCGGAGATGGTCGCGCCCACCGGGATGTCCGGGCGCTCCAGCAGCTCGAAGGCGGCGATGCGCAGGACGAGGCGGTCGACCACGGCCATGCGCTCCAGCTTCCAGTCGATGGCGAAGCGAGCGATGAGCTCGTCTATGCCGGCCCCGTGCTCCTCCACCCCCCGGACCAGCTCCACCGCGAAGGGGTGGGCGGGGACGGGGAGCTCCTCGAGGAGGGCCGACGGCGTGATCCCCTTGGCCTCGGCCTCGTAGAGCAGGGACAGGGCCCGCTCCCGGGACTCGTGGCGGGAGGCGGTGGGCACGGGGCGGGGCGGCGGGCCCGTGTCCGACCGGCTCAGACCCGGGTCAGGTACTCGCCCGAGCGGGTATCCACCTTCACCCGGTCGCCGGTGTTGACGAACAGCGGGACCTGGACCAGGAGGCCCGTCTCCAGGGTCGCCGGTTTGCGGCCGCCCGACACCCGGTCGCCCTGGAGCCCGGGCTCGGTCTCGGTCACCGCCAGCTCCACGGCCGCGGGCAGGTCGACGCCCACGATCTCGGGTCCGTACATCTGCAGGACGGCGGAGTCGCCCTCCTTCAGGTACTTGGCCGCGTCACCCAGGGCCGGGGCATCCACGTGGAGCTGGTCGTAGGTGCTGTTGTCCATGAACACGTACTGGGGCCCGTCGCGGTAGAGGAACTGCATCTCCCGCTTGTCGATGATGGCCTGCGGGAGCTTCTCGTCGGCCCGGTAGGTGCGGTCGAGCACGGCCCCGGTGCGCACGTTCTTGAGCTTGGTGCGCACGAAGGCGCCGCCCTTGCCCGGCTTCACGTGCTGGAAGTCGACGACGCTGAACAGGCCCTCGGGCAGGTCCAGGCTCATGCCGTTCTTGAGGTCGTTGGTCGACACGTCCATCAGCCGGCTCCGGTGCGGGGGATCAAGTGACGATCAGGTCTTTGGGTGAGGTCGTGATCAGACGGCAGCCCCCGTCCGTCACGACCACGCTGTCCTCGATGCGGACGCCGCCGTGCTCGGGCAGGTACACGCCGGGCTCGACGGTGACGACCGCTCGCGCCTCGAGGGTATCAGTGGAGGTGGCGGCCACCGCCGGGGCCTCGTGGATGTCGAGGCCCACGCCGTGGCCCGTCGAGTGCAGGAAGGCGTCGGCCCACCCCGCTTCGGCGATGAGCTCCCGGCAGGCCTGGTCGACCTCGGCGCAGGCCCGG
>VAXP01000162.1:0-3988 GCA_005884125.1 Actinomycetota bacterium | reverse complement strand
GGCTCCGGGTCACGACCTCCACCATGCGCCTCTGCACCGGGTCGGCGGGCTCGCCCACGCAGAAGGTCCGGGTCATGTCAGAGTGATAGCCGTCGAACAGGGCGCCGAAGTCCATCACGACCAGCTCGCCGGGGTCGATGGGGCGGTCGGAGGGGCTGGCGTGGGGCTTGGCCCCGTTGGGACCCGACGCCACGATGGTGTCGAAGGAGGGAGCCTCCGCCCCCAGGCGGCGCATGCGGTAGTCCAGCTCCAGGGCCACGTCGCGCTCGCTGGGCCGGTCCCGGAGCTGGGGCCGGACCTGGGCCAGGGCCTCGTCGGCGATGGCCGCGGCCCGGACCAGGCGGGCGATCTCGCCCTCGTCCTTCACCCGGCGCAGCCCCTCCACCACCCCCTCGGTGGCGACGAGCTCGGTGTCGGCGAACCACTCCGAGGCGAAAGCCCGCTGGCGGGCCCAGCTCACGTGGGCCGCCTCCAGGCCCAGGCGGACAAGTCCGCGGGCGGCATCGGCCATGGCCTTCTGCTGGCCGGCCAGGTTGCCGATCTCGATCCTGGCCTCCAACCCGGCCGCCCGCAGCTGTTCGGCCGACTGGAACTGGTAGCGCCCGTCGGTGACCAGCACCAGCTCGTCGGGGAGCACGAGGAGGATCCCGGCCGAGCCGCTGAAGCCGGTCAGGTAGCGCACGTTCACCAGGTTGGTGACGAGAAGGGCCTCGCAGCCCGCCTCCTCCAGGCGCTGGCGGACCCGACCGGCGCGGGGTGCCACCTCCATCGGGGCCAAGGCCGTGTCAGCCACGGGCGCCCACCTCCTCTCCGTCCAGGAGCCGGGCGACCGCCTCGATCGCCAGCTCGTAACCCAGCCCTCCGAAACCCACGATCGACCCGGAGGCCACGGGCGCGATCACCGATGTGTGCCGCCAGGGCTCGCGGGCGTTGGGGTTGGAAAGGTGAAGCTCCACCACCGGGCCTTCGAAGGCGGCCAAGGCGTCGTGCAGCGACCAGGCGTAGTGGGTCAGGGCCCCGGGGTTGATGACGATGGCCGCGCACCGTCCCCGGGCGCCGTGGATGGCCTCGACGAGATCGCCCTCCCGGTTGGACTGGACCGCCTCCAGCTCCAGCCCGACGCGCTTGGCCGTCATGCGGGCCGTGGCCACGTGGTCCTCCAGCGTGGCCGCGCCGTAGACCTCGGGCTCCCGTTCGCCCAGCAGGTTGAGGTTGGGCCCCGACAGCAGCAGCACCGTGCGGGCCGCGGCCGGGCTCAAGAGCTCTCCGCCATCGTGTCCTCTTCCATGGCGGCCAGGGCGGCCTCCACGTCGGCCCGGGGCACGTCGCTCACGACCTCCACCCCACCGGGCCCGTCCAGCACGAAGGTCAGTCCGTCCAGGGCCTTCTTGTCCCGGGCCATGAGCTCGATGAGTCTCTCGTGGTCGGCCCCTGCAGGCAGGCGGGACGGGAGGCCGTAGCCGGCCACGACCCGCTCATGCTCCGCCACCCGCTCCTGATCGATCCGCCCCAAGCGTTGGGCCAGGCGCGCCGCGAAGACCAGGCCGATGGCGACCGCCTCACCGTGGCGCAGGTCGTGGCCGCCGGCCGTCTCCAAGGCGTGAGCCAGGGTGTGGCCGTAGTTGAGCGTGGCCCGCCGTCCTGACTCTCGCTCGTCGCCGGCCACCACTGCGGCCTTGATCTCCACGCACCGGGCCACCCGCTCATCGAGCGGCAGGTCCTCCAGACCCTGGGCTCCCAGGAAGGAGTACTTGGCCATCTCCCCCAACCCGCTGGCGTACTCGCGGGGAGGGAGGGTGGTCAGCACCTCGGTGTCGCAGAGCACGGCCACAGGCTGCCAGAAGGCCCCCACCAGGTTCTTGCCTTCGGGCAGGTTGACGCCGGTCTTGCCCCCGATGGCCGCGTCCACCTGGGCCAGGAGGGTGGTGGCCACGTGGACCACGGGAACGCCCCGGTGGTAGGCGGCGGCGGCGAAGCCGGCGGTGTCGGTCACCACTCCCCCGCCCACGGCGACGACCACGTCGGCCCGGGTCAGCCCCCAGCGGGCGAAGCCCCGGCACAGGTCCTCCACCGTCTCGAGGGACTTCGCCTCCTCGCCCTCGTCCATGAGGAACACCCGGTGCTCCACACCGGGGTCGACGGCGACGCCCACACTCTCCTGCGTGACCACCGCGGCCCGCTGCACGCCGGTGGGAAGCACCTCGAGCAGTCGGTGCCTGGCCCCGGCGCCGACGAGGACTTCGTAGGAGCGGGCTCCGAGGTTTACGGGGACGCGGATCATCGGGGCGTGGCCTCGACCGCCTGGCCGGCGCCGATGGCGGCGACGATGCGGTCCACCACCTGGGTCGGGCTCAGCTCGTCCACGTCCACGACCACGTCGGCCAGCTCCTTGTACAGGGGCCGGCGCGCGGCGTCGAGGCGGGCCAGCGCGGCGCGGGGGTCGTCCCCCAACAGCGGGCGGCCGGCCCCGCTGCCCACCCTCTGGGTCAGGGTGTTCATGCCCGCCCGCAGCCAAACGACCGTGCCCGATCGCCGCAGGGCAGCTCGGTTGTCGGGGTCGAGCACCGCGCCTCCCGCCACCGATACGACCGCGGGCCGCGGAGACGACAGCGCCCCGGCCAGCGCGGCCTTCTCCTCGGCCCGGAAGGCGGGCTCTCCCTGGTCGGCGAAGATCTCCGCCACCGTCCGGCCCGAGCGGGCCACCACCTGCTCGTCGCTGTCCAGGTAGGGCCGACGCAGCCGGGCGGCCAGCTCCCGGCCTGTGGTCGTCTTGCCCGAGCCCATCATGCCGACAAGGAGGAGGTGGCCCGGTGCGGGCTCAGTCATCGCGCAGCGTGGCCAGATAGGCATCGCGGTTGCGCACCGTCTCGGCCAGGGAGTCGCCGCCGAACTTGCGCAGCGCCTCCCCGGCCAGGACGAGCGCCACCATGGTCTCGGCCACCACGGCCATGGCCGGGACCGCGGTCACGTCGGTGCGCTCCTTGAAGGAGACGGTCTCCTCCTTGGTCGTCACGTCGACCGTCTTGAGCACGGGGCGGTTGAGCGTGGCCAGGGGCTTCATGGCGGCCCGGGCCACGAGCACCCCGCCCGTGGACATGCCCCCCTCGATCCCCCCCGCTCGAGCCGTCTCCCGCCGGTACTCGTGGGCCTCGGCGTCCCAGGAGATGGCGTCGTGGGCCTCCGAGCCCCGCCTGCCCGCGACCTCCAGGCCCTCTCCGATCTCCACCGCCTTCACCGCGTTGATGCTCATCAGGGCCTGGGCCAGCATGGCGTCCAGGCGCCGGTCCCAGTGGACGTGGCTGCCCAACCCGACCGGCACCCCGTAGGCGAGCACCTCGGCCACGCCCCCCAGCGAGTCGCCGGCCTTGGCCGCGGCCTCGACTTCGGCCACCATCGCCTGTTCGGCCTCCTCGTCGAAGCAGCGAACCGGGGAGGCGTCGACGCGCTCGAGGTCCTCCGGCCCCGGCCGGGCGTCGGACTTGGACACGACCGGGCCCAGCTGCACAACGTGGCTGACGATGCTGACGCCCAAGTGGGTGAGCAGCGCCTTGGCGCAGGTGCCCGCGGCCACCCGGGCCGCCGTCTCCCGGGCCGAGGCCCGCTCCAGCACGTCGCGGGCGTCGTCGAACCCGTACTTCTGCATGCCTGCCAGGTCGGCGTGGCCGGGACGGGGTTGGGTGAGGGGCTTCTCGGTGTGGCCCGGCGCCGGCGACATCTCCTCCTGCCACTTGGGCCACTCCGTGTTGGCGATCTCGATGGCTACTGGTGAGCCCAAGGTGCGCCCGTGGCGCACTCCGCCGAGGAGGGTGAGCTCGTCCTGCTCGAAGCGCATCCTGGGCCCCCGTCCAAAGCCGAGCCGGCGCCGGGCCAGCTCGCCCTGGAGCTCCTCGACGGTCACGGGCAGGCCCGCGGGCAGGCCCTCGACGATGACGACCAAGCCCTTGCCATGAGACTCACCCGCGGTGAGAAAGCGCAGCACTGAGTCAAT
>VAXP01000161.1 GCA_005884125.1 Actinomycetota bacterium | reverse complement strand
ATCATGTGCTGCGCCTTCGACGGCCCGCCCCGCATCGTCCGGCTCTACGGCAGGGGCCTCGTCGTCCTTCCCGGGGACTCCGGGTTCTCGGACCTGATCGGGCTATTCCCGGCCAAGGACGGCACCCGTTCGGTGATCGTCGTCGACGTCGAGCGCATCGCCGACTCGTGCGGCTACGGCGTCCCCCGCATGCCGTTCGAGCGCCACCGCGACAATCTCGACCACTGGGCCGCTCAGAAGACGGCCGCCGAGCTGACGGATTACCGAGCCGGCAAGAACGCGGTCAGCATCGACGGCCTCCCCGCTCTCGCCTGAGGTCGCCGTTTGGCGCCGGGGCGAGCCCCGGTCCGGTCAGGACGCGCTCGGGGTGGCCTCGGCCTGCACCCGGGACGCGGAGGGGGCCGCGAAGACGTGCTCGAGGAGGGGGACGAAGTCCTCCAGGGCCATGCTCGGGTACGACGGATCGAAGGCGGCCTGGTCGAACTCGGCGCAGAACTCCTCCGTCAGGTCGTAGTACGGGTGACCGGCGTATTTGTCCCTGGCGTTGCGGTCCAGGCCGAGATGGTGGAAGTAGTAGTACCCCTGGAACACGGCGTGATGAGCCACCATCCAGGTGAGCTCCTCGCCGACGTAGGGAGCGACGATCGCCGCTGCGATCGAGGGGTGATCGGCGGGGCACAGCGTGTCGCCGATGTCGTGCAGGAGCGCGCAAGCGACGTAGTCGTCGCTGCGGCCCGCCCGATGGGCTCGGGTCGCGGTCTGGAGGGAGTGCTCTAGGCGATCGACGGCAAAGCCACCATGGCCGTCGGCCAGGAGCCGGAGATGGCCCATGATCCGGGGCACCGTGGTCTGCAGCGAATGCAGGTAGTCGGCGCCGATGATGGCCCAGTCCTCGGCCGTGCCCTCGGTCATGGCCCGGAACCCGGCGCGCCGCTCGGTCGGCTTGGATGCGGTAGCCATGCCTGGACCCTACCCGGTGCCGCGGTCCGGGACGCAGCGGGACGGGGCCGCGTCCTCTTAATCTGGAGCCGTGGGAGCCAGGGGCCACGGCCACTTGATCGGGCCCAAAGACGATCACTCCCACCGCTGGGCGCGGGGCGACTCGGTCTCAGACCGCCGCCACCTCAAGGCCGCGCTCATCCTCATCGTCGCCTTCATGCTCGCCGAGGTCGCGGTCGCCGCCCTATCGGGCTCCCTGGCCCTGCTCGCCGACGCCGGTCACATGCTCGTCGACGCCGGCGCCATCGGCGCCTCGGTGTGGGCTACCCACCTGGCCGAGCGGCCGGCCAGCCATCGCTGGACCTATGGACTCAAGCGGGCCGAGATCATCGCGGCCGCAGTCAACGGCGTCACCCTTCTCGTCGCAGCAGCCCTGATCCTCGTGGAGGGAGTGCGCCGTCTGGTGCATCCTCCCGCGGTCGACGGAGCCGCCCTGGTCGTGGTGGCGACGGTCGGGATCGCCGTGAACCTCGCCGCGACCTTGGTCCTGGGCCACGCCGACCGGGACTCGCTCAACATCGAGGGCGCCTTTCAGCACATGGTGACCGACCTCTTCGCCTTCGTCGGAACCGCCGTGGCCGGGATCGTGATCCTGGCCACCGGCTACGACCGGGCCGACGCCATCGCCTCCATCGTGATGTCCGGACACGTCCTCCTCGAAGGCACCCCCCAAGCCGTCGATCTCGATGAGGTCCGGCGCCATCATCTGGAGCTGCCCGAGGTCCTGTCGGTCCACGACCTGCACGCCTGGACGGTCACTTCGAGCCTTCCCATCTTGAGCGCTCACGTCGTCATCGACGACCGGTGCATCGCCGAAGGCGCCGCGGCACAGGTTCTCGACCACCTCCAGGAATGCCTGGCCGGCCACTTCGACGTCGAGCACTCGACCCTGCAGCTGGAGCCGAGCACCCACGCCGACCACGAGCGGGCCATGCACGACTGAGGACGGGACGCCTTGCCCAGGCCGGTCCGTTCGCGGGCCGCGGCTGCCGAGTTCGTCCGGCGGGCCGGTATCGCGCTCGTGTTCCCCAAGCCCGACATCGTCCTCCCCTCGCTCTATGCGGCGGTGGCCGGGCCCGGTCCCGTCCGCTGGACCGACGAGCGCGAGGACGGGAAGCTCGAGCTCACCCCCGAGCTGGCCCGTGTCTGGCGCTGGAAGGACGAGCTGGCGGCCGAAGGCCAGGTGTGCGCGGGCAAGCACGTCCGCGGCTGGCCGTCCCTGATCTCGCTGGAGTCGCTCCCGAGCCTGTACTCCTTGACCGGGCGACGGGGCCGGGTGCACGACTTCCGCCAAGCCTCGCTGTCACCGCTCGAGACCGAGGTGGCGGAGGCGGTGGCGGAAGCGGCCCCCGTCAGCGCGCCTCAGATCCGGCGGCTCCTGGGGACGCGCGACACGGCCAGGGTCAAGCGGGCCCTGGACAGCCTGCAACGCTCCCTGGTGATCACTCGGGCGGGAACGCTCAAGCAGGAGCAGGGTTGGCCGGGAGTGGCCTATGACCTCCTCGCCCGCCGCTACGCCGAGTGCCTGCACCCGCTGCCAGGAAGGGACGCGGCCCACAGCGGCCTGGCCGAGACCGTCCTGCGTGCCGCCGGGGAGCTGACCGTTGCCGACCTGGCCGCCGCGCTCGGGCTCCGGCGCCAGGATGCCAGGGTCGCTCTCGAGCGCCTGGCCGACGGCAAGGTGGCGCGCCTGACCCACCAGGACGGCATCGCCGTATGGCGTCCAGCGAGCTCTCGGGCTACTGGCCGCCCTCGTACTTGAAGGAGACCTTCACCTTGGCCCGGTAGGCCCGCACCTGTCCGTCCTCGATCTGGAGGTCGAGCTCGGAGATCTCCGCCACACGCAGGTCCCGTAGAGACAGAGCGGCCTGGGCCACGGCCGCGTTGGCGGCCTTCTCCCACGAATCGGTGCTGGTCCCCACCAACTCGATGATCTTGTACACGCTCTCGGCCATGGGTCGCGCCCTCCCTGCTCTCGTCCAACCGGCCCCGTCGGCGCTCAGTGTCCTACAGCCGTGGAAGGCCCGCCCGGGACGGCGGCTTATGGGCGAAAGCGGGCGACTGGCGCCGGGCGCCCGCGCCGTATAGAGCATTCCGGCAATGTCGTCCGCCGACGCCGCCCTCGCGCCCGGTCCGAGCGTCGCCCGCCTGCCCGCCGCCGTCGTCGCCCTGATCGGCGGCTGTGTGCTCCTCGTCCTCCGTCCGCCGCTGCTCCGCGCCACCTCGGCGCCGGTGGCCGTGCTCGTCGCCGTGTTCGCCCTGGTGGGCGCGGTAGGGGCCTGGTGGCCCGCTCCCGGGCGGGATCAGCGCCCAGGGGGCGAGTACCGGCCGGCCGCCACCGTCGGCCTGGCCCTGCTCGTCGGCGTAGGCGCCTTCGGCGCGGGGAGGCTGATCGGCGGGGGCCACTCCCCGGGCACGCTGACCCTGCACCTGTTCGTCCTCAACAGCCTGGCCGCGGTGGCCGAGGAGGCCTTCTTCCGCCGCCTCGTCTACGGCGTCCTCGCCGAGGGGGGCCCTGCTGTTCGCGCTCGTGCACCTCACGACCTACGGGGCCTGGGTGCTTCCCATCGACGTGGCCGCCGGCCTTATTCTCGGATGGCAGCGATGGGCCACGGGCTCGTGGCGGGTGCCCGCCGTCACCCACGTGCTCGCCAACCTCTTCGTGGTCCTCTGACCGCCGGTGCCACCGCCGTCACCGCGGCGGGCAGGCGGGCCGACAGGTATGCGGCGAAGGCGAAGGTGGTGATGAAGAAGCTCACGGGGTACGGGCTGAAGTAGGCCACCGACAGCCCGGCCCACGTGAAGGCCAGGGCCAGAGCCACCGAGACGGCCATGGCCCGCCCCGGGCGGAGGGCGAGGCGCTCGACGATGGCGCCCGGGGTCACCAGCAGCGAGAAGATGAGGAGCACGCCCACGACCTGGACCGCCACCGAGACGGCGACGGCGAGCATGACCATGAAGCCGGCGGACAGGGCGCGCACGGGCACACCCCTGGCCGCAGCCACGTCCTCGTCGACCGATGCGAACAGCAAGGGCCTGTAGACGGCGGCCACCGCCACCAACGTGGCCGCCCCGGCGATGGCGGTCACGGCCACGTCGCGCTGGCTTATGCCCAGGATCTCGCCGAACAGCAGGGCGTAGGCCTCGGTGGCGTAGCCCGTGTAGAGCGACAGGAACAGCACCCCCAGGCCGAGCGTCCACGCCAGGACGATGCCGATGGTCACGTCCCGACCCTTCACCCGCTGCCCGAGGGCGCCCATGATCCCCGCGGCCACCGAGCTGAACACGAGCAGGCCGGCGACGGGGTTGACCCCGACGACCACCGCCCCGGTTGCCCCGGCGAAGCCCACATGCGAGAGGGCGTGGGCCGCGAAGGAGGACCGGCGGAGCACGACGAAGTAGCCGACGACGCCCGCGACCACCGCCACGATCGTCCCCGCCGCGAAGGCGTGGCGCATGAAGGAGTAGTGCAGGAGCTGGCGGACGTCGGCGACCACGTCCCAGCTCGCTCGGGGCGACGTCCGGCGGGCCGGCGCGCCGGCCTGGGCCAGCAGCAGCGCGGCACGGAGTCCGTCAGTAGCCATGGGGGTGGCTCACCTCGTCCTCCAGGCCGACGACGAAGAGGCGTCCGCGGCTGTCTTCCAGAACCTCGACGGGGGCCTCGTACAGCCGGGACAGAACCTCGGGGGTGATGACCTCTCCCGGCGTTCCGATGGCGACGCCGCCCCTCCCGATGTAAAGGACCCTGTCGATCACGGGGAGGAGAGGGTTCACGTCGTGGGCGATGAGCAGGACGGTCAGCCCCAATTCCCGCGCCAGGTCGGAGACGAGGGCGGCCATGCCCGCCTGGTGGCGCAGGTCGAGGCTGGCCAGAGGTTCGTCGAGGAGCAGGAGCGTGGGTTCGCCCACCAGCGCCTGGGCCAGCAGGAGGCGCTGGAGCTCCCCGCCCGAGAGCTGGCCCACCGGGCGCCCGGCGTAGGGCTGGGCCGCTACCGCGGCCACCGCATCGGCCACCCGGCGCCCGGCCGCCCTCTGGCGCCGGCCGGGCAGGGGGGTACCCCACCGGTGGCCGTCGAGGCCGAGGCGCACGAGGTCGACCCCCCGGATCGACGTCTCGTCGGTGGTCGGACGGCGTTGGGGCACATAGCCGATGTCGGGGTTGCCCCTCATGGGCGGTCGCCCCAGCACCTGCACCGTGCCTCGTTGGGGGCGAAGCAGGCCCAGCAGCAGGCGCAGGAGCGTCGACTTGCCCGCGCCGTTGGGTCCGAGCACCCCCACCATCTCGCCGGCGCCGATCTCGAAGGTGGCCCCGGCCCATACCGTCTCGGTGCCGTAGCCGGCGGCCAGGTCGCGGGCGACGACGGCCGGCTCGACGGCGTGCACGGGCGGCGATCCCGGGCTGGCCGGTGCCAGGATGCCCGACGAACCGCCCACGCTTGTCACCCTATGGGCCTGCGGCGCCGGCGCTGCTCGCCCGGGCCAGGGCGTCTTGGAGGGCGGTCAGCTGGGCCACCTGCCAGCTCTGGAAGCTGGCGCCGGCGGGCTGGGCCGTCTCCGAGATGCCCACCACCGGGATGCCACGAGCCGTCGCCTGGCTCTTGAGGTTGGTGGTGACCGCGCTCGTCGCCTGCACGTTCAGGACGAGGACCGCGATCTGACGTCGGGCCACCTGGTCCTGGAACCGGGCGACCGAAGGTGCGGGCGGATCGTTGCCTTCCGCCATGGCCTTCATGAATTCAGGTGGGGATGTCAGGTCCAGTCCCAAGGCCTGGGCCATGTACACGAAGATGGTCTCGGTGGCGCCGACCTTGACGCCCGAGAACCGGCCCCGTATGGCGGCGATGCGGTCCCGGTACGGACCCAGCGCGGTGTCGACGGCGGCCCGCTGCTGTCTGAAGTAGGCCGCGTCGGCCGGATCGAGACCGGCTAGATCGGCGGAGATGCCGTCGGCCACCTTCGTCACGAAGTCCGGCGCGTACCAGAAGTGGGGGTTGTCGCCCGCGTGCTTGCCCAGGAGATCGGCCACCTTGAGCACCTTGCGGTGCGACGCGCGGTTGGCCGAGAGGAGCTTGTCGCCCCAGCTGTCATAGCCGGCTCCGTTGAGCACGACGTAGTTGGCCTCGGCGAAAGCCCGGGCATCGGCCGTATTGCTCTCGTACTCGTGGGGATCGGTGTTGGGGTCGGTGACGACGCTCGTGACCCGGACGTGCACGCCGCCCAGCTGGGAGGCGATGCTCCCCCAGAAGTTCTCACCCGCCACAACGTTGAGGACCTTCAATCCGGCCGCACCCCCGCCGACGGACGTGCCCGCGGCGGTAGAGGGCCCTCCCGCCGCCCGCTGGCCGGAGCTCGAGGCGCACGAGGCCAGCAGCAGCGCCGCGGCGAGAGCGACCGGTGCAGGCGCCCGCCACCACGGGCCGCTTCCCCTGTGAGGAGACCCCATGCGCCCAAACATAGAATGAGGATGGTTCTCATTTCAAGTCCAGGCGGTTATCATCCGTGACGTGGAGGACCTCCATGCCACCGTCACCGGACGCCTGCGCCGCATCGATCAGCGGTACACCACCGGACGCCGGGCCCTGGTCGAGGTGCTGGCCGAAGCCGGGCGGCCGGTGACCATCGGCGAGATCGTGGCCGGCGGCCGGGTGCCGGCCCAGAGCACCGCCTACCGCAACCTCGCCGTCCTCGAACAGGCCGGCGTCGTGCGCAGGGTCCAGGGCCACGACGAGTTCTCCAGATACGAGCTGGCCGAGGACCTGACCGGCCATCACCACCACATGGTCTGTGTCACCTGCGGGGCGGTGGAGGACTTCACCATGCCCTCGGGCGTCGAGCGCAACCTGGCCAGGGTGATCGAGGCCGTCAGCGCCGGGAGCGGGTTCAAGCCCGAGGGTCACCGCCTGGACCTGCTCGGCACCTGCGCCGAGTGCGTATAGCCGAGCCCCGCCCCGGGCGCCGCTCGCCGGGTCGCCCCACCCGGCGTCTCATCCGCGCCGACGCCGCCACGTGCTAGGACAGACGCGTGGGCGACGACTTCGTGCCCGAGGCGGATGCCGAAGAGCAGGCCGAGCCGGTTACGCCTGAGGCGGAGCCCGGCCCCCCCCTCGCCGACGGCGTGGTCCCGATCGAGGCGCCCGAAGCCGACGTGCTGGAACAGGCCGTCGAGGTCCCCGACGAGGACGACGACGAACCTCGCTAAGGAGCGCTAGCCGGCCCCGCGCCGTCCTCACCGACGGTCCTCACCTGGCTGACGAGCTCGACGATGGCCGAGGCCACGGCTTCGGGAGCCTCCAGAGGCAGGTCGTGGCCGACACCGGCCAGGATCCGGAGCTGGGCCGAGGGTATGCCCGAGGCCAGGGCTCGCGCCGTGTCCAACGGGACCAGGTGGTCACGTTCACCGGCCAGCACCATTGCCGGCGCGTCGATACCGGGCAGGCCGGCGACGAGGCCGGGCAGCTCGGCCAGCATGGCCCTCTGCTCGACCAGGAAGCTGCGCCATACGCGGCCGCGCGGATTGGCCTGCAGGATCTGCGCCACCTCACGCTCGTCGGTCGTCATGCTCCGGAGGCGGCGACGGGCCAGTGGCGCGCCGAGCCGGAAGGCGGACGCCACCAGGGCCGGACCCACCACCGGCGCGGCCAGGATGCGGTCGACCAGGAGGATGGCCCCCGGTCCCAGCGAGGAGACCAGCACCAGACCCCCCACCAGCTCAGCGTGGCGTCGGGCCAGGGCCAGGGCCACCCCGCCCGCCCAGCTGTGGCCCACGACGATGTTGGCGCCACCGGTCGAACGCAGCGCGGCCGCCACCTGGTCGGCGTTGTCGGCCAGGCCCATCGCGGGGGCGGGATTGCTGCCATAGCCGGGGCGATCGGGGGCGACCACGAGGAGGTCGGGTGGAAGCAGGGCCCGGACCCGAGCCCAGACCGCGGCGGTCCCCGGCTGCCCGTGCAGCAGGACGACGGAAACGGGCTGGTTCGGTACCCTTGGCCTCGACATGGACCGATTGTCCCCTCGCTCAATTGCCGTGGGGGAAAGCCGATCTAGCACGTCGGTGCCTTTCGCCGTGTCGTCAAGGGGCGTGAGGGGAGCATGCGGACCGAATCGGACGTCCTGATCGCGGCGCCCGAGTCCGCCGCGCCCATCGCCGCGGCCGCAGCCCCGCCCCGCCGCGGGCGGGGAAGGCACCGTGACCCCGATCCCCGCCACCGCTGGTCCTCCACCGGGCTGGGTGTGGCCTACCCCATCGCCGCCGCCTCGCTGCTGGCCGTCACCGCCGGTCTGAGCGGGCTCGCCCTGGCCCACGTGACCCTGGCCGGCGACCACGCGGTGACATCGACCCAGCTGCTCACCGCCGCGGCGACAACGGTGGCGGCGACGTTCTTCGTACTGTGCCTGGTGCGATGGGGGCTCGCGGGCGACGCCGGCGTGTTGGGCGCCGGCGTGGCCACCCTCGTCTTCGGCGTGTCCTGCGTAGCCATCCCCGAACTTGCGCTCCCCCTGATAGGAACGGCGTCGGCTACCGCCTCTTGGGCCCGGGCCGCGCAGGCCGCGGGCCTGTTGACGACGCTCACCCTCCTCGCCCTGGTCGCCCTGGATGTGGCGCCGTCGCAGAGCGAGTCCCGGCGGAGACCGGGGTGGGTCGTGACCGCCGCCTTGACCGTCGCCGGCGTGGGCACGGTCGTGCTCCACACCGTGCACGGCCTGCTGCCCGCGATCCCGACTCCGGAGCAGAGCGCGGTCGGGCATGGCGCGCCCGTCGCGGCATCGCTGATCCTGGCCGGCGCCTGGCTGCTGGCCGGCACCGCCTGCGGCGCCCGGGGCCTTTGGCAGGGCCGGCCCCTGCTCACGTGGACGGGACTGATGCTGGTCGCGCTCTCCGTCTCCTACGGCGGACTCGCAGTCGCAGATCGGCCCGGGCACATCTGGATCTTGGGCAGCGCCCTTCTGCGCCTGTCGGGTCTCCTGGTGGCCGTCCTGGGCGCCAGCCTCGAGCTCGAGCGCGCCTTCGTCGAGCAGCGCGCCCGCCTCTTCGACTCCGAGCTCTCCGCCCGCACCAACGAGACGCGCTGGCAGCTCCACCGCGCCCGCCGGCGGGACCGCGACCATGACCTGCGCTCGGCCCTCGTAGCCATCGAAGGCGCGGCCCTGACCCTCGAGCGCCACTACGACACCCTCACCGACGACGAGCGCGATCGGCTCACGAGCATGCTGTCGAGCGGGGTGGACCGGCTCCAGAGCCTCGTCGTCGACGACAGCCGTCCCCGGGCCTCGTTCGCGCTGGCCGAGGTGGTCAGACCCTTCGTCGGGAACCTGATGGCCGAGGGCGAGTCTGTGGCTGTCGAGGTTCCGGAGGACATGGTGGCGGTGGGGTCCCCGGCCGAGACGGCCGAGGTGGTGCGTCAGCTCCTCGACAACGCCCGGCGCCGTGCGCCCGGGGGCACGATCACGGTGCGCGGCGAGCACGACGGTGGGGCCATCGTCCTGCGCGTCCACGGCCGGGGTCAGGATCAGGAGGTGCCCGGGATCGGACGGGGCGCCTCGACGGCGCCGGGGCGCGCCCTGGCCGAGCCGAGCGCCGACCTGCCCATGGGTCTGCACGTGGCCTCGCGGTTGATGAGGGACCAGGGCGGCGATCTCTGGGTCGAGGCCCAGGGTTCGGGGCGCTGCTCGTTCGCCCTCTCGCTCCCGGCGCCTGCGCTGGGGGCGGCCGGGGCCTGAGGTCGGGCCGGGGATCGCAAACGGGCACACGGCGGGCCGTATTGCTCCACATGGGCGCAGGTCGCGGTACCGTGGCCCGCTCGTGGCGCCGGAGTACTGCGACGGAACGGGGCTCGAGGTCGACGTCGAGCCGGAGGCTGCAGTGGGGACCGAGCAGGCCCGTGAGGACAGGCCACGGCACGTGCTCATCGTGGAGGACCATGAGCTGCTGGCCGAGAGCCTGGCCCTGGCGCTGCGCCGGGAGGGGCTGGAGGTCACCGTCGCGACCGGGCCCACGGCCGAGGCCGTGCTCGAGACGGGCAAGCGCCTGCGACCGGCGGTCACCCTCCTCGACCTGAACCTCGGCGACGAGCTGGGCACCGGGCTGGCGCTCGTCGCACCTCTGGCCGCCGGCGGCTCCCGGGTCGTGATGTGCACGGGCACCACCGATCGTCTGGAGCTCGCTCGCTGCGTCGAAGCGGGCGCCATCGGGCTGGCGAGCAAGAGGGACGCGTTCGACGGGCTCCTGGAGATGGTGCGGGGGGCGCTGGCCGGAGAGCAGCTCATCGCCCCGGGTGAGCGCCAGGAGCTGCTGGCCGAGCTCCACCGTCACCGCCTGGCCGAGCGCGACCGGCTGGCGCCGTTCCAGATCCTGACCCGGCGGGAGGAGGCCGTGCTCGAGCTCCTCATAGAGGGCAACTCCGCCGAGGCCATCGCGGCCAAGTCATTCGTCTCGTTGGCCACCGTGCGCAGTCAGATCCGCTCGATCCTGCAAAAGCTGAACGTGAACACGCAGCTCGCGGCCGTGGCGCTGGCCCGCCGGCACGGCTGGCGGGCCGAGGCCCTGTAGTTGGGCCTGCCCCCCTTCAGCGTCCGCGCCCGCAACACGGCGACGGACTCGGCCAACCGCATCCACAGCG
>VAXP01000130.1:47703-77270 GCA_005884125.1 Actinomycetota bacterium | reverse complement strand
CAGATCGGCGCCCGGCGCGCCGGGCCGGCCCACACCCCACGCGGCACGGTGGACCAGGTCGGAGACCCGGGGCAGCTCGCCGATGCCCGCGGTGTGGGTGAGGAGGTGGCGGAAGGTGACATCGGTCCCGCCGGGCGGAGCCTCGACGCGGAAGGTCTTGAGGTGGTTGTTGACCGGCTCGTCGAGCTGGAAGCGACCGTCCTCGTGCAGCTGCATCAGACCTATGGCGGTCAGGGTCTTGGAGATGGAGGCGATTCGGAGCACGGTGTCGGGGGCGACGGCCCGGCCCCGGCGCCGGTCGGCCATCCCCATGCACTCGATGGTCGCCTCTTCGCCCGGTAGGGCGACCGCGACGGCCACACCGCCCAGGCTGTGGCGGCGGGCCGCCTCGATCAGCATGAGCCGCAGGTCGTCCATCGAGCCCGTCCTCGTGCGAGAGGCGTAAGGGTATCCACTGCACCGCCGGCCCAGGCTTTGGACCTCCCCAGCTTGCCCAACGCCGGGGCGTAGTCTCGATGCATGGCGGGAGAGCCGATGGCGGCCATCGACATCGGCACCAACTCCATCCATATGGTCGTGGCCCGTCCCAAGGGCAACAACCGCTTCGAGGTGCTCGACCGGGAGAAGGAGGTGGTGCGCCTGGGGGCCGGTTCGGGGGACATGAAGCGGCTCTCGCCCGATGCCATAGGGCGGGGCGTGAGCGCGCTGCGAAGATTCCGTCAGATCGCCGAGCGGGCCGGCGCCGAGATCCGGGCCGTCGCCACCAGCGCCGTCCGCGAGGCGGAGAACCGCGACGAGTTCCTCCAGCGGGCGCGGACCGAGGCGGGCATGGAGGTGGACGTGGTCTCGGGGACCGAGGAGGCCCGCCTCATCCACCTCGGCGTGCTCCAGGCCGTCCCCGTGTTCGACCGCCGTCATCTCCTGATCGACATCGGCGGGGGCTCGACCGAGTTCGTGATCGGCGAGGCCGGCGAAGTCCTCGATGCCCGCAGCCTGAAGCTGGGCGCCATCCGTCTCACCGACCGGTTCCTGCGGGAAGTGCCGCTCAAGCGCAAGGCCGTCGAGGAGTGCCGGCGCTACCTCCGCACCTTCCTCCTGCCCGTGGTGCGGATGGTCGGCGTCCACGGCTTCGCCGTGGCCGTGGGCAGCTCAGGCACGATCCTGAACATCGCGGAGATGGCCAGGGCCAAGCGGGACGAACCACCGCTCCAACAGGTGAGCGGAGCCACCGTGAGCGCGGACGACGTGCACCGGGTCGTCCGGGCCCTGACCAAGGCCTCCACGGCCGACGAACGGCTGGCGGTCCCGGGCCTGGACCCACGGCGGGTCGACATCATCGTGGGCGGGGCGTTGATCCTGGAGGAAGCCGTCACCAGCCTCGGCATCGGCGAGCTCATCGTCTCCGACTTCGCCCTGCGAGAAGGTCTGCTGCTCGACTCCATCCGCCGCCGTGACAGCACCTCGATCGGTCACCTGCGGGACCTGCGCTATGAGAGCGTGCTCCACCTGGCCGCCATCACCCCCGGCGAGCGGGACCACGCCAACCACGCCACCGAGCTGGCCCTGCAGCTCTTCGAGCAAACCACGTCGCTGCACCGGCTGGGAGGCGAGGCCGAAGAGATCCTGGAGGCCGCCGGCCTTCTGGCCAACGTCGGCCTCTTCGTGGCCCACGATCGCCACCACCTGCACAGCTACTACATCATCCGCCACTCCGATCTCCTCACCGGCTTCACCGACCACGAGGTCGAGCTCATCGCCCTCGTGGCCCGCTACCACCGCAAGAGCGCGCCCAAGCCCACCCACGCCGAGTTCGCCAGCCTCTCGCCCGCCGACCAGGAGCTGGTCCGGGTCCTGGCCGGGCTCCTGCGCCTGGGCTTCGCCCTGGACCGCACCAGAGCGGGGGCGGTCAAGGCGGTCAAGGCCGGCGTGACCCCGGGGCGCAGGCCTCAGCTCGTGCTGGATCTGGTCACGGACGGCGAGGACGTCGAGCTCGAGCGCTACACGTCCGACGACCGCAAGTCCCTGCTGGAGAGCGCCCTGGGCGTGTCCGTCGTCCTGGCCCCCGCCTGACGGCGCGGTCGGAGCGTCAGCCCTGACGCTTCAGGCGCCCGGTCTTCTTGGCCCAGCGCTCGGCCGCGGCGAAGGCGGCCAGTGAAGCAGGGACGAGGGCACAGCCGAACGCCCCCAGGACGAGCAGATCGCCGCCCTGGTGCCACACACCCCGGCCGTCCATCATGGCGGCCCTGATGCCCCTGAGCAGGTAGGTGGCGGGCGAGGCGTGGGAGACGGCCTGAAGCCACCCGGGAAGGATGTCCACCCCGTAGTACACGCCCGAGACCAGCAGGACCAGGGCCTGGACCATGAATGACATCTGCTCTCCGCGTTCGGGATAGAGCAAGGGGAGGATCCCCGTCAGGATCCCCAGGCCCACGAGGCTCAGGCTGCCCACGACGATCACCGCCGCGGCTCCGGCCCAGGACGCGTGGGCGAAGCTCACCGAGAAGAACGGCAGGGAACAGCCCAGGATCAACAGGGTGCGGATGGTGGCGTGGACCACGCCGAAGGCGGACATCCCCAGCAGATGCACCACTCGCGGCACCGGGGCCATGAGCGTGTGCTCGATGGTCCCCTCCCACCGCTCCCACATGATCACCAGGCTCATGTCGTCGAGGACGGCCGACAGGTAGGCCCACGCCAAGGTGCCGACCAACAAGAAGAGTGTGAGGCGTGACACCTGGGCGGTCCCGATGACTCCGGTCCGGCCCGCCTCCTTGGCGATGAAGGTGATGGCCAGGGTGTTGACGACGCCGTATACGAGCCAGACCAGCTCCCAGGCCCAGTAACGCTTCCACAGGTTGGCCTGACGCTCGACGAACGCCCATCCCAGGGCAACCCGCCGAGGTGAGGCGGCTCGAATCGCCCCCTCAGCCGTCGCCATCGTCCTGCTCCTCGTCCTCCTCGATGCTCCGGCCCGTGAGCTCCATGAACACGGCCTCCATGTCGACCTCGGCGATGTCGTCGAGGCCTTGCCCGGCCGCCACCCCCCGCCTCAGCTCGAGCGGCGATCCCTCGGCCACCAGCACGCCGGCGGCGAGAAACCCGATGCGGTCGCAGAGGAGCTCTGCCTCCTCCATGTCGTGGGTCGTGAGCAGGATGGTGACGCCCTGCTCCCGGACCTGCGCCGTGAACGCCTGTACGTCGCGCTTGCTCCTCGGGTCGAGCCCGGTGGTGGGCTCGTCCAGGAGGAGGAGTCGGGGCGAGGTCAGGAAGGCCCGGGCCACCGCCACCTTCTGCTGCTGGCCCCGCGACAGGTGGTGCATGGGCGCGCGGAGCCGGTCCCGCTCCAGGTGGAGACGTTCAAGGAGCTCCTCGCTGCGGCGCCGCACGTCTCCTCCCGCCATGCCGTAGGCGCGCCCGTAGAAGAGGAGGTTCTCCAGCGCCGACATGGCCCGGAAGAACGAGGGGTCGGCCGACACCCTGTTCAGGAGGGGACGAACCGACGAGACGTTGCGCACCACATCGTGGCCGAACACCCGCACCTGGCCCGCGTCGGGCAACAGCAGCGTGCTCAGGATTCGGATCAGCGTCGACTTCCCGGAGCCGTTGGCGCCGATGACCCCGTAGATCTCCCCGGGCGAGACACGGAAGGACACGTCCCGCACCGCGGTGTGAGACCGGTTCCGGCCGCGCTTGCCCCGGGCCATGGAAGACAGGCGTCCCCGCCTGAAGACCTTGCTGACCCCGTGCACGTCGAGGGGCGTGCACCCAGGATCCGTCCCGCCGTCGGCCCGCGGCGGGGCGGCTGCGGTGGGCATGGTGCTGATGGTCATCTCGCTCTCCTCGCTCACACGAAGTACGGGCGCCGGCGTCGGCCGAGCCCGGCGCTACCGACCGTCAGGCAGACGGCAGCCAACTTCGGGCGAGGAGGACCCCGGACTCAATAGTGGGAGATAACCAGCACGGCGCAGCACCCTACCAGCCATCCGCCTGACGCCCTCGTGCAGTTTCTGCGGCGCCGGCGGTGGACCGGCGGGAGGCCGCGTGAGCGCTCTCAGCGCGGCCCACCGGTCCACGATCTGGCCCCGCCCCGGGCCTACCGTGGTGTTTCATGGCCGCCGCAGCCTCCACGCCGGCGCCCTGAGGACGTCGCCGGCTGGTGTCCACCTCGAGGCTGGAGGCGTTCAGTGACGGCGTCTTCGCCATCGCCGCCACCCTGCTCATACTGGACGTCCACGCCGACGGACCCAGGCTGGGCCACGCCCTGTTGCTGGCCTGGCCCAGCTACGCCGCCTACGGGGTGAGCTTTCTCACCATCGGCATCATGTGGGTAAACCACCACACCGTGCTGGAGCAGATCGGAAGGGCCGACCGCACGTTCCTCTTCCTGAACGTGTTCTTCCTCATGCTGGTGGCCTTCGTCCCCTTCCCCACGAGGCTGGTGGCCGAGCACTTCCGGGACGGCGGCGCCCGGGCCGCCGATCTCAGCTACGGGATCACCATGACCTCGACGGCCGTCTTCTACAACGCGCTGTGGCTCTACGCCGCCCGGGGCGGCCGCCTGCTCCGCGAGGACGCCGACGCCAGCGTGGTGAGCGGGATCACCCGCAGCTACCGGGTGGGGCCGCTGATGTACCTGGCCGCCACCCTCGTCGCCCTGGCCAGCCCGCGCATCAGCGTGGCCCTCTTCACGATCATCGCCCTGTCCTACGTCATGGAGAGCTCCGTCTTCGCTCCCCGCGAGTCGTAGCGAAACCTTCGGCCGCCCGGACTACCTTCGTCCCACGCAGAAGGGGGACCGCACATGACCGACCTGACCTGGATGGACGCCTGCGCCCAGGCCGAGCTCGTGCGCAGCGGGCAGGCGTCACCAGCGGAGCTGATCGATGCCGCCGTCGACCGCATCGAGCGGGTGAATCCCGTGCTCAACGCGGTGATCCACCCCCGCTTCGACAAGGCCCGCACCGAGGCGGCCGGCCCGCTTCCCGACGGACCCTTCAGGGGCGTCCCCCTGCTGGTCAAGGACCTTGGCTGCCAGACCGACGGCGACCCCTACCACTGCGGCACCAAGTTCCTGAAGGAGCTGGGTTGGACGGCCGACCACGACACCGCCTTCGTCGGCCGCTTCCGCCAGGCCGGCTTCGTCGTCGTGGGGCGCACCAACGTCCCCGAGTTCGGCACGGCCATCACGACCGAGCCCGCGTCCCACGGCCCGGCCCGCAACCCCTGGAACCCCGACCACTCGACCGGGGGCTCCTCGGGGGGGACGGGAGCCGCGGTCGCCTCGGGAATGACGCCCGTGGCCCACGGCAACGGTCGATACGCATCCCGGCCAGCGAGTGCGGCGTCGTCGGCCTGAAGCCCACCCGGGCGCGCGTGAGCCAGGCGCCCGACGTGGGAGAGGCGTGGCTGGGCGGCACCATCGACGGCGTCCTCACCCGGACGGTGAGGGACACGGCCGCCGCCCTGGACTGCATCGCCGGCGCCGAACCCGGCGACCCTTATCCGGCCCCACCCCTGCCCCGCCCTCTCCTCCAAGAGGTGGGAGCCGACCCCGGCCACCTCCGCGTCGGCATCCTCGACCACCCCCTCCTCCCCGGCGTATCGGCCGACATGGACAGCGCCACCGCCGTCGCCACGGCCGCCCGCCTGCTCGAGAACCTCGGTCACAAGGTCGAGGTCAGCCATCCCGTCGCCTTGCAGGAGCCCGAGTTCCAGCTGCACTTCGGCAACATCGTCATGGTCGCCATGGCCGCCGACCTCGACTCGTGGAGCCGTCGCATCGGCCGCGACGTGACCGACGACGACATCGAGGCGGGCAACGCCGCCTTGGCGGCCGTGGGCCGGAGCATCTCCGCCCCCGCCTACCTGGCCTCGGTCGAGTGGATGCACGGCTACCAGCGCCGCATGGCCCGGTGGTGGGCCGAGGACGGCTTCGACGTGCTCGTCTCTCCCGTGCTGAACGGCTCGCCTCCTCCCCTGGGATGGCTCACCGACCCCGAACAGGGGATGACCCGCGTCCTGGAGATGATGCAGTACACGGCCCAGTTCAACATCACCGGTCAGCCCGCGGTCTCTCTGCCCCTGCACTGGACGGCAAGCGGGCTGCCCATGGGTGTTCAGTTCACCGCCGCCTTCGGACGCGAGGACCTCCTGATCCGGCTGGCGGCGCAGCTGGAACAGGCCAAACCCTGGGCCGGCCGCCACCCGCAGGTGCACGCCTGAGCCAGCCCGCCCCCGCCTCGGGCAGGGAGCGAGCTATTCGACGCGGCGCAGCTCGGCCGCCAGGTGGTGGGCCAGGGGCTGGCCCACCGCGGCCATGCGCAGGGCGTAGCGCAGCACGTCGCCTTCCAAGGTGAGATCCCGCTCCACGGCGGTGACCTCCTTCGCCGATGCCGTGCCCCGGACCGCCACCGAACGGAGGCGCACGGCCGTGCCGTCGAAGGTGCCCTCCTCCACCTCGACCACCCCGGTCGGATGGGCCATCACCAGCTCGACGCGACCGGGCCCGGGGGCGCGCCAGTAGCCGCTCTCGGCGTGGAGGGGCCGGCCGTCGTCGGCGTGGCGGGTCCGCTGCGTGTAGGCCAGGAAGGGCTTGCCCACGTGGCTGAAGGTGATGGTCTCCTCGTAGTCGAAGGCCTCGATGGTCGGGTACTCCCCGTGGCCCCGGCCCGACCAGGTCCCCAGCAGGGCCGACAAGGCGGCCACGTCGGGATGAAGCGGGGCGGTCACGCCTCCAGCATCGCGCCGGCCCTGGTCGACGGCCGGGCACGGTTCGACGACAGGTGGGCCGCATAGAGTCCGGGTCCGTGGAGAGGGCCCCGGGGGCGATCGTTGACGCCCTGGTCGAGCAGCAGGACGAGCTGTCCGGCCTGCTCGAGATGATGGACGGCGCCGACTGGGAGCGGCCGTCCCGCTGCGAGGGGTGGACCGTCGCCGACGTCGTCGTTCACCTGGCTCAGACCAACGAGCTGGCTGCGGCCAGCGTCGGGGGTCGCTTTCCCGACGCCGTGGCCGAGCTCACCGGCGGCCTGGGACGGGCGGGGTCGATCGACGAGGGAGCCGATCTCATGGTCCGGCGCGAGCGGGACCAACCCCCCACCGCCATCGCCGAGAGGTGGCGGACCGGCGCGGACGAGCTCGACCGCCTCCTCCGGGACTGCGATCCGCACGCCCGGGTGGCCTGGGTGGCGGGCGAGCTGTCGGCCCGGACTCTGGCCACCACCCGCCTGGCCGAGACCTGGATCCATACCGGGGACGTGGCCGCCGGGCTGGGCAAGACCCTGTTGCCGACCGACCGGCTGTGGCACATCGCCCGCCTGGCCTGGCGGACGCTCCCCTATGCCTTCTCCCGCGCCGGACGGGCTCTCACGGGCCCGGTGGCGTTCGAGCTGCGGGGGACGGACGGCGCGGCCTGGGACTTCACGCCCGAACCGGTGGCCGTCACCACCATCAGGGGCGACGCCGTCTCGCTGTGCCTGGTCGCGGCCCGGCGCCTCGAGCCCCGGAACACCGACCTGCGCGGTGAGGGACCCGACGCCGAAGCGGTGCTGGAGCTGGTCCGCACCTACGCCTGAGGCGGGGCCCGGGCCGCAGCTCCCGCCGACCCGGCTACACCAGGCCTCTCCGGAGCCGGCGGCTGACCAGCAGGCCCAGCCCGCCCATGGCCGCCAGGCACAGGGCGGCGAAGCCCAGCCCTCCGGACACGCCGATCAGCCCCTGGACCCCGGCGACGAACTCGCCGCTGGCACGGTGCCAGGCCCGGCCCCAAGCCGACCGGGCGGGGGGAAGGGCAGGGCCACGCCCGCCGGACTCAGCCACGGCCACCGTCAGGGTCCCGTAGCGGGTCTGGTCGTCGAGCACCTTCTGCTGGCCCTGGAGCTGCTCGAGCTGGGACTGGAGCCCGTCGATCTGCTGCTGCACGGCCAGGATGTCGCCGATGGCGCTGGCCTTGGCCAGGATGGCCAGGTGGCGCTGGCGGGCCGCCTCCAGGGCGTCGATCCTGGCCTGAAGGTCGACGTACTGGGCGGTGACGTCCTGGCCCTGGGTGCTGACCGAGTCGACCTTCCCCAGCGCTCGCACCTGGTTGAGCACGGCCTCGAAGCTCGGCTCCGGTACCCGGAGCGTCACCGACCCCGCAGGCGAGCTGCCTGTCTCCGACGCCTGGGTGGCAGCGACGAACCCCCCGCTACCGGCGGCCAGGTCGGTGAGGTGGGCCATGGCCGGCTCGAACCGGCCCTTGGCCACCTCGAGCTGGACGTTCCCCGTCTTCACCACCCGAGGCGCCTCCCCGGACTGCGTGACCGCCCCTGCCCCGGGAGGCCCCTGGGCCGGTAGCGCCAGGGCGGCGACGGATCCCGACGAGGCCCGGTCCGCGGTCGGGGCCGCACCTCCGGCCGGGGCCGGCGACACGATGGCCGAGCCCTTGGTGGCGGACCGGCCACCACCCCCGTGCGAGGACCAGGACGACACCAGCGCGGCGGTCACCACGAGGCCAGCCAGGGCGATCAGGACCGAGATCCCGAGCCCGCGCTGAGAGGACCTCGGCCTCCCGGGCCTTCCCGGGCGCAGACCCGGGTCCGTGCCGGCCGCAGCCCGCAGCATGCGCTGAACGCCACGCTCCACCTGGCCCGGCGCCGGGGTCCTGACAGGCATACCCGTTGGTGCCACGCGGGCCCACCCGTCAACCGCGCTGTGGCGCGGATGCCGTGTAAAACCGCGGTTGACCGGCGACATCGGCAAATCCAAAGGAGCAGCGATGGCCAAGGCGGCAAAGACGGAGGCGGCAGCGAAAGGCAGGGCGGCGCCGGCCCGGCGGGGGCGGATGGTCCCGCGCCCCTTCGAGTTCCACTGGGGCCGGGGCGAGATCGTCGAGGAGGCGGCCTACTCCGGCACCTACACCGAGCCCGCCATCCAGCTGCTGGCCTACGAGGGCGACGACGGCTCTTACGGCATCCGCTTCTGCTACTACTCCCTGGACGGCCGCTTCCAGCGCAGCCCGATGATGATCGACAGTGAAGACTCCCTCGCCGGCCTGCGCGCCGCCCTGAAGCAGACGCCGAAGCTGCGCGGCCTGCTCAAGAAGCTCGTCAGCTGACTCGACGGCGACCAGGCCCGGGACCGGCCCGCAGGAGGATTACCCGGCAGCCCGGCGAACTGAGGAGGGCGAGCACGAACCCCCATACCGCCGCTCCGGCTCCTTCCGCCAGCAGATGACCGCCGGAGGACACCGCTCCCGTCTGCCGTCGCTGGCGTCCCTCAGGGTCGTGGAGCTCGGCGCCTGGGTGACCGCCCCCGCCGCGGCAGGGATCCTGGCCGAGTGGGGTGCCGACGTCATCAAGGTGGAGCCGCCCGCCGGGGACCCGTCCCGAGCCCTCTACCAGTCGTTGGGCTCGTCGGTCACCGAGAACCCCACCTTCGCCTTCGACAACCGGGGCAAGCGCAGCGTCGTGCTCGATCTGGCCCAGGAGGAAGCCAGGCGCCGCCTCGACGACCTCCTGGGCTCGGCCGACGTGTTCATCACCAACGTCAGACCCGCCGCCCTCGAGCGCCTGGGTCTGGGCCCAGAGGAGCTGACCGGGCGTCACCCCCGCCTCGTCTACGCCTCGATCAGCGGGTTCGGCTCCACGGGTAGGGACCGGGACCGCCCCAGCTACGACGTGGGGGCCTTCTGGGCCCGCAGCGGGCTGTCGTACCAGCTCGCGCCTCCCGGGGTCCCGCCCATCAACGTGCGGGGCGCCGTGGGCGACCACGCCACCGCCATCGCGACGGTGGCCGGCGTCATGGCCGCCCTCTTCGAGCGGGCCTCGACGGGCTCGGGCGGGATCGTGGACGTCTCCCTCCAGCGGGTGGGCACCTACTGCGGCGGTTGGGATCTGGCCATACAGGCCGGGTTCGGCCGGGTGCTGGCGGGTGAGGACAGGCAGAAGAGCAGGACGCCGCTGCTCAACTCCTACCGCACCTCGGACGGCCGCTGGCTGTTCCTGACCGGTCTCGAGGTGGCCCGCCACTTCGGCGACGTGTGCCGGGCCATCGGGCGCCCCGATCTGGCCCAGGACCCCAGGTTCCACACGCCGCGGGACCTGCGCCACAACAGCGCCGAGTTCATCGCCATCCTCGATCAGGCCTTCGCCACCAAGACCCTGCAGGAATGGGCAGAGCGCTTCGAAGCCGAGGGGGTCTGGTGGGAGCCCGTGGCCAATCCGGCCGAGGTCCTTGCCGATCCCCAGCTGCTGGAGACCGACGCCTTCGTGGACGTGGCCGCGGCCGGTGGGAGCCTGCGGGTGGCCCGCGGCCCGGTGACGTTCCGACCCGGGCCCCGGTCGCCCGGGGTGGCGGGGCCCGGCCCCGACGGACGGGCCCCCGAGGTGCCGGGCCTGGGCGCCCACACCGATGAGGTCTTCTCCGACCTCAAGCCCTCCTCGCCCTGACCGACACGGGCTCCGCCCCCAGCCCGGCAGGCCGGGATCCCGCAGCCACCGACCCTCTTGACAGCCAGATTCGAAACGACTATATTTTGTTTCTATTATGGAGAGCGACCGGCGATGACGCGCGCCCCCACCGTGGACGAGGCCGAGCTGGCCGTCCTCCCCGCCCCCCCGGGACGGCCCCGCAGCCCGGAGGCCGACCGGGCCATACGTGATGCCACCGTCGAGCTGCTGACCCGGGACGGCTATGCCAACCTCACCATGTCGGGGGTGGCCGCGGCCGCCGGTGTCTCCACCGCCACCCTCTACCGACGCTGGAGCTCCAAGCTGGAGCTGGTCGTCGGGGTGCTCAAGGCCAGGGCCGAGGAACGGCCCATGCCCAACACGGGCTCGCTGGCCGGCGACTGCCGCGCCCTGGTGCGCAGCCAGGTGGAGTCGGTGCTGACCACTACGTCGGGCGCGTTCATGGCCGGGCTGGTGGGAGAGCTGGCCCGCAACCCCCAACTGGCCGACGCCTTCCGCTCCACCCTGGTTCAGCCCCGGCGGCGCGAGCTCTACGAGCTGCTCGACCGGGCCGCCCTCCGGGGAGAGCTGCGCCCCGGCCTGGACTACGACGTGGTCGCCGACCTCCTCTACGGCCCCTTCTACAGCCGGCTGCTGTTCACCGGCCAGAGGATCGACCTCGAGATGGCCGACCAGCTGGCCGACGTCGTCGTGCGGGCCATCGCGGCCGAGAGCCCCCCCGCCGTCAGGCGCGGGGGCGCCACCCGGCGCTCCTCGCCATGAGCCTGATCCGCTTCAGGCAACGAGATGAGACCCCCGACATCGACGGGAGGCGGTGGTGGATCCTCGCCGTCCTGTGCCTGTGCGTGATGGTCATCGGGGTGGACAACACGATCCTCAACGTGGCCCTGCCGTCCATCGTCCGGGCCCTGAACGCCACCGGCTCCCAGCTGCAGTGGATGGTCGACGCCTACACCATCGTCTTCGCCTGCCTCCTGCTCACGGCGGGCTCACTGGGCGACCGCTTCGGGCGGCGAGGAGCGCTCTGCTTCGGGCTGCTCTGGTTCGGCGCCTTCTCGACCCTGGCTTCCACGGCGTCGACGCCGGCCATGGTGATCGGCGCCCGTGCCCTCATGGGGGTGGGAGGCGCCTTCATCTTTCCCACCACCCTCTCCATCCTCACCAACACCTTCGTCGACCCTGTCCAAAGGGGACGCGCCATCGGCGTGTGGGCCGGGGTGTCGGGCATCGGCATCGCCGTGGGTCCCCTCGCCGGCGGCTTCCTGGTCGAGCGTTTCGGCTGGCAGGCCGTGTTCCTCGTGAACGTGCCCATCTGCGTCACCGCCTTCGTGCTGGCCCGCATATTCATCCCACCGTCGGGCCGAAGCGATGAGAGCCCTCTCGATCCTCTGGGGGCGGCGCTGTCGATCCTGTCCCTGGTCCCCCTTCTCTACGCCATCATCGAGGCGCCCGACCACGGGTGGCTGGCCACCAGGACGGTGACCGGCTTCGCCCTGGCCGCCCTGTTCTTCAGCCTCTTCTGGGTGTGGGAGCTGCGCTGCGATCAGCCCATGCTCGACGTCCGCTTCTTCCGGAACCCCCGTTTCTCGGCCGCCTCCGCCACCATCACGCTCACCTTCTTCGCCCTGTTCGGCTCCACCTTCCTGCTCACCGAGTACTTCCAGTTCGTGCTGCACTACAGCCCGCTGGAGGCGGGGATGATGATGGCGCCCGTCGCATTCGGGTTGATGGCGGGAGGCCCCATCGCCCCCCGCCTGGTCGAGCGCTGGGGCACCAAGCGCGTCGTCGTGACCGGCCTTTCGGTCGTGACCTGCGCCATGGCGGCCTACGCGTCGGACACGGTCATGTCCTCCCTCGCCTCGGGACTCTTGGTGCGCCTGGTGTTCGGGATGGGGATGGGCATCACCGCAGCCCCCGTCACCGAGTCGATCATGGGCTCGTTGCCGCCGCATCGGGCCGGGGTCGGATCGGCCGTGAACGACACGACGAGACAGACGGGGGGCGCGGTCGGCGTCGCCGTGCTGGGCAGCGTCTTCGCGGCGCGCTACCACGCCGCCATCGGAGGCCTGAGCTCGGTCCCCGCCGCCCTCAGGGCCACGGCCCGGGAGTCCATCGGGACCTCGCTCCAGGTGGCCCGGGGCCTGGACCGGGCCCACGCCGCCGCCCTCCAGCAGGCCGCCCACCACGCCTTCCTCGCGGCCATGAGGGTCACCTTCGGAGTGGGGACGGCGATCGTCGTGCTCGCCCTGTCCGTCGCCTACCGCTACCTGCCGGCGCGCGCCACGGCGCCGGTCGAGGAGGAGTGGCTCTCAGCCGAGGACGAGGCCCGTCACGAGCCCCTCGTCATCAGCGTGGAGAACGCCAGCGCCTAATGGGTGTCTAGCCGGCGGCGGCGCGGACTCAGGCTCCGGCTTCCTCCAGGGCCCTGCGCACCAGGACCCGGGCCAGGTGTTGGCGGTACTCGACGCTGGCGTTGAGGTCGGCCGAGGGATCGGTGCCCTCGGCCGCCAGGGCTGCCGCGTCGGCGGCCGACGCCCCCCCGGCCAGGGCCTGCTCCACCGCCGAGGCCCGGAGGGGGACGGGTCCCATGTTGACCAGGGCCACGCCCGTCGTGCCGTTCCGCACGGCCGCCACCCCCACGATGGCCCAGTCGATAGCCCGCCTGTTGAACTTCTGGTACGACCAACCGCCCCGGGCCTTGGGGACGCGGATCTCCACCAGCATCTCCTCGGGCGCCAGCGCCGTCTCCAGGAAGCCCTGGAAGAACTCGGTGGCGGGGATGTCCCGGCGGCCGCCGGGCCCCTGCACCACCAGCGTCCCTCCCAGGGCCAGCACCACCGCGGGCAGGTCGGACGCGGGATCTCCGTGGGCCAGCGACCCTCCGATGGTGCCCCGGTGCCGGACCTGGGGGTCTCCCACCAGCCCGGCCACGTGGGCCAGGATCGGGACCTCGCGCTGGAGGAGCTCGGACGTCTCCACGTCCCGGTGGCGAGTGAGGGCGCCGATGGACACCTGGTCTCCCCCGTCGCGCAGGTAGGAGAGCTCCCGGATGCGCCCGACGTCGATGACAACGGAGGGTGTGGCCAGGCGAAGCTTCATGAGCGGGAGCAGGGAGTGCCCGCCGGCCAGGAGCTTGGCCTCCTCGCCGTGCTCCCGCAGCATGGAGACGGCCTCCTCGGCCGACGCCGCCCGCTGGTAGTCGAAGCTGGCAGGGATCACCTCTCCTCCCCTTCCGCGGCTTTCTTGGCGCGCTCCACGGCCTCCCACACTCGCTGAGGCGAGGCGGGCATGTCCAGGGCGGTGACCCCCAGGGGGGCGAGGGCGTCTAGCACCGCGTTCATGACCGCGGGAGTGGACGCGATCGTCCCCGCCTCGCCCACCCCCTTGACCCCCATGGGGTTGGTGGGGCTCGGCGTCACCGTGTGACCCAGGGTGAAGCTCGGGACCTCGGCCGCCGAGGGGACGAGGTAGTCGGTCAGCGTCGACGTGCGCAGGTTCCCGTCCTGGTCGTAGACCGCCTCCTCGTACAGGGCCTGGGCGATGCCCTGGACCACCCCGCCGTGCACCTGGCCCTCCACGATCATGGGGTTGACCTGGTTGCCGCAGTCGTCGACGGCCACGTACCTGACCAGGTCGACGTCGCCCGTCTCCGAGTCCACCTCGACCACGGCCACGTGCGTCCCGAAGGGGAAGGTGAAGTTGGGCGGGTCGTAGGTGACCTGGGCCTCCAGCCCCGGCTCCATGCCGTCGGGCAGGTTGTGGGCGGTGAAGGCCTCGAAGGCCACGGCCTGGATGGCCATGGACCGGCTGGGCGTGCCCTTCACCTGGAAGGACCCTCCCACCAGCTCGAGGTCCTCCTCGGACGCCTCCATCTGGTGGGCGGCGATGGCCCGGGCCTTGGCGATGACCTTCTCGGTGGCCTGCCAGACGGCCACGCCCCCAACGGAAAGGGATCGCGAGCCGTAGGTGTCCATCCCCGCCGGCGACAGGGCGGTGTCGCCCGAGACCACGTCGACGTCGTCAGGGTCCACCCCCAGGCGGTCGGCCACGATCTGGGACCAGCATGTCTCGTGGCCCTGCCCGTGGGGGGTGGAGCCGGTGACCACCTGCACCTTGCCCGTGGCCATGAGCCGGACCGTCGCCGCCTCCCAGCCGCCCGCCGAGTAGTTGAGCGAGGCCAGCACCCGGCTGGGCGCCAGTCCGCACATCTCGACGTAGCAGGACAGCCCGATGCCGATCCGCTTGTTGGCGCCCGCGTTGCGACGGTCCTGCTGCTCCTTGCGCGTCGCCTCGTAGGCGGCCAGCTCCAGGGCCTGGTCCAGGGCGGGCCCGTAGTCCCCGCTGTCGAAGACGAGCCCAGCGGCGGAGGAGTAGGGGAACTTCTCGGTGGCGATGAAGTTGCGCCGCCTGACCTCGGCCGGGTCCAGACCCAGCTGGTGGGCGAGGGCGTCCATGGCCGGTTCTATGGCGTAGGTGGCTTCCGGCCGCCCCGCGCCCCGGTCGGCGTCGGTGGCCGTCTTGGTGGTGAACACCCCGGTGCAGGTGAAGGCGTAGGCGGGGATGTCGTACACGCCGTGGTAGAGGAAAGCGCCCAGGAGGGGGATGCCGGGGGTGACCAGCTGTAGGTAGGCGCCCATGTCGGCCAGCAGGTTCACCCGTACCGCCCGCACCCGCCCGTCGCGGTCGGCGGCCAGCTCGATCTCCTGGATCATGCCCCGACCCTGGATGGTGGCCTGGGCGTTCTCGATGCGCTCCTCGGTCCAGCGCACGGGACGCTTGAGCCGCCGGGCCAGGGCCAGGCACAGCGCCTCTTCGGCGTACACGTTCAGCTTGGACCCGAAGCCGCCCCCGACCCACGGGGCGACGACCCGCAGCTTCTGCTCGGGTATGCCCGTCACGATGCCCAGCATCACCTTGAGGATGTGGGGGATCTGGGTGGCGGAGTAGATCGTGTAGTCGCCTCCGAAGGGCTGGGGCACCACGCAGACGCCTCGGGTCTCCATGGCGTTGGGGATAAGGCGCTGCTGGACGTAGCGCTCCTTGACGACGTGGGCCGCCTCGGCGAAGGCGGAGTCGACCGCAGCCGGGTCGGGGATGAGCGACCACGTGTAGCAGCGGTTGGAGCCCAGCGACTCGTGGACCACGACTCTGTCCGTGAGGGCCTCCTGCAGGTCGACGACGGCCGGGAGCGGCTCGTAGTCGACGACCACGGCGTCGAGGGCGTCCACCGCCGCCTCCCGAGACTCCCCCACCACCACGGCCACCGCGTCCCCGCCATAGCTGACGTGCTCGACGGCCAGGGGCAGGTGCTCGGGGATCTTGATGTCCGCAGTCACGGGCCAGGCGCAGGGCAGGGGCTGGGCCCACTCCTCGCGCAGGTCGGCGCCGGTGAAGGCGGCCACGACACCGGGAGAGGCCAGCGCGCCGGAGATGTCCAGCGACCGGATGCGGGCGTTGGCGTGGGGGCTGCGGAGAACGGCCGCGTGGAGCGCGCCGGGCACCACCAGGTCCTCCACGAAGCGGGCCTCACCGGTCAGGAGGGGAGGGTCTTCCTTGCGGAGCAGCGGGGTGCCGATGCGGCCGTCGGCGGGCACGCCCGTCACCGTCATCGTGCCGCCCCCACGGGATGGGCCTGGCGCCCGGCGCCGGCGAGCACGGCCTTGACGATGTTGTGGTAGCCGGTGCAGCGGCACAGGTTGCCCTCCAGCCCCTCGCGCACGTCGGCTTCGGTCAGCCCGGGATGCTCACGGATGATCGACATGGCGGCCATCACCATCCCGGAGGTGCAGAACCCGCACTGCAGCGCGTGGTTGTCGTGGAACGCCTCCTGCAGGGGGTCGAGGGCGCCGTCGACGGCCAGGGCCTCGATGGTCGTCATCGCGCACCCGTCGGCCTGGGCGGCCAGCATGGTGCAGGACTTCACCGACTCCCCGTCCACCAGCACCGTGCACGCCCCGCACGACGAGGTGTCGCAGCCGACCTTGGTGCCCGTGAGCCCCAGCACGTCCCGCAGGTAGTACACGAGCAGGAGCCGGGGCTCGATCTCGTGCTCGTAGGACCGGCCGTTCACGGTCGTGGAGACCCGCATGCCATCCCCTCCCCTCTGTTGGAGAAGCCCCATCATGGACCCCGCCGCGGGCGGCCGCCAGGGGTCGGCCGGCTCTTGGGATCATCAATTTTGACGATGAGGGCCAATCCCTCCTTGGCCAGAGTGGGGTGGTGCCGCGCCCGCTGGCGTCATTGGCCCGTTGGGCGCCGCGATCGGTGGCTAGAGCCGGGGCCTTCGCCCTGCTCGTCCTCCTGCTCCTAGTCGAGCTGGCCGGGCCGGCGTCGGCCCACGCCAGCCTTCTCAACAGCGACCCGGCGGACGGCGCGGTCCTGGGCTCGGCTCCCCACCTCTTCCATCTCTCCTTCTCTGAGCCCGTGGAGCTCGGTCTCTCCCGCATCGAGCTCCAGCGCCCGGACGGGACCCACCTCCAGCTCGGGGCTCCGAGAGCGGTGCCAGGCAAGTCCGGCCAGGTCGAGGTACCGGTGCCCGACATCGCCCGGGGCAGCTACGTCATCACCTGGCACGCGGCCACGAGGGACACCCACATAGCCAGCGGCCAGATCCTGTTCGGCCTGGGGGCGGCCGTGCCCCAAGGGTTCAAATCCGCGGGCGGGGGCTCGCACGTCCTGGCCTGGACGGCGGGGGCGGCCCGGCTCGCCTGGTACCTGGCGCTGACTCTGAGCGCGGGAATGCTCTTCGCCTGGGCGTGGGCCCGGGGCCGGGGGGCGCGCCCTTCTCGCTCCGGTGACCCCGACGGAGAGCTGATCGCCGAGGTGGGCACGACGGCCGGGCGTGGCCTCGCGCTCGCCGGGGCCGCCCTGGTGGGAGCCAGCGCCCTCCGCCTCGGCCTGTTGCTGTGGCAGGCGGCGACCAACGCCGGTGCCGAGCGATCGGCGCTCTCGGCCGCCCGGGGAGTCCTGCTCGCCTACCAGGGCCGGGTGTGGGCCGCGGTGCTGGTGGCCAGCGTCGTCGCCCTGCTCCTGGCCCGCCGTCTCGTCCGCCGCCCGGAGGACCGAGCCGGCACCCTCCGCGGGCCCGTTGTGGTCCTGGCCGCCTCCCTCCTCGGGCTGTGCAGCCTCGAGGTGGCCACCGGCCACGCCGCCACCCGCCCCGCTCCGGTCGAGGGCGTGGTGGTCACGGCCCTGCACCTGGGTGCGGTCGCCGTCTGGGCCGGCACCCTGGCCGCCTTCGTGGTCATCACCAGGCGGCGCTCCTACCGGCGCCATGCCGCGCCCCACCGCGTCGCGCTCACCAGGGCCTTCCTCCGCGGCTTCTCGCCCGTAGCCACCGCCGCCCTGGCCGTGCTCGTGGCCAGCGGGGTCTGGCTGGCCGGGGTCAGCCTCGGGCCCGTGGCCAAGCTGGCCACCACCGCCTACGGGAAGACGCTGGGTCTGAAGGTGGGGCTCCTCTTCGTGGCCGCGGCGCTCGGCCTGTACCACCGGCAGAGCGTCTCGTCCCCCAAGCGCGGCGCCGGCTCCGTTGCCCGCTCGCGGGCGGGGGGTCGTCCCGGGGCCAGGACCGTCGCCCTGGAAGCGGGCGTGCTGGTGGCCGCCCTCACCGCCGCGGCCGGGCTCACCGGCCTGCAGCCTGCGGGCCAGGTCATCTCCCTGCGCCGGGCCCAGTCCCAGGCCCAGCTGGTCGTGGCCCGCCCCGTCGACTGCCAGCGCACCCCGGCCTTCCTGCTCGGCTGCTGGCAGCGCTACTTCGAGGCCACCACCCGCAAGAAGGGGGCCGAGACGGCCCTGGCCGACCTCGACGGCCTGTCCCACACCGGCCCCTACGCCGAGGGACAGTGCCACCAGCTCGCCCACGTCGTGGGCCGGGTGGCGGCCCGCCGCTACACCTCGCTGGCCACAGGACTGGCCGCCGGGCAGCGCCTGGGCAACATCTGCTTCTCCGGCTATTTCCACGGGCTGCTCGAGGCCTACACCTCGGCGCTGACCGACTCCGAGCTGAAGACCCGCATCGACCACATCTGCGACCAGCCCGGGGTCAAGCGCTACTCCTTCGACAACTACACCTGCGTCCACGGTCTGGGCCACGGGATCACCCTGAGGTACCAGAACGACGTCTTCAAGGCCCTGCCCTGGTGCGACTCCATGGCCGACCCGTGGGACAGGCAGTCCTGTTACACGGGCGTCTTCATGCAGAACCTCATCGCCGACCAGGTCGAGGGCACGGCCGTGGACATCCGCCCCTCCGACCCCGTGTTCCCGTGCAACGCGGTGACGGAGGAGCAGAAGCCGTCCTGCTACGTCATGGTGACGTCCAACATCCTCAAGCAGGCCAACTGGGACTATCGAGCCGGCTTCGCCGCCTGCCAGAGCGTCGAGCACGCCTACGAGATCACCTGCTACGAGAGCATGGGGCGTGACATCAGCAGCAGGGAGCTGCTGGACGGGCCCAAGACCATCGACTCCTGCCGGCTGGCCAGCAAGGACGTGGCCTTCCGCTCGTGCGTAGACGCGGCGGCCAAGAACGACATCTCGACCGACCACAACGGCGACAAGGCCGCCGCCCTGTGTCAGATCGCGCCGGGAGACGCGCAGACCGAGTGCTTCAAGGTTCGAACCGAGTACCTGAAACAGTTCTGACCGGCGCGGGCAGCGGAGCTCGGCCTACAGCGGACCGGACTCGGCCAGCTTCTGGAGCTCGGCCATCCCCTCCTCGATGCCCCGGCACAGCACGTCGACGTCGGGGCTGGAGTCGTAGTCGGCGGTCACGCCGAAGTTGACCAGCCCGTTGTAGGAGAAGATGGCCACCCCGATGCGGACCGAGCCGGCCAGGGGGACGTAGGGGAACGCCTCCAGCATGCGCCGGCCCGCGGCGTACAGAGGGAACTGGGGCCCGGGGACGTTGGTGGTCACCGTGTTGACGTTGCGCTGGGGCAGCCGGCTGAACAGCCGGGTCCCCAGGGTGAGCAGCACGGGCGGGGCGAAGCCCGACAGCGACGTGAGCACCTCCCCCGCCACCGCCTGCTTGGACTCCTTGAGGTCGGCCATCTGGGCCCGGATGGCGTCGAGGCGGGCCTTGGGGTCCCCGATCCCGACCGGGAGCTCGGCGATCATCCCCGAGACCTTGTTGTTGAACGTGCCGTCGCCCGTCGCCGGCCCCGCCTGCCCGGGGGTGCGCACCGACACCGGCACCAACGTCCGTACCACCCGGCCCGGGTCCTCTCCCCTGCTGACCAACAGGTCGCGGAAGCCCCGGGTGATGGCGGTGAGCACGACGTCGTTCACGGTGCCGCCGACGCCCTTGCGTATGACCTTGATCTGGTCGAGGGTGCTGCGGGCCCAGGCCCAGCGCCGGTGGGGCCCGATGGGCCCGTTGAGGGTGGACAGGGGGGTGGGCCGCACCACGCCGATCATCGAGCGCACGCCCCTCCCCAGCTCCCGCACCTGTCGGGTGGCGGCCCGCAAGGCCCGCACCTGCTCGTAGGGGCTCACCAGGCGCTCGGCCACGGCGTCGGCCAAGAGGCGGGCGGCGCCGGGCTCCTGGCCGGCGTGGAACTCCGGTGACGGCTGGCGGGGGGGCTCGGGCTCCCGGTCGAGCACGACCGTCAGCAGGTCGGTGCCGGAGACGCCGTCCACCATGCTGTGGTGGGTCTTGGAGAGAAGGGCCCACTGACCGCCTTCTAGCCCGTCGGCCATCCACATCTCCCAAAGGGGCTTGGACCGGTCGAGCGGCTGGGACATCACCCGGCCGACCAGGGTGCGCAGCTGCTCGTCGCCCCCGGGCTTGGCCAGAGCCGTGGCCCGCACGTGGTAGTCGATGTTGAAGTGCGGGTCGTCCACCCACACCGGACGGCCCAGCTGGAAGGGCACGAAGCGAACCTTCTGGCGGTAGCGGGGAACCAGGGGGAGCTTGGCCGCCACCATCCCCACCAGCTCGTCCCGGTCAGGGGCGGGGCCCTCGAAGATGCCCACCGAGGCGATGTGCATGTGGTTGACGTCGTTCTCCATGTGGAGGAACGACGCGTCCAGCGGGCTCAGGCGATCCATGGGCAGACCCTCCCGGGTGTCGACGTACGCCACGGGCGGCGCTGCCCAGATGCTACGCCCGGTGCGCCGGGCCCGGTCCCCGGCGCCGCCCACGGGGGCGACGCCGTCGGACCACGGCAACGTCAGACCGGGGTCACGCCAGAGCGGGGTGGCGTCAGGCGGCGGCGCCCTCCTCGGCGAGCGCCGGCGCCTCCGCCCGCTCCAGGGCGTGCCCCAGAACCTCGGTGACGTCGGAGACCAGGTGGAAGGAGAGCTGGTCCCGCACCGCCTCGGGGATGTCGTCCAGGTCCGGCCCGTTGCGCGCCGGGAGGATGACCTCCGTGAGCCCGGCCCGGTGGGCGGCCAGCACCTTCTGCTTGACCCCGCCGATGGGCAGGACGCGGCCCTGGAGGGTCACCTCCCCCGTCATGCCGACGGTACCCCGCACCGAGCGTCCGCTCAGCAGGCTGACCAGGGACGTCACCATGGTCACGCCCGCGGAAGGTCCGTCCTTGGGCACGGCTCCGGCCGGGACGTGGACGTGGAAGCGCCTCCCGTCCAGCGCCTGCTGGGCGAGGCCCAGGGCCTCGGCGTGCGAGCGCACGTAGGAGAGGGCGATCTCGGCCGACTCCTTCATGACGTCGCCGAGCTGCCCGGTGATGGTGAGACCGGGCTCACCGGGCATGGCCGTGGCCTCCACGAAGAGCACGTCGCCCCCGGTACCGGTCACGGCCAGGCCGGTGGCCACTCCCGGCACCGCGGTGCGGTCAGGGGCCTCGAAGAAGAACCGGGGCCGGCCCAGGTAGGACCCGACGTCCTCTCCGTCGACGAGGACGGGGGGCTCCAGGTCGCCCGCGGTCAGACGGGTGGCCACCTTGCGGAGGAGGCGCCCCAGCTCCCGCTCCAGGCTGCGCACCCCGGCCTCGCGTGTGTACTCGGACGCGATGCGCCGCAGGGCGCCGTCGGTCACGTCGACCTCGCCCTCCTCGAGCCCGTTGCGCTCCCGCTGGCGGACCAGCAGATGGTCGTGGCCGATGGCCACCTTCTCGTCCTCGGTGTAGCCGTCGATGCGGATGAGCTCCATGCGGTCCAGTAGGGGGCCGGGGATGGTGTCGGCCACGTTGGCGGTGGCGATGAAGAGAACCTCGGACAGGTCCAGGTCCACCTCCAGGTAGTGGTCCCGGAAGGTGTGGTTCTGCGCGGGGTCGAGGACCTCGAGCAGGGCGGAGGACGGGTCGCCCCGCCAGTCGGCGCCCAGCTTGTCCACCTCGTCGAGCATGAACACGGGGTTCATGGTCCCGGCCTCGGCCAGAGCGCGCACTATGCGCCCGGGCTGGGCGCCGACATAGGTGCGGCGGTGGCCGCGGACCTCGGCCTCGTCCCTGATGCCGCCCAGGGCGACCCGGGCGAACGAGCGCCCCAGGGCGCGCGCCACCGACTCCCCCAGGGAGGTCTTGCCCACCCCGGGAGGGCCGGCCAGAGCCAGGATGACGCCGGAGCCCCTGCCCCCGGCCGGCGCCAGGCCACGGTCGGCCCGGCGCTTGCGCACGGCCAGGTACTCCACGATCCGTTCCTTCACGTCGGACAGGCCGGTGTGGTCGGCGTCGAGGGTGCGCCTGGCCTCCTCCAGGTCGAGGTGGTCCTCGGAACGCTTGCCCCAGGGGAGCTCGAAGATGGTGTCGAGCCACGTGCGGATCCAGCCGTGCTCGGGGCTCTGCTCACTCGTGCGCTCCAGCCGCCCGATCTCCCGATCGATGGCCTTGCGCACGGGCTCGGCCACGTCCATGGCGTCCAGGCGGGCGCGGTAGTCCTCGATGGCGTCGGTGGCCTCGTCGGCCTCACCCAGCTCCTTGCGGATGGCGGCCAGCTGCTGGCGCAGCAGGAAGTCCCGCTGGGTGCGCTCCATCCCCTCACTGACCTCGTTGCGGATGCGCTCGCGCAGGGACAGGTCGGCCAGCACGTCCCGCATCCAGCCCAGGATGCGCTCCAGGCGCGCTTCCACCTCGACCGTCTCCAGCAGCTCCACCTTCTGCTCGAAGGACAGGTCGGGCGAGTAGCCGGCCAGGTCGGCCAGGGCGCCCGGGTCGGTGACGGCCCGCAGGGACTCGGCGATCTGGCTGGCTCCCCGGTGCTCGAGCACGTTCTCCATGACGGCGCGGACCTCCCGGGCCAGCTCCAGGGCGCGCTCGGACGGCTCGGGGGGATCCTCCACCGGCTCGATCTGGACCCACAGGGCCGTGCCCGTGCCGGGCAGGCCCAAACCGATGCGGGCCCGGCTCAGGCCCCGCACCACCACGGCGGCCACCCCGCCGGGGAGCTGGCCGGCCTGCTCCACGTGGGCCACCGTCCCCACCCCGGCGTAGCGCCCGCCGACCCGGGGCACGAGGACGACCCTCCCGTCCCCCGCCGTGCCGGCCTCGACCGCGGCCCGGGCCTCCGGGGTCTCGAGGGCCATGCTCACGACCATTCCAGGGAGTACCACGCCGCTGTTGGTCGGAACCAGGGGCAAGGTGGCATTAGTCACATCAGGCATCAGATCTCACTCCTTCGCGGAGAAGGAAAACGGCTGAGGGACCCACCTTGTTCCCCAGTCCCGGCTCTGTCCGGCTCCCGGCTGTAGCGTCTGCCGGCGCCGCCACAGGAGGCTCTCCCGAGGTGATCCAACGTGCCCCTTGACCTCCAGGTGGGACCGCCGGTCCTCACCATCAACCAGGGCAGCACCTTCGTGGTCAGCGACATGGACGGCGGGATCAGCGACAAGAGCGAGCTGGGCGTGTTCTCGTCCGACACCCGATTCGTGAGCTACTGGTCCTGCGCCGCCAACGGCGAGGCCTGGCTTCCCCTCACCTCAGGGGCCAACTCCTACAACACCTGCCGGATCTACCTGACCAACCCTGCCCTGCTCACCGAGGGCGGCGCCGTCCCCGAGGGCACCCTGGGGCTGACCATCGAGCGGGCGGTGGGCGAGGGGGTGCACGAGCACCTCGACCTGGCCAACTACTCCCAGGAGCCGGTGCGCCTGAACCTGGAGATCGTCGTCCGCTCCGACTTCGCCGACCTCTTCGAGGTCAAGGAGCACCACTTCATGCGCCGGGGCCGCATCGTCACCGAGTGGCGGCCCGCATCGGGCGAGCTGGAGACCAGCTACGTCCACGACGACTTCGCCCGCAGCTTCATCTACCGCATGACCAACGACGGCCCCGCCCCGCACTACGCCAACGGGCGGGTGACCTTCGACGTCAGCCTCGATCCCGGCGGCGTCTGGCACGCCTGCTGCGACTACATCCTGGTCGAGCTGGAGCGGGCCCGGGCCGCCCGCTGCCACCTGGAGGGGAGCTTCAGCCCACCCCAGGCCAATCTCCTCCAGGAGCGCTGGATGGAGCAGGCCACCTCCCTGCGGACCCCCAACGAGGACTGCTACCGCCTCTTTCACCAGTCGGTCGAGGACCTGGGCGCGCTGCGCCTGCACGACCACGACTTCGAGCCCGACGTCTGGCTACCCGCCGCCGGCGTCCCCTGGTTCGTCACCATCTTCGGCCGCGACAGTCTCATCGCCAGCCTCCAGTGCATGGTCCTCAACTGCGGCTTCGTCCGGGGCGCCCTCAAGAAGCTGGCCGAGCTCCAGGCCACCGAGATGGACGACTGGAGGGACGCCGAGCCCGGCAAGATCCCCCACGAGATGCGCTTCGGAGAGCTGGCCCACTTCAAGAGGATCCCCCACACCCCCTACTACGGCACCCACGACGCCACCCCTCTCTACCTGATCGCCCTGCACGAGGCATGGAGGTGGCTGGGAGAGGACTCCATCCTCCGCGAGTACCGCGACGTGGCCCTGCGCTGCCTCGAGTGGATCGACCGCCACGGAGACCTGGACGGGGACGGCTTCCAGGAGTACAGGACCCGCTCCTCGCTGGGCTACGAGAACGTGGCCTGGAAGGACGCGGGCGACGCCGTCGTCTACCCCGACGGCACCCAGGTGCACCAGCCCAAGGCCCTGTGCGAGCTCCAGGGCTACGTGTTCGACGCGTGGATGCGCATGGCCGAGGCCTTCGAGGCCCTCGATGAGGGCGAACGGGCCGCCGCCCTGCGCACCAAGGCGGCCGACCTCCAGGCCCGCTTCGAGGAAGCCTTCTGGTGCGAGGACCTCGGCTTCTATGCCTTCGGCCTCGACCCCGACAAGAAGCCGATCAGGACCATCGCCTCCAACCCCGGCCACCTGCTGTGGAGCGGTATCGCCTCAGCCGATCGGGCCGCCCGGGTGGTGAAGCGCTTCTTCGAGCCCGACATGTGGACCGGCTGGGGCATCCGCACGCTGTCGGCCGACAACCCCGCCTACAACCCCCACTCCTATCAGCGGGGCTCGGTCTGGCCCCACGACAACGGGATGATCGCCATGGGGTTCAAGCGCTACGGCTTCGCGGCCGAGGCCGCCCGCGTGGGCCACGACGTCTCCCAGGCCGCGACCTACTTCGCCAGCTACCGCCTGCCCGAGCTGTGGGCCGGCATCGAGCGCAAGCCCGGCCTGTTCCCGGTGCTCTACCGGGGGGCCAACGTCCCCCAGGCCTGGGCCGCGGGCTCCATCT
This sequence comes from Actinomycetota bacterium, assembly GCA_005884125.1. Taxonomy (GTDB): domain Bacteria; phylum Actinomycetota; class Acidimicrobiia; order Acidimicrobiales; family AC-35; genus AC-35. The sequence continues at coordinate 52,210 of VAXP01000130.1, read as the reverse complement.
TCCACTTCCTCCAGGCCGTCCTCGGGATCCAGGCCGACGCCCCCGCCGGGCGGCTCCACGTCGACCCCGAGCTGCCCGACTGGCTGCCCGAGCTCACCCTCCAGGGCATGTGGGTGGGCAGGTCCCGGGTCGACCTGCGCTTCTGGCGCGACGGTGACCAGACCCGGTGGGACGCCAGCATGCGCCAGGGACACATCGACGTCGACCAGAGCGCCTGGGAGCCCTGGAAGCCGTAGTACCTACCGAGCGTCATTGGCGGCGCCGAGGTCGACGCCGGCACGGGACAGGGCGCCGACGAACTCGGCGTCCCAGGACGCGGCCGACGCCGTGGGCGCCTCGGGCTCGCGGCGCCCGTCGGCCAGGAAGGCCTCCACCGCGGCCAGCACCGCGTCGGGGGTGGGCGAGCAGGCCGCCGCGTTGCCTAGGGCCAGCTCCTGCATGAGGTTCTCCCGGCCGTGGCCGGGGACGACGTCGAGCAGGATCAGCCCCCGCCCCACGACGCGCGCCTCCCGGCAGGTGTCGCCCGCGCTGGTGACGACGACGTCGCTGGCCGACATCAGCTCGGCCACCCGGTCGGTGTAGCCGAAGGGCACCACGGTGGGCTCGGCCTCGGTGAGGCGCTGCAGGCGGCGCACGAGGCGGGCGTTGGTGCCGCCCACGGCCAGCACCCAGTATCCGGCCCGGCCCAGCCCCCGGGCCACCTCGTCCAGGGGCCCGATGCCCCAGGCCCCCGCCATCAGGAGCACGCAGGGGACCTCGGCCGGCACACCCAGGCAGGCCCGGGCCGCGCCCTTGCCCGGCGCTTGGTAGAAGGCGGGCCGCACCGGGGCGTTGACGACCTCGGCCCTGGCCCGGGGCCAGTAGCGGCGCACGGACGCGGCCGCCAGATCGGACGTGACCAGGAACAGGTCGGTGCCCTCGTGCACCCACAGCTTGTGGGCGAAGGCGTCGGTGATGAACACCACGTGAACCAGGTCGGGGTGCTCGGGCCTGAGACGCACGGCCGCGGCCGCCCCCGTGGCGAACACCGAAACGATGAGGTCGGGCCCGAAGCGCTCCACCTCCTGGCGCAGGTGCGGGAGCATGACCTTGGCGGCAGCCCGGTCGGCGAAGCGACCGAGGACGCCCTCGCCCCGCAGCTGGGAGAAGTGGAAGGCGTCGTACACGGGGGTGACCGACAGCAGGCGGCGGAAGATCCAGTCTCCGGCCGCGCCGGGCCCGTGGCCGAGCATGGGCATGCAGTCCACGATCCTGCTCTCCACCCCGTGGGGGGCCAGGGCGCCGGCGCACGCCTCGGCCAGGGTGTCGTGGCCCTTTCCGAACGAGCCCGAGAGAAACAGCGCCCGGCTGGCGGTCACACCTCCCCCGCCTGGGGGGCGCCCTCTTCGCTCTCCTCCATCCACCAGTCGGTGTAGCGGCGCATGCCCTCCTCGAAGGGGGTGCGGGCCTGCCAGCCAAGGACGCGGGACGCCTTGTCGGCCGACACCTGGCGGCCGGCGTAGTCCCCGCGCCGGCCGGGGACGAACTCGATGGCGAGCAGCGGGTTCACCAGGCCGCGGACCACCTCGGCCACCCGGCGGATGCTCACGGGCTCGGGCCCCTCCAGGTTGAAGGTCTCGTTCTCGGCCTTCTCGTCCAGGGCGAGGACGTGGGCGTCGGCCAGGTCCTCCACGTATACGTAGTTGCGGAACTGGAGGCCGTCGCCGTGGATGGTGATGGGACGCCCCTCGTGGGCGCTGCTGACGAAGCGGGGGATGACCAGCTCCTGGCGCATGCGGGGCCCGAAGGGGATGCCGTAGCGCAGGATCGTGTAGGGCTGCCCGTAGAGCTCGGCGAAGCTGGTGACCACCAGCTCGGACGCCACCTTGGAGGCCGTGTACACGTGCTCGGTCCCGAGCACGCCGAGCGGGGTGTCCTCGTCCACCACGGCCTGGACGTCGGCCGCGGAATAGACCCAGACGGTGCTGGCCAGGAAGGCCCGGCCCACGCCGTTGCGGCGGGCCGCCTCCCACACCCGGGCCGTGCCCGAGACGTTGACCTCGAAGGTCGCCACCGGGTTGGCCAGGGCGTCGTTGACGTTGGAGACGGCGGCCAGGTGGAATATGGCGTCGCAGCCCGACGTGGCCCGCAGCAGCCCGGTCAGGTCGGTCACGTCGACGTCCCGGTAGACCGTGTCCAGCCTGTGGGGGGGTTTGGTGTCGATGACCACCACGCGGTGGCCCGCCTCCACCAGCCGGTCGACCACGTGGGATCCGATGAAGCCCGAGCCTCCCGTTACCGCGACCTTCATGCCCGGGCCTGCCCGGCCCTGGGAGTGGTCCGGGCCATGGTCGCCTTCACGCTCCCCACGACGTAGGACGCCTCGTCGACGGTCATGTTGGAATATATGGGCAGGCAAACGTGGCGGGCGCAGATGTCGTCCGCCACTGGGAACTCACCCTCCGCCATGCCCGCGAACACGGGCTGGCGGTGCAGGGGCAAAGCATAGACCTCACCGCTCAATCTCACGCGGCACTCCTGCTCCAGACGGCTCTTGACCTCGGCTCGGTCAAGGTCCCCAGCCAGCACGGCAATGTACTTGTAATAGTTGCTCCGGCAACCCTCCGGGACGGGGATGGGGCTCATGCCCTCGCAGCCGGCCAGCCCGTCGCGGTAGACCTCGGCCACCCGCCGTCGGACCGCGAGGGCTTCGTCCAGCCCGCGCAGGTGAACCAGCCCCACGGCGGCGTGGAGCTCGCTCATCCTCCAGGCGTAGCCCAGGCGTACGTGGTCCCCGTTGAGGAAGCCGGCCTTTCCCTGGTCCCGGTAGATCAGGGCTTCGTCTCGCAGGCCGGAGTCGCCGGTCAGGATCATTCCCCCTTCCCCGCTGGTCACAACCTTGGTGGGATAGAAGGAGAAGGCGGCGGCGCGACCGAACGAGCCCGCGGCCCTGCCGTCGAGGCTCGATCCGTGGGCGTGGGCCGCATCCTCCAGCAGGATCACGCCCCGCCGTTCGCACAGGGCCTGGATGGCAGGGGTCTCGGGCGAGACGAGGCCGCCGATGTGGACCATGACCACGGCGGCGGTGGCCGGCGTGATGGCGGCGTCGACCGTGGCCACGGACAGGGCCAGCGTGTCCGCGGCGATGTCGGCGAAGCGCACGACGCCCCCCGCGTGCACGACGGCCGCGGCGGTGGCGAAGAAGGTGTTGGTCGGCACCACGACCTCGTGCCCGGCGACACCGATGCTGCGGAGGACGATCTCCAGGGCGCTGGTGCCGCTGGAGACGGCCACGGCGTGGGGCAGACCGTGGCGCCGGGCGAAGGCCTCCTCGAACGCCTTGGTGTGGCGGCCGAGGGTCAGGGACCCGGTACGGAGGGACTCGTCGACCATGGCCAGCACGGCCCGGCGGTCCTCCTCAGAGAACACCACGCGTGCGGCCGGGACGTCTCGAGCCGGGCCCGGCTCCGCCTCCGGAGGGCTCACCCCGCGGCCGCCACCGGCTCGGGCGCGTCCGGGCCCATGGCCCGCGCCACCCGAGAGTTGCGGCCCAGGGCGACCAGACCCGTGCCCATGGCCAGCAGGGCCAGCACCATGCCCGGACCACGCAGGCCGTTCAGCTCCAGCCGCTCACCGAACAGGCTGATGCCGATGAGCGACCCGACCAGGGGGTCGGCGACGGTGATGATGGGCAGCGAGACGGTGGGGTGACCGGCCTGATAGGCGGTCGACGCCAGCAGCAGGGCGGTCAGGCCGCCGGCGAGCAGCGCGTAGGGCGTCCACGAGCGGAAGAGCGCGGCCAGGCCCTGGTCCCACGAGCCCGCGAAGGCCTTGGCCAGCACGCTCACGAAGGCGTCGGCCAGGCCCGCGGCCACACCGAAGCACGCGGCCCGGGCCGGCCCCGACGCCCTCAGCCCGCCCCCGGCCGCGACCACCACCAGCGCGGTCACGGTGGAGCTGCAGAGCAGCCAACCGCGCCTGTCGGCCACGGCCGTGCTCGTCTCGGTGGGCGAGGCCACGATGAGAAAGGCGGCCAGCCCGGCCATGACCAGGAGCATGGCCGACCACTCCGCGGCAGAGATGGGCTCGTGGTACCAGACCGAGATGAACACGAAGGTGAAGAGCAGGGAGGTGGTGACCAGAGGCTGGACGACCACCAACGAGCCCCGGCTCAGGGCGGCGGCCAGGAGGGCGAACCCGCCGACGTCGGCGGCCAGCCCCATCAGCCACCGCGGCCGCCGGACCAGATGGATGAGGAGGCCGGGTTTGGCCGCCTGGTCGGCGGGCTCGTCCATGGCTGCCCGGCGCTGGAGCACCACCCCCCCGCCGAAGACCAGCGCCGAGAGCAGGGAGAGCAGGACGATCATGGGATCGCGACGACCGGATCACCTTGCGTCCTGGCCGCCATCGCGACCAGCAGTTTAGTTGCTCTGGGGCACCCCAGGGCGGTGATCCAGGGGGAGCAGGACCTCGAAGGTGGAGCCCCGGCGCTGGTTGCGGTGGTAGGACACGTCCCCGCCCATGGACC
>VAXP01000130.1:34138-47674 GCA_005884125.1 Actinomycetota bacterium | reverse complement strand
CGGAGCACACACGTTGAGCTCGGACGGGGTGCTGATGCCCTGGTCCACGACCTCGACCACCAGGTTCGCCTCGCGGGCGCTGGCGCACACGGTGATCTCTCCGCCGTGGGGCGAGCAGGTCACCGCGTTGTCGATGAGCAGCGAGCAGATGCGGTTGAGGGCGAAGACGTCCACCCAGGCGTAGAGGGGCGACTGGCCCACGAAACTGACGTCCACATCAGGCGCTGACACCTGGTAGGCGGTCACCGTCTGGCCCAGGACCAGGGACACGTCCACACGGGAGGACCGCGTGCCTGCGTCGGTGAGCTGGGCCCGGGCGTCGAGGAGGAGATCCTGCACCTCGTGACGAGCCTCCAGAGCGCGGCGGCGGATGGTGACCAGCCCGTTCTCGCGGGTGTCGGCGGCCAGGGTGTCCCAGTGCTGCTCCAGGGTGCGGGCCCAACCTTCGATCAGGGCCAGCGTGGTGTTGATGCGGAGCTCGGCCTGGGCCAGGAGCACGGTGCGGTCGGGACCCTCGTCCGCCGTCTCCTCGACGCGGGGACCCCGGGCCCGGGCCCGGCGGGCCAGGGCGTCGAGGCGGTCGACGAGACTGCGGCTATCGGTCCTGCGCTCCCGCGAAGCTCCCGGACCCTCCATCGACTCCCCCGTCCNNNCCCAAAGGGTGCAGGGCGAGCCTTCGCGAAACCTTGTGCTCAGGGTCCGGAGCCGCCCCCGGGCCCGATTGACGGATCGTCAGATGTGGGGGAGCGTACGAAGGGCCGGACGGGGCGTCTGGTGGCCGGAGCGGAACCAGGAGGCGACGTGGGAAGGCTGGACGGCAAGGTGGCCCTGATCTCCGGCGCGGCCCGGGGCCAGGGGGAGGCCGAGGCCCGGGCCTTCGCGGCCGAGGGGGCCAGGCTCGTCCTGGGCGACGTGCTCGACGACCTGGGAGAGAAGGTCGCGGTAGACATCGGTGGGGCCGCCGCGTACCAGCACCTGGACGTGACCGACGCCGCGGACTGGTCGAGCGCCGTGGCCCTGGCCGTCAGCCGCTTCGGCGGGCTGAACGTCCTGGTCAACAACGCCGGCATCCTCCGCCTGGGAACCATCGAGGACCAGCCCCTGGACGAGTACATGGCCGTCGTCGAGGTCAACCAGGTCGGCTGCTTCCTGGGCATGAAGGCAGCCATACCGGCGCTCAAGCAGGCGGGGGGCGGGGTGATCATCAACACCTCGTCCACGTCCGGGTTCGTGGGCATGCCCGGGCTCACGGCCTACACGGCGAGCAAGTTCGCGGTGCGGGGCATGACCAAGTGCGCGGCAATGGAGCTCGGACACCTCGGCATCCGGGTCAACTCCGTGCACCCGGGCGGTATCGACACGGACATGACCCGGCTCCCTGAGTGGAAGAACGTGGACAAGGACCTGGTGTACAGGAACCAGCCCATCCCCCGTGTGGGCCGGCCCGAGGAGGTGGCCAGCCTCATGGTCTTCCTCGCCTCCGACGACAGCTCCTACTGCACCGGTGCCGAGTTCCTGGTGGACGGGGGCATGACCGCGGGTCCGCCCATCCCGGGCGTGGGTTGAGTCAGTCGGGGACCTGGAGATCGGACGGGAGGCCATCCCGCCAGACCTCGTCCTCCACCAGCTCCTCGCTACGCCAGCCCTCGGGCGTGCGTACGAGGCGGTGGTTGTAGTAGCCGCCGCCGGGAGCTGAGCGCCTCGAGCCATCGGCCAGGTTAAGGAGCATGGGGTTGAAGAAGTAGGCCCGCACCGTGGCCCGGTCGCCGTCGATCACCACACGCTTGTTGGCGATGACGTGCTGGCGGACGGGAAAGGGGGCCAGGGCCTTCTCCAGCCACGCCTTCACCTCGGGGAAGGTCCCCCTGATCCCGCCCGCCGACGTGTAGTCGATCGTCGCTTCAGGCGTGAACACGCTGTCGAGGGCGTCCCAGTCCCCGTCATCGATCGCCATGGCGTAGCGGGTGAGGAGGTCGTCGATCTCGATGCGGTCGGCCACCTCCCGTAGCGAGTACCGATCCGTCATGGCCGGACCCTATCGCCGCCGCCGCGGTGACCCCGCGGGGTCGGACGGGGAGATCACCGGTCCCGGTGCTCGACCACGATGGTCGTGGCCGTCGCATCCGAGAGCAGCCGGGCCAGCTTTCGCCGCCTGCCCTCCAGGGATGAGCCGACCTCAGTCACGACCTGGACGACCGAGCGCCCATGGATGGTGGCCCACTCGGTGGCTCTGGACACCTCACGGCCGAGGTCGCTGCGTCGGTCCTGGGACGACACCCGGGCGTAGACAACGTTGCGCGCCGGAGGTGCCGCCGCCTGACCACGATCCCCAGGCTCAGGAAACGGGGATGTTGGTGTAGCACTTGAAAGGGAGGACGGGGTTGTAGGCGGTCCCCTTCACCTGCAGGATGGCCGCGCAGGGCGGCGCCTCGCTGTGGTTCTTGGGGTAGTCGAGGGGGCCGATGCCTCCGTCCTGGTCGGGCTGGTAGTGGAACGAACCGTTGATCGTCGACTGGAAGGTGTCGGGCGTCAGGTTGTGGCCCACCTTGTCGAGCATGTGGATCAGCACGTCGGCCGACCAGTAGGCGATTGCCCCTCCCAAGGTGATGAAGGGGGCCTTGCCGATGGCGGCGAGGTCGTCGGTTATGTGCTTGATGGCGGGCGTCTGGGACTCCTGCGGGGGGATCTGCGAGTTGACGTAGGCGGTGTTGAGGGCCTGGGCCGTGTTGGCCGACGCCTGCAGCAGGCCGGGGACGTAGGCCACGAAGTTCATGACCGCGCCCTTGAAGCCCTTGGCCCTCAGGGTCCCCGTGAGCCCGATGGCGTCACCGAAGGCGGTGGAGACGATCACCACGTCGGGGTTGGTGGCCATGATCGACTGGACGAAGGGCGAGTAGTCCGTCGTCTGGGTCTGGGTGGGCACGTTGGCCTGGTTGTAGACGACCTTGCCCCCCTCCTTCTTCACCAGGAAGTCGTAGATGCGGTTGCCGTCGTGGCCGGACTGGTCGTCTCCTGCCTGGAAGGCGTACCTGAGGCTCGAGACGGGTTTCCCCAGCGCGTCGGCGATGCCCTTGACCAACGACTCGTTGGCCGAGGTCTGGCTGATGAGGCAGCCGTTGAACCCGAACCCCCAGTCGCTCTTGCAGTAGCCGGGGACGAAGCCCCAGCCCACGTAGGGCACCTTGTTCTGGGCCAGGTAGTCAGAGGACTGGGGAAGGAACGTGGGCCCGGTGGCCAGTACCGCGAAGGCCTTGTCGTCCAGCACGGCCTTGTGCACGCTGTCGAGGTCCTTGCCCGCGTCGCTGCCGTCGTCGTACACGTTGGCCACACGCAGCTTGCGGCCACCGACGCCCCCGGCGCGGTTGGCCTCCTCGATGCGGGCCCGGGCTCCGTCCTCGAAGCCGGCCAGGGCCGCACCCTGGGGGCTGGTGAGCGACGCCACGATGTCGACGACGATCTCGCTGTCGCTGACGCCCCTCACCCCGGAGGGGGTCGCGGTCGTCTTCGGCGCCGACTTCTTGCCGCTGCTTCCGCACGCCGCGCCCAGCAAGGCCAGGCCTGCCGCCGCGCACATCAGCCGGAACCCCGGAGCCCGTGAACGCCTCATCGTCTCTCACCGTCTGTTTGGGCGTGGAAGCGACGTCCGGTCGCCGGCTCCGAACTGCCCCACGGATCTGACGGGTACTCAGGACCGACCGTACCCCCGCCGCCCTCGCCGGTAAAGCGCCTCCCCGCCCCCCGGCCCACCCGTGTCGCCGGCTAACAAGATGTCCGATGGTGGAGGCCAGGGACGGAACGGACACGAGCCCCGCCCGCCCGCGGACCCCCGAGGCGGAGACCGATCCCGTCCTGTCCGCGACCGGTCTCACCGTCCGCTTCGGTGGCGTCGTCGCCCTGAACCGTCTCGACGTGGGCTTCCTCCCGGGCGAGGTGTGCGGGGGTCGCAACTGCGATCGGATCGTGGTCCTCAACCTGGGTGCGATGATCGCGGAGGGCCCGCCCGAGCAGGTCCGCAACGACCCGGTCGTCGGCACGGCGTACCTGGGGTGAGCAGACAGAGGAGGTCGGGGTGATGCTGGAGGGCAAGACGGTTGTCGTGTCGGGCACGGGACCGGGCCTGGGTCGCGAGATCGCGGCCGCCGCGGTGCGGGACGGGGCCAACGTGGTGCTCGGCGCCCGGACCGAGGCCAACCTGGAGAAGGCCGCACAAGAGATCGATCCCTCGGGCGAGCGGGTGGCGTGGCGGGTCACCGACATCACCGACGCCGAGCAGTGCCGGAGCCTGGCCCAGCTCGCCGCCGACCGCTACGGCCACCTCGACGCCCTGGTCAACGTGGCCGCCCTCGACACCATCTTCGGGGGCGTGGAGGGCGCCGACTTCGACGAGTGGCGCCGAGCCCTGGAGATCAACCTGCTCGGCTCCATGCAGGTCACCCAGGCCGCCGTCCCCTACCTCAAGAAGCAGGGCGGCGCCATCGTCTTCATCGGGTCTCAGGCGATGTTCTGGAGCCAGATCCCCCAGGCCGGCTACGCCGCCTCCAAGGCCGCCCTCATGGGCGCGGTCGCCCACCTCACCCAGGAGCTCGGTCCCTACCGCATCCGGGTCAACACGGTCGTGCCCTCCTGGATGTGGGGCCCGCCCGTGGAGGGGTACGTCAACATGACGGCCCGGGCCCAGGGCATCGACCCGGCCCAGATCGTGGACGGCATCATCAAGAACATGCCCCTGGGCGAGATGCCGGGCGACGGCGACGTGGCCGAGGCCGTGGTGTTCCTGGCCTCGGACCGGGCCCGCATGATCACCGGTCAGTCCCTCCTGGTGAACGCGGGCGAGTACATCCGCTGAGAGCCGCGGTCTCCGCCGCCCCCAGCTAGAAGGCGCGGGCCACCACCGCGGGCACGGGCAGGCCCATGGGCCCGACACCGATGGCCCGCATGCGCCTGAGGTGGCCGCCCAGGATGGCGCCGATGAGGTCGAGAGGCCGGCCCAGGCGCACGAAGGCGGCGAAGGGCAGGGGGGTGGCCCGCCCGCTGTCGAGCATGTGCAGGGCCATGCGCTGGGCGGCGCGGCCCGCCTCCTGGCGTTCCCGTGCGCCTGACAGCAGCGACCGCAGCTCGGCCGTGGCCATGGCCTCGTGCTCCTCCTCGTCGGCGATGACGGTGTCGATGAAGGCGGCCGTGTCAGCGTCCACCACCTTGCGCAGCCACTCCAGAAGGTCGTCGGCCACGCCCTCGCCCAGGTAGGACCACACCGCCTCCTCGATGGGCGAGCCCGCCTCACCCGCGTGGTAACGGTCGAGCGAGGCCCGGTAGGGGCGCATGGCCCGCTCCGGGTCGGCTCCCAGCGCCTCCAGCCTGGCCCGGAAGCCCTTGTGGTGGCGCAGCTCCTCGGCCGCCACCTTCCGGTAGGCCTTGCGCTCCTCCTCGGAGGCGGCCTGGCGGACCCGGGCCTGGGCCCCTTCGTAGGCCTTCCACTCCCCGTAGGCCACCGCCCCCAGGACCTGGATCAACGCGGTGCGGTTCATCTGGCAGCTCCCCTCCTGCGCGCCGCCGCCGGCCTCGGCGTCGACACCAAGATAGAGCCGGACCGGGGTCGCCAGATGGCTCGCCCTCCCAACCGTCGCCGCCCCCGTTCGACTCGTTGACGCCCACGTCGGGGAGGGTCAGACTCCAGCCGCATGGCAACCACGGGGCGGGCGGCGCTGTTCTTCGGTCCCGGCAAGCCCATGGAGCTGGTGGACCTACCCGTCCCCGACCCCGAAGCCGGCGCCATCGTCGTGCGTGTGGCGCGGGCCAACGTGTGCGGATCGGACCTGCACATCTGGCGCGGTGACGGGATGCTGGCGGCCATGGCCCGCGACGACGGCCGCATCATCGGCCACGAGATGACGGGCGTGGTGCACGCCCTGGGTCCGGGGGTGAGCACGGACTGGGCCGGAAGGCGCCTGGCCGAGGGCGATCGCATCGCCTACCAGTACTTCGCACCGTGCGGCCGCTGCCGTTCCTGCCTGCGTGGTCTCAGCGCGGCCTGCGCCCACTCCTTCAAGGTGCTCAGGGGCAGGCCCACGGAGTTCCCCTACTTCCGGGGCGCCTTCGCCGACTACTTCTACCTGACCCCGCAGATGGCGGTGTTCAAGGTCCCCGATCACGTCACCGACACCATGGTCGCCGGCGCCAACTGCGCCCTGGCCCAGGTGGTGCACGGGCTGGAGAGGGTGGAGGCCTCACTGGGGGACGACGTCGTGCTCCAGGGTGCCGGTGGCCTGGGTATCTACGCCACCGCGGTGGCCAAGCAACGCGGCGCCCGCGTGATCGTGATCGACGGCCTCGACGAGCGTCTGGCCCTGGCCCGGGCCATGGGCGCCGACAACGTGATCGACTTCCGCCGGCTGGCCACGGCCGACGAGCGGGTCGCCCACGTCCGTGAGCTCACGGGCGGCTGGGGCGCAGACGTGGTGTGCGATCTGGTGGGAAGGGCCTCGGTGATCCCCGAGGGCCTGGCCATGCTGGGGCTGGGCGGGCGCTACCTCGAGATCGGGACCTTCTTCCCGGGCACCCCGGTCGAGGTCGACCCCGGCCTTCTCGTCTCCCGCAACATAAGGGTCGAGGCCGTGGCCTCCTACGACGCGGCCAGTCTGCAGCAGGCGGTCGCCTTCCTCGACCGCAACGCCGGGCGCCTGCCCCTGGAGCAGGTCGTCACCGACTACTCCCTCGACGACATCAACCGGGCCATCGAAGACCAGGACTCGGGGCAGGTCACGCGCGCCTCCATCGTGATGACCTGAGGGGCGTGATTCAGCGTCCGACGAAGTTGCCCGACCGGCGCTCGGCGACGGCCCGCACACCGAGGCGCTCAGCCGGAGCTGCTCGGCCGCTTCGTGCTGAGTCGCCTCGCGCACCCGGTCGGCCAGGCCCCGGCGGAGGGTGCGGTTGATGGCCCGCAGGGCCAGGGGGGCGTTCCCGGCGATCTCGGCGGCCAGCTCCGTGGCCGTAGCCCGCACCTGAGAGGCGGGCACGCAGCGGTCGGCCAGGCCCAGCTCGACGGCCTCGTCTCCCTTGTAGCGGCGGGCAGCGAGGAGCACCAAGGCGGCCCGGGAGGGCCCGAGCTGCTCGGGCAGGGTCACGGAGAGACCGAAGCCCTGGTGGATCCCGAGCTTGGCGAAGTTGGCCGAGAAGCGGGCCTCGGGGCAGGTCACCCGGAAGTTGGCGGTCATGGCCAGTCCCAGGCCACCGCCGATGGCCGGGCCGTGCACCGCGGCGACGAACGGGATCTCGATGGCGCACAGCCGCGCCGCCGCCGCGTACAAGCGCTCGGTGGTGCTGGCGCCCACCGGCCCCCGGCCGTCGCCTTCCCCTTCCGCCCCGCCCGAGAAGTCGGCGCCGGCGCAGAAGGAGCGACCCTGGGCGGCCAGCACCGCGCTACGCACGTCCATGTCCCGGGCCAGGGCCTCCAGCGCGTCGGCCACGGCCTCGACCAGGGCGGGGCTGAGGAAGTTGTGGGGGGGCCGGCGCATCTCCACCAGCCCGACGTGGTCGTGGACCTGGACGTCGACGATCCCGGATGCGCCGGACGCTGGCTCGCTCACGGGTCCCGAGCGTATACATCGCTACCGTGGGCACGGTGGCGCAACCGGGAGCCTTCCATGAGCCGTGACGACGTCCTGCGCACCAGGATCTGCGAGATCCTGGGGATCGAGCTGCCCCTCCTCTCGGCGGGGATGGGCTTCGTGGCCCGGGCCGAGCTGGCCGCGGCGGTGTCGGACGCCGGCGGGCTGGGGGTCATCGGCGGCGCCGGCATGCAGCCCGAACGGCTACGCCTCGAGATCCAGCGCTGTCGCAGCCTCACCGACAGGCCCTTCGGGGTGGACCTCCTCCTTCCCGCTCAGACGACCGGCGAGGTGCTCCTCCCCCGCCCGGTCCGGGACAGGCCGGTGGTCGACGCGGAGCAGCTGCTGGCCGAGGACGGAGGCGCCGAGTTCGCCGTGGGCCGCGACGGGCGACCGGTGCGGCCCGAGGAGCTCATGCAGGTCGTCCTGGAGGAGGAGCCGCCTGTGTTCGCTTCGGGACTGGGGAACCCGGGCCCGTGGATCAGCCATCTCCACGAGCGGGGAACCAAGGTGCTGGCTCTGGTGGGCAACGTGAGGAACGCCCTGCGGGTGAGCGACGCCGGCGTCGACGCCGTGGTCGCCCAGGGGGCCGAGGCCGGCGGCCACACCGGCCGGGTGGGGCTGGCCGCGCTCCTGCCCGCGGTGGTCGACGCGGTCCACCCGACCCCGGTGGTTGCCGCAGGAGGGATCACCGAGGGCCGGGGCCTGGCTGCGGCGCTGGCTCTGGGCGCTTCTGCGGTTTGGATGGGTACCCGCTTCGTCGCCACCCTGGAGGCCCACGCCCACGACAACTACAAGAACAAGATCGTCGAGGCAGGGGAAGACAGCACCATCGTCACCCGCTCGTACTCGGGCAAGCCCCTGCGCGTCATCCGCAACCAGTGGACCCAGGACTGGGAGTCGAGGCCGCAGGACATCCTCCCCTTCCCCCAGCAGTTCAGGCACTCGGCCGCCGTCTACGTCGTGGCCCGCCGGGACGGGGACACCGAGCGGGGATCGATGCCCTGCGGGCAGGGAGCGGCCGGGATCACCCGTCTCGAGCCCGCGGCCGACGTGGTCCATCGCGTTGTCGACGAGGCCCGCAAGATCCTGACCGTCGCCCTGTTCGACCGGTGAGCGAGCCGGCCCACCCGAGCCCCCTGGAAGGCGTCCGGGTCCTCGACCTGTCCCGTGTGCTCTCGGGGCCGAGCTGCGCCAAGGCGCTGGCCGACCTCGGCGCCGACGTCATCAAGGTCGAGCCCCCGGAGGGGGATCTCACCCGCACGGCCCAGCCCCGTGTCTCGGGCATACCCGTGTACTTCGCCCAGCAGAACTGTGGCAAGCGCTGCATCTCGATCGACGTGAGGACCGAGGAGGGCGGCCAGATCCTTCTGCGCCTGTCGGCCCGTTGCGACGTGATCCTCGAGAACTTCCGCCCTGGGGTGATGCACAGGCTGGGCCTCGGCTACGAACGGGTCCGGGCCGACAACCCGGGCGCGGTGTACTGCTCGATCACCGGATACGGCCAGGATGGTCCGGCGGCCGGCCGGCGTGCCTATGCCCCCGTCATGCACGCGGAGATGGGCCTCATGGAGCTCACCGCCCGCAAGCTGGGCCTCCCGGTCCAGCCCGAGGCCGTCTCGCACGCCGATCTCTACTCGGGGTTGCAGGCCACGGTCGGCATCCTCGCCGCGCTCGTGCAACGCGATCACACGGGCGAAGGCCAGCACATCGACGTGTCGATGGCGGAGGTGATGTTGCAGGCGACGGAATGGACGGCGGTCGAGCTCGCCGGGGCGGTGAGGGGGGCCGTTTCCACGTGTTCGGCGGGTTCAACGCACCGGTGCTGCGCCTGGGCGACGGCACCGTCGTCTGCGTGCCCGGCGACCCGGTGTCGACGTTCCCGGCCTGGTCGCGGGCCATGGGACGGCCCGGGCTGGTGGACGACGAGCGCTTCGTCACCCACGCGGCGCGGTCCGCCAACCGCGGGGCCATGCTCGACCTGCTGCAGGAGTTCGCCTCACGCTTCAACCGCTTCGAGGACTTCGAAGCCGCCATCGGTACCCAGCGCATCGCCGTGGGGATGGTCCGCAGCCTCCGTGACGCGGCCACCGCGGAGTGGGCCCAGGCTCGAGGCGCCCTGGTCGATTCGGGCTACGGCGACGACCCGCTGCTTCTGCCCCGCTCTCCGTTCCGCTTCTCGGAGGCGACAGCCGGGACGAGGGGGGAGCCGGCGTGGCAGGGACAGCACAACGCCGAGGTCCTGGCCGAGATCCTGGGGATGACGGAGCAGGAGTGCGCCGAGCTCGAGGGGGCCGGAGTCCTGACCCGGCGCCCGCCCGACACCCAGCTGCAGAGCTCTATACGACGAGGTGAGCGGGCCGCCCCTCCCGCTCGCTGATGGCCTCGGCCGCGGCGTCGACCAGCTTGTGGGCCAGGTCGGACAGGGCCCGGGCCGTGGCCAGCTCCTCCCCCACCAGGGGCAGCTCCGGGTCGGTCGGGTTGCGACGGGCCCGCCCGGTGCCGGTGAAGGTGGCGCCCCTGAGGGTGAGGACGGCCCGAGCCTCGGTGTGGTCCCCGCCCTCCTCGAACGTGATGTCGATCTCGGTCGTCTCGAGCATGTCGTCTCCCCTTCGCGCCACCTCGAGGATACGCCCGGCCGTTCGGGGCGGCGCTTGGGCGCGTGCGTGCGAGCGCCAAGGGGTTGGGTGTGCCGAAACAGGCTGGGCGCGAGCGTCCGAAAGGCCGACCAGGTTGGGTGTGCCGAAACAGGCTGGGCGCGAGCGTCCGAAAGGCCGACCAGGTTGGGTGTGCCGGGCAGGTTTGCTCGGAGACGGGCGGAGCGCTCCCGCCGTCTAAATCCCGGGGGCTCCGCCCGGCACGGGGAGATCGAACCAGGCCGACCTCAAGCCCAGCTGAGCGCGACCTGGGTCATCGCCGCTGCGACGCTCACCCCTTGAGCTCGGTCGGGCGCACCTCGAGCTGGCTGCGTTCGCCGTAGCGCACGATCTCCACGGGCACGGGCCGGTCGATGCGTTCGGCGGTCATTAGGCGCTGGAGATCACCCACGTCCTCGACGGGTGCGCCGTCCAGCCCCACGATGAGGTCTTCCGGCCGCAGCCCGGCCTTCGCCGCGGGGCTGCCGGAAACGACCGAAACCACCTCCAGGCCCTTGTCCCGGCCCAGGCGGTCGGCCGCCCGGGGAGGGAGCGGCCTGGTTCCCCCGGTCACGCCCAGGTAGGCCCGCCGCACCCTTCCGTCGCGCATGAGGGCGGCCACGATCTGGCGGGTGGCGCTGTTGATGGGCACGGCCAGGCCGAGGCCCTGCCCCACCCACGGCCCCACGACGGCGGTGTTGATCCCGACCACCTCGGCCCTGCTGTCGGCCAGCGCCCCTCCGGAGTTGCCCGGGTGGAGGGCGGCGTCGGTCTGGACGACGTTCTCCACCAGCCGGGCGCTCCGTCCCTCCTGGGTGGCCATGGAGCGCCCCAGCCCGCTCACCACACCCGCGCTGACCGAGCCGGCGAAACCCAGCGGGTTGCCCACGGCCACGACCAGCTGCCCCACCTCCAGCGTGTCGGCGTCGCCCAGGGTCGCGGCCGTCACGCCCTGTGGGCCGGCCGCGACCCGGATCACCGCCATGTCCGACAGCGGGTCGGCCCCCACCACTTCGAACTCGAGCTCGCGACCGTCGGAGAAGCCGGCCACGCCTCCCGAGGAACCGCCCACCACGTGGGCCGAAGTGAGCAGGAAGCCGTCCGGGGTCACGACGACGGCCGACCCGGCCCCGGCCGGGCGCCGGCCACCGGGCACGCTCACCATGACCCTGAGGCTGGCGACCGCAGGCGTCAACCGACGGGCGACGGTGGTGACCACACGGGAGTAGGCGTCCATGACGGCCCCGTCGTCCGGCGCCTGCTCATCGTCTGGCGGGCGCGTCTGGATATCAGGGACGACGGTCACGCCGAGCCCTCGACCCGTCCACCACCGAAGGCGACGCGCACCTCGCGGTCACCGGTTCCGCGAACGACCTTCAGCACGAGCGAGCCGTCCGCGCTCACGTTCTCCAGGGCGTCGAAGAGATCGTCGGGCGTGGCCAGGGACCGGCCCGCGGCCTCCACGATGAGATCCCCCTTCTTCAACCCGGCCCGATCGGCGGGGCTGTCGTCCTCCACGCCACGGATGAGCAGACCGTCCCTATCGGGCAGGCCCACGGCACGCCTGAGCTCGCGGGCGGCCCGCGGCGGGGCCAGGGCCACGCCCAGGCGGGGACGGGCCGGAGCCTCCCCCCGGGCCAGTGCGTCCACCCTCCGCTTGAGCTCAGCGTCGGCCGGCAGGGCCAGGTAGAACCCGTCCCCCAGGCGGTTGGTGTTGATGCCCAGGAAGCCGCCGTTGCCGTCGACGATGGGGCTCCCCGACGACCCCCGCCCCAGGGGGGCGGTGTGCTCGACGCTCCCGCCGATGCGCCAGCCTCGGGGGCCGCGGAAGGCGCGCCCGACGGCGGAGACGGTCCCGAAGGTGACCCGCCGGCCTCCCCCCACCGTCGCGGCCACGGCGAACACGGCGCTGCCGCCTGCGGCAGCCGAACCCGGCTCCCACGGGATGGCCGGGGCGTCGCCCGTGTCCACGGTGAGGACGGCCAGGTCGCCGTCCAGGTCGACGCCCGCCGCGGTGCCCACCGCCACCCGGCCGTCGGCGAAGGTGACGGTCGTCTCCGGACCCCTCAGGTTGTGGGCGTTGGTGAGCACCTGCCCGCCGGCGGTAACCACCCCGTTTCCGCGCCCGAAGCCCTTTCCGATGCGCACCACCGACGGCCCGACCCGCTCGCCGACCTTGGCGACCGCTGCCTCCAACTGCTCCAGGAACTCCACCTCGCGCGCTCCCTTGTCTATTACAAGCGACTTGTGGATTACAAGGTACCATGGTCCGAGGGCGATCGGGACCGGCCGGCACCCGCGGAGCGAGAAGGATGGGCGCCATGGAGGAGCGGGACGAGAGGCTCGAGGGCGACGCGCGCCCCGCCCCCCTGGCCGCGGCTCTGGCCAGGGTGGGCGATCGCTGGAGCCTCCTCGTGGTCGACGCCCTGCTCGGCGGTCCCCGGCGCTTCGGCGAGCTCGAAGGCGACGTCGCCGGCATCGCCTCCAACGTCCTGTCCCAGCGCCTGAAGCGCCTCGAGCAGGTCGGTGTGATCGTGTCCCGGCCCTACTCGTCGCGGCCTCCTCGATTCGCCTACGAGCTCACCGGGTCGGGCCACGAGCTGGCCGGCGCCCTGCGGCTCATGGCCCAATGGGGCGCCGACCATCTCGACGGGGTAGCCGCCGGCCCCACCCACGCCAGCTGCGGCACGGCCCTGGAGGCCCGCTGGTACTGCCCCACCTGCGACCGCGCCGTGGACGACACCGAGGGCGACGACCTGCGCCATCTCTAGCCATCTCTGAGCCATCCGGGCCGGGCTCAGGCTGGCGGCGGGCTCCCGCGGCGAGCGACGAGCGTGACCGTGCTCACGATGAGCGGATTGTGCCGCTTCGCGCGCCAGCGAAGTCAAGCACCATCGGCCTGGGTCCCCGCTGAAGGGGGCCTGCGCCTCGTCGAGGCGGCGAATGTTGCAAGATCGTTGCCTGGTCAGGGCCGGAGGTGACCGGTGACGGCACAGGTGCCCCAAGAGGGAAGCCAGCCAGCGTCCCGGCGCGTCCGCGTAGCGCTGGTCGACGACAACCCTGACGTACGCGCCCTGCTGCGTATCCAGTTCCGCCGGGATGCCCGTTTCGAGGTGGTGGGGGAGGCCGCTGACGGCGCCGAGGCGGTGGAGCTGGCCGAGGCGGCCCGCCCTGACCTCATGGTCCTCGATCGCCAGATGCCCCGCATGAGCGGCGTCGAGGCCATCCCCGAGATCCGCCAGCGGGCCCCGGCCACGGCCATCGTCCTGTACACGGCGGTGGCCGACACCCCC
>VAXP01000130.1:14775-34128 GCA_005884125.1 Actinomycetota bacterium | reverse complement strand
TGGCCGCCGGCGCCATCGATGTCGTGGAGAAGGCCGGGCCCGTCTCCGACTTCGTGGACAGGCTGGTGCGGGCCTTGCTCGACCGCACCTCGGGGCCCGAGGCCACCGTCGAGGTCCGCGTGGGCCCAGTCTCGTCGGCCGCGGCCCGGGTGTGGGTGCCCAACACGCAGAGGATCCTCGACGCGGTGCGGGCCCATCCCGAGGTTCTGGAGCGCGCCATCCCGTCCGACGTGATCGAGCTCTTCTACTCGTTCTTGAAGCAATGGGACGAGATCGCGTCGACCACGGAGGAGTTCCGTTGGGCGGCGCGGGCCAGCACGAGCGACGTCAGCAGGATCGTCGAGTACTGGGCCGTCATCGACCGCATGACCGACGAGCAGCTCGAGCTCCTCGGCATCCACTGGTCTCCGGCAGAAGGGGAGATCTTCTTCCGAGCGCTGACCGAGGGCGTGCTGCAGGCGCTGGGCCGCCACGAGGAGACCAGGCGCCTGGCCTCACTCCTCGGTGAGCAGTGGGCTCCCCACCCGGAAGGGAGCGGCTGAGCCCGGCCCGAGGGCTGTCCGGTGGCCACGGTCGGGCGTGATGGGTATGGTCGGCCAGCATGGGTGAGACGGTCGAATTCCCGTGCAACGGCGCCAGCGCGTCCGGATACCTGGTCACGCCTTCGAGCGGAGAGGGTCCCGGGGTGATGGTGATACAGGAGTGGTGGGGTCTGGTCCCACAGATCAGGCGTGTGTGCGATCGTCTCGGCGGCCAGGGCTTCGTCGCCCTGGCCCCCGACCTGTATCACGGGGAGATGGCCGCCCACACCGAGATGGACAAGGCGGGCCGGCTCATGTCCGAGCTCCCGCCCGACCGGGCCGCGCGCGACATGGGCGGCGCCGTCGACTTCCTGCTCGGCCATCAGGCCGTCAAGGCAGACGCCGTGGGCGTGACCGGGTTCTGCATGGGGGGAGCGCTCAGTTGGGTCGTCGCCGCCCTGCAGGGCCCCAAGATCGGCGCCGCCGTCCCCTACTACGGCGCCCCCATGGGCGACATGGCCCCGGACTGGTCAGGGCTGGTGGCTCCCGTGCTCGGGCACTTCGCCGAGAACGACACCTTCTTCCCGGTGGAGGCGGTGCGTGAGCTGGAGGCCTCGCTCAAGAAGGTGGGCAAGGACGTGACCTTCGTCTACTACCCGGGCATGGGCCACGCCTTCACCAACGAGGACAACGCCCTGGGGACCTACAACGCCGAGGCGGCCCAGCAGGCGTGGGAGCGGACGGTCGAGTTCTTCCACAAGCACCTCGGCTGACTCTTCGCCCTCAGGGCAGGATGAGGTTCAGGTCGCCGAACTCGTGCCACCTGTAGCCCTGCTCCAGGGCGTGGCCGTAGGTGCGCTCCAGCAGGCCGCGCCCGGCGACGGCCTCGAGCAGCTGCAGGTGGGAGGCCTCGGGCTCGTGCCAGCCCGTGACGATGCCGTCCACCGCCCTCACTCCCCTCTCAGGGGTGATGACAAGGTCGGTCCAGCCCGAGCCGGGGTGGACGACCCCTCGCTCGTCGGCCACCGTCTCGATGGCGCGCGTGGCCGTGGTCCCCACCGCCACGATGCGGTGTCCGTAGGCGCCGGCCGAGTTGACGAGCTCGGCCGTGGTTCTGGGCACCCGGTAGCGCTCGGGATAGGGGGGCTCGCCCCTCTCCGGAGACGAGACCCCGGTGTGCAGGGTCAGGGGCGCGAACAGGATCCCCGCGCCCACCAGCCTGGCCACCAGCTCGGGGGTGAAGGCCCGCCCGGCCGAGGGCATCTCCGCGCTCCCGGGCTGGGCCGAGAACACCGTCTGGTAGGCGTCGATGGGCCACTGTTCGTCCCCGCAGCCGTAGCGGATGGGGTGACCGAAACGAGCGAGATAGGAGAGCACCGGGTCGGGGAGCTCCAGCAGCGCGGTCCAGAGCCGGGTCCCGCCCTCGTGGGAGGCGGGGAAGGGAGCGAGGAGGCGGGCGGCGGCGCCACCCGGTAGGGGGACGGTCTCGCCCGCGCCGGCCTCCGCGTGGGGCTGGCTGCCCGCGCCGCACGGGCGGCGAAGCTCGACGATCCACAGCCTCCCCGGGAGCTCGCCCGACACGTGGAGGAGCCTGCCGTCGGTCGTGGGGACGGCGGCGGGGACGGTCGCCGAGGTGTTCACCAAGAGCACGTCGCCGGGATCCAGGAAGCGGGTCAGCTCGGCGAAGGTGGTGTCGACCAGGCGCCCGTCACGCCTCCAGGCCACCAGGAGGCGGGCGTCGTCCCTCCTGCCCCCGGCCGCCTCGACGGGGGCGGTGGCGACGAGTCCGTCGGGCAGCTGGAAGGACAACGGCCCGCCGAGCGGGGGATCGAGCGGGGCATCGCGAACGATGTCGAGGACCGCGGCCGGGCCCGTCATGCCCCGACCTCACCGGTCATCAGCATCGACACCCGGTGGCGCCCGCTGGGCACGTCGCCGTCGATGAGCATCCGCAGTCCGGGCACGCTCGCCTCGGGCGGGGGACGATCGGACACGTCCTCACCGGGGAACGCCTCCTGCTGCATGCGGGTGTTCATGTCACCCGGGTCGACGGTGTAGACGCGCAGGTCGTGGCGCTCGGCGCCCAGCACGGCGAAGAGCTGGTCGAGGGCGGCCTTGGAGGACCCGTACCCGCCCCAGCCCTCGTAGGCCTCGACCCCGGCGTCGGAGGTGACGGCGATGATGCGGGCGCCCGGCTTCAGCACGGGCAGAACCAGCTGGGTGAGCCGGAGGGGAGCCAGGACGTTGACGGCGTACACGCGCTCGAGCACGTCGAGCGGGTAGTCGGCGAGGGCGGGCTGGGGGCTGGGTCCCAGCAGGCTGGCGTTGTGCACCACCAGGTCGAGGCCTCCCAGGTCGCGGGCCGCGGCCAGCAGCTCGAGACGGTGACCCTCCTGGGACACGTCTCCTGCGACGGCCCTCACCGCCGAGCCCAGGAGGCCCAGCTCGGCCGCGGCGGAGGCGAGGTCGGCCCCGCACCGGGCGTCGATCACCAGCCTCCAGCCGTCGGCGGACAGGCTGCGGGCCAGGGCCAGTCCCAGGCCCCTCGATGCGCCCGTCACGAGCGCGGTCTTCTTCTCGGTCATACGTGCACGGTAAGGATTCCGGTCCCGCCACGCATCGGGCCCCAGATCGGTTCTGCCTCCGTCGAAAGTCCTACGACTCATCCCCGAACCCGTGGCGCACGGCGAACAGGGCCGCTTGGGTGCGGTCGGCCAGGCCCAGCTTGGACAGGATGCTGCTCACATGGGTCTTGACCGTCTTCTCCGACACGAACAGGGCCTCGGCCAGCTCCCGGTTGCTCAGACCCCGGGCCAGCAGCCCCAGCACGTCCCGTTCCCGCCGGGTCAGCTCCGCCGCTCCGGGCGCGGCGTGGCCCCTGTTGACCTCGCCCATGACCATGGACGCGGCCTGGGGGGCCAGCACCACCCCACCCCGGTGCACGGCCCGCACCGCCGCTTCCACCTCGGCGGGGGGAGCGTCCTTCATCACGTACCCCGACGCCCCGGACCGCACCGCGGGGAGCACCTGGTCGTCGGAGGAGAAGCTGGTGAGCACCACCACCCGGGGCGCGGGAGACAGAGCCCCGATGGCGGCGATGGCCTCCACGGCCCCGCCCCCGGGCATGACCAGGTCCATCAGCACCACGTCGGGCAGCAGGCGCGACGCCTCGGCCACGCCCTCCTCGGCATCGCCGGCCTCACCCACGACCTCGATGCCGGCCCGCGAGGAGAGGAAGGAGCGCAGGCCCTGACGCACGATGGGGTGGTCGTCCACCACCAGCACGCGGATGGGCTCAGTGGGGGTCAACCGGCGCCTCCACCCGAACGGTCGTCCCCTGCCCGGGCGAGGACTCGATGGCGAGCTTGCCTCCGAGCCTCTGAGCCCGCTCCTTCATGGAGGTCAGGCCCAGACGGCGGGAGCGGACGGGCCGGGCGTCGGGGACGAAGCCGATGCCGTCGTCGTGAATGGCGATCTTGGCCGAGGTCGGCCCCAGGTCCAGGGCGATGGTGAGAGAGCAGGCCTGGGCGTGACGGACCACGTTGTTGACGGCCTCTTGAACTATGCGGAAGAGTTCGCGCTCGGCCGCGTCGGGAAGACGGCGGTCGTCGGTGACGGTGACCTCGACGGCCAGGTCGTTGGCCCGTCCCACCACCTCCAGGTGCTTGCGCACCGTGCCCACCAGCCCGTCGGCGTCGAGGGCGGGCGGCCGCAGCTCGAATATCAGCGAGCGCAGCTCGACGAACAGCGCCTCCACCAGGGCGCGGGCCCGCTCCAGCTCGTCGCCCGCCCGTGACGGGTCGCCGGCCAGCATCGACGCGGCCGTCTCGATGGTCAGGCGCAGGCTGAACAAGGACTGGGTGATGGCGTCGTGCAGATCCCGGGCCAGCCGGTTGCGCTCGTCGAGGACCGACAGCTCGCGGCTCCCCTCGTAGAGGCGGGCGTGCTCTATCAGAACCGCGGCGTGGGCCGCGAGCACGCCCACGAGCTGCTCGTCGGCCTCGGTGAAACCGGTCCCCTCGGTGAAACCGGTCCCCTCGGTGAAACCGGGCCCCTCGGTCTTGTCGGTCAGGTAGAAGGCGGCGATCACGTCGCCCTTGAAGACGATGGGGACGCCGAGGAACGACCTCATGCGGGGGTGGGCCCCCGGCCACCAGCCCCGAAACCGGGGGTCGGCGGTGATGTCGGCGGTGCGGAATGGGATGGGGTCGGTGAGCATGGCACCCAGGAGGCCGTGAGTACGGGGCAGCGGTCCCATGGCCTCCACCTCGGCGTCGGTCATCCCCGCGGTGATGAAGCGGGCGAAACCGCCGTCCTCCTCGTCGTCGGGGACCCCCAGGGCCGCGTAGCGGGCGCCGGCCAGCTCGCGCGCCGCCCCCACCAGGCGCTCGAGGGCCACGTCCAGAGAGAGGTCGCCGGCGATGCCGAGCACGGCCTCGCTCACCGCGGAAAGGGCACGGTCCACGTCGACCACGGAGAAAGGCTACGGGGGCGCCGTCCCCTCCGATCACCCAGGGTCGTCCCAGGCTCACCCAAGAGTGGGGCCTTACCGTCCGCCGGGTGGGCCAGCCCCGGTTGTGGACGAGACGGCAGTTCCTCGAGGTCGCGGCGGCGGGGACGGGGCCGTCGCGCTCTGAGCGCCCGATCGCGCTACAACGGCGCCGTGGCCCGGGCTCCCGTCGTCCTCGCGCTCGACCCCGACCAGCGCGACCAGGTGCTGGAGGCCATGGCCCAGATCGACGCCGCCGGGCGAGGGTGGGTCAACCTCAGCCCCGACGTCGATCCTCAGGACCTCCCCCCCGGTCCCGGACCATTCGCCGTCTTCTCCCCCTTCGGACCGCCCGTGCCCCTCTGCACGTGGACGCCGCCCGACCGACGCAAGCAGGCGCCCCACGCCGTGGTCGGCGTCCAGCACGGCCGGGGCGCGAGGCTGGCCCCGAGCCTGCCCGAGCTGGGGGCAGCGCTGAGGGAGGGCTGGCGGGTCGTCCAGGACCAGCCCAAGAAGGGCCTGGTCGTGTCCGTGCCCGGTGCCGAGGACCGCGACGTGATCCTGCGCTGGCTGATAGCCGTGGGCGGTGCGCTGTGCCCCCTGCCCTACCCGAGGTGGGTGGCGACCATCTACCGGTAGAGGTGCGGCTCCAGCCTCGCCGCCCGCAACCTGCCGGCCGACCCGGCCCGGGCCTTCACCGTCGTGGCAACCCGGGCCCGCCACCTGGAGGCGTCCCTGCCGGGGCGGCCCTGGCCGGCGACAACCTGCCGCCACCCTGGACGGGGCCCCCTCCGACGCCCTCTACGACCAGGTGCTGTTCATACTCCTCGGCCTCCCCGGGGCGGCACTGGCCGGAGCTGACCGTCAGGGCCGCGGGCCGGGGCCGGATCGAGGCGCTGCGGGACCTCTGAGCGGCGCCTCGGGGCTCGGGGCCGACAGATCCGGGAGGGCCAGGACGCGCAGGTCGACCATGGCGTGGATGGCCATGGCCGGGAGAAGGCTGCCCGTGCTGGTCACGATCGAGCCCAGCACCGCGCCGACGACGAAGGTGAGGATCACACCTCGCGGGCCCTGGTAGAGGTGGTCGAGGCCGAAGACGGCTGCGGTCAGGAAGACCACCGTGCCCTGGCCGGCCGAGGGCCACACCCAGCGCACGTAGGCCATGGCGAAGCCGCGGAGGAGAACCTCCTCGCAGATGCCGGCCGTCACCGCCACCGCCGCGAACCACAGCCGCTCCTGCCGGCCCCGGGGCAGGAGGGCCAGGAAGCCCCGGGCCTGCCTCCGCAGGCCCCGCCGTACCCGGTCCCCGCCGTAGCGGAAGACGGCGGCGCTGAGGGCGAGGAAGAGCCCCACCTCGACCACGATCTCGCCCCCCGCTCCCGGGTGGGACCCGGTGGTCAGGCCTATGGACGCCGGGCTGCGCCCGGACAGCAGGCCGATGACACCCACGAGGGCCACGGCCGCCCACGCCCGCTGCACGCCCCGTCGGTAGTGGCGGAGGCGGGCGTCGGGGTCGTTCCCCACTTCGGCGACCAGGCGGCGGTAGCGGCGCTGGCCCACGATGGGGACCACCAGCACGAGCGCCCCGGCCAGGAGGGTGGCGAGGCCGGCGGCGAGGACGCTCATGGCCGCGGACGTCGAGCGCTCGTGTCAGCGCTGGAGCTGGGCGGCGGCCTTCTCCCGGGCTACCACACGGCTCCGAGCCAGGGCGGGGGGACGGGCCCCCGGGGGCGTGGTCCACCCGTCGAGCAGCGTCCGCGTGGCCCTGGCAATGTCCTCCACGGCCCGGTCGAAGACGTCCTGGTTCAACTGGGAAGGGGCCCGCTGCCCGCTGACCTTGCGGACGAACTGAAGGGCGGCTGCCTCCACCTCCTGGTCGGAGGCGGGCGTGGGTCCTCTGAGGGTGACGATGCTCCGGCACATGGGGGCCAAGTGTCCCAGCTGCGGACCTTCCCCGCGTCACGGGCCCGGCCCCTAGGGCATCATTCGGGACACATGTCCAGGATCAAGAACGTGGAGAAACGGATCTGGGACGTGGAGGGCTTCGCCGTGCGCATCCTGTGGCCCGACGGGCGCGACGTGCGGGGCGACAAGGCGGGAATGCCCATGTATCCCTACGACCGCGCCGCCAAGAACTCCACCAACGTGGCCGCCTGGCGCGAGCAGCGCTTCCACCGGGCCTTCCCCGGCTTCGACGTGGAGGTGCTCGACGCCGACGGCCTACCCGTCCACGGCAACACTCTTCTCTCCTCGGTGCGCGACAGCTACCTCGAAGACTGAGTGGGCTCTGCTATTGGCTCTTCGCGCGAGGGCTCATCGCGCGGGCGCTGGGGGCCCCAGCCCCAGCGGCCTTCCCAGGGCTCATCGCGCTGCCGCTGGGGCCCCACCCCGGCGGCCTCAGCGCTCATCGGGCCACCAAAGCCTGTTGGCGGTACCGGGTCGTGGAATGGACGGGGTCGGGGTCGAACTCGGGGATGACCCGCTTGCCGAACAGCTCGATGCACTCCAAGGCCTCGTCGTGGCTCAGGTCGGCGGGAAAGCCGAAGGCCACCTGGTCGACGCCGGTGCGCTCGTAGGCCCGGAGCTGCTCGCACACCTCCTCGGGGGTCCCGCACAGCAGGCCTCCCGCGTCTATGGCCGCGTCGACCATGGCCCGGTCCATGCGGATGGGAGGCTCGGGCCAGACCGGGGCCCACGCCGGCTTGGGGAAGGTGTCGTGGTAGAGGCAGACGAGCGAGTACAGGTATCCCCGGTTGGGCCTGGTTGCCATCTGTCGGGCCCGCTCACCGTCCTCGAAGCACAGCACCGCGTTGGTCAGCATGATGTTGTCGTTCACGTACCGACCCACAGGCCTCTCGCACTGGGCGATGCCCGCTTTGTAGGCGTCGATCATGGGCTGCATGTCGTGGATGGGTGAGAAGTTGAACCCCAGGGCGCCGATCCCGTGCCTGCCCGCCTTCTCGAACGTGGGCGGGTTGCCACACGCCACCCAGATGGGCGGATGGATGCCCCTGTAGGGCTTGGGGAGGACGTTGTGGGGCGTGTCGACCTCGAAGAAGCTCCCGGCGAACGTGTACTCCTCCGTCTCCCACATCCGGGGGATCTCCCACACCACCTCGTCCCACTCCGCCCTGGTGGAGGACGTGTCGTGGATCCCGAAGGTGGCCACCTCGTGCGAACCCGCGCCCCGTCCCGTCCCCATCTCGAACCGGCCACCCGAGAGCTGGTCGAGCATGGCGGCGCGCTCGGCGTTGCGGACGGGATGGTTGACCCGGGGGCTCAGGTTGAAGATGCCCGACCCCAGATGGATGCGCTCGGTGGCGTGGGCCAGGTAGCCCATGAACACCTCGCTGGAGGAGCAGTGGCTGTACTCCGTCAGGCAGTGGTGCTCGGAGAACCACACGTACTTCCAGTTGGTGCGGTCGGCCAGCCCGATCAGCTCCACCTCGCGCATGAACATCTCACGTTCCCGGTCGGGGTCGTGCGCGTCGGGGCCGGGCAGGTAGCCCTGTATGAACAGCCCGAACTCCACCCTCTGCCTCCCTGGTCTGCGGGCGTGCACCGTAGTCGGCGCCCGTCTCCGGGGCCGAGGCGGGCCCCGAGCGTGCTGACATACTCGCTGCGGTGACGCCGTTCGTGACGGGAGGGGCAGGCTTCCTCCTGGCCGTGCTCTGGTTCGACCTGATGTTCGACGTCCAGGTGCTGGGCCGCGGCGGCGACCTGCCCGAGGACGTGCTGGGATCGATCTCGGCCTACTACCGCCGGGTCACGACGTCGGCCCGGCCCATGAACAGGCTCGTCGGCGCGGCCATGCTGGCGACCATCGCGTCGGTCTGCCTCCAGCTGGCCCGGGGTGACGTCCCGTCCTGGGTCGCCTGGGCGTCTCTGGCGCTGGTCGTGTCGCCCGTCCTGCTCGCGGCCGTGCACACCTTCCCCGCGGCCGCGCGCCTGGGGACGGGCGCCGACGGGACGGGGCGCCGCAGCCAGGTGGCCCGCTCCATCTGCCGGGACCACCTCCTGTGCCTGGCCGCGGTGTCCTCCGTCGTGGCCATCCAGCTCGCCTACGGCCGCTGAGGGTGGGTCCCCCGGGAGGAGGCGGCGCTACCGTCGGGTGAGTGGCCGAGGAAGGGGTCGCCGTCCAGGCAGCGGGCCGTGAGGTCCTCATCACCCACGCCGACAAGGTCTTCTTCCCGGAGCGGGGCGACACCAAGCTCGATCTCGTCCGCTTCTACCAGGCCGTGGCCGAACCCCTGATGGCGGCGATGGGCGGGCGGCCCGTGCTCCTGCAGCGCTTTCCCAACGGCGCCGGGGGCTCCTCCTTCTTCCAGAAGAGGGTTCCCGACAACCGGCCCGAATGGCTGGAGACGACGGTCGTGAGCACGCCCAACGGGACCACATCCAGGGCGCTGGTCGCGGCCGACCTGGCCCATGTGCTGTGGGCCGTGAACCTGGCCTGCCTGGGCTTTCACGTCTGGCCCGCCCAGGCGGCCGACCCCGAGCACGCCGACGAGCTGCGCATAGACCTCGACCCGACCCCGGGCGTCACCTTCCCCATGGTCCGGGAGGCGGCCCATGAGGTGCGCGCCCTTCTCGACGAGGTGGGCGTGGTCGGCATGCCCAAGACGACGGGCAACCGGGGCATCCACGTCTACGTCCGTCTCCAGCCCCGATGGAGCTCCTATGACGTGAGAGCCGCGGCGGTGGCCGTGGCCCGCGAGCTCGAGCGGCGCCGGCCCGACCTCCTCACCGCAGCCTGGTGGAAGGAGGAGCGGGGCCGGCGGGTGTTCGTCGACTTCAACCAGAACGCACCGCACAAGACGATCTTCGGCGCCTGGTCGGCTCGGGCCCGCCCCGGTGCCCAGGTCTCGACCCCCTTCGCCTGGGAGGAGCTCGACGCCATCGAGCCCGACGAGCTCACCATCGCCACCGTCCCCGGCCGGGTCGCGACCCAGGGGGATCCGTGGGCGCCCCTGTCCGACAACCCCCAGTCACTGGACCCCCTGCTCGTCCTGCACGAGAGGGACCGGGAGATAGGTCTCCCCGACGCCCCATGGCCACCCGTCTACCCCAAGATGCCGGGCGAGCTGCCCCGGGTGGCGCCCAGCCGGGCCCGCAAGGCTCCCGACTCGGGCTGACACCTCTGGGTCGTCCTGGCCTCAACTACCGTCGGCCCATGTCCAACCGAGACGCCAACCTTCTGCGCGCCGCGGCCATATGGACCGTGTTCGTTTGGGGGGTCTTCATCCGCAACGTCGTGCGCGACCGCACCCACAGCACCGGCTTCGTCATCGTGCACGTGAGCCTGGCCGCGGTGTCGCTGGCCTTCGCCGTGGTCATCTGGCGCATCGCCATGCGGGCGGCGGAGCGCCGCTCCAGCGCCAGCGGGAGGCCCTGAACCCTTCAGTGGACGTGGACCAGGCGCAGCACGTCGGTGACCGAGTCGCGTTGGTGGGGCCCGCCGGCCAGGACCACGGCCACGTCTCCAGCGGCCACGTAGCCTGCGTCGCGCGCGGCGTCGACGGCGGCGTCGACCATGGCCTCGGCCGAGGTGTGCTCGCCCAGGGCCATGGCCTCGGCTCCCCAGCACAGGGCCAGGCGTCGGACGGTGCAGGGGTTGGGACTCAGGCCCACCAGGTGGGCCGTGGGCCGGAAGCGGGACAGGGCCCGGACCGTGTTGCCCGACCAGGTGCAGCACAAGATGGCCGTGGCGCCCGTGTCCCGGGCCGCCCGCCAGGCGGCGTGGGTGATGGCCTCGGTGATGCCCGAGCCGGCCCGCTCGTCGAGGAGGTGGGCCCAGTGCAGGTCGTCGGCCTCCCGCTCGGCCCGCTCGGCGATGCGGGCCATGGTTCTCACCGCGCCGGCCGGATCGTGGCCGACCGCGGTCTCGCCCGACAGCATGACGGCGTCGGTGCCGTCGAGCACCGCGTTGGCCACGTCCGACGCCTCCGCCCTGGTGGGCGTGGCCGAGTGGGTCATCGACTCCAGCATCTGGGTGGCCGTGATGACGGGCCGGGCCCGCAGCATGCAGGCCCGCACGATGCGCTTCTGGAGGTGGGGCACGTCCTCCAGCGGACACTCCGTGCCCAGGTCGCCCCGGGCGACCATGACCGCGTCGGCCTCCTCGACGATCTCGTCGAGGTGCTCGATGGCCACCGGGGTCTCGATCTTGGCCACCAGCAGGGGCAGGTCGGCGTCGTCGCCCACCACGGCCTGGGCCGCGGCCCGCAGCCGGGCCACGTCGGAGCCCCGCCGCACGAAGGAGATGGCGACCATGTCGACCCCCGCGGCCAGGCAGCCCTCAAGCAGCACGAGGTCGGCGGCGGTGGGAGCGGAGACACCCAGCCGGCCCGAGGGGAGATGGACACCCGGCCGGCCCTGCAGGGCACCGCCGTTGACGACCACCGTCATGGCCGAGTCGGCCCTGATCTCCTCGACCCGGAGGACGACGGCGCCGTCGCCCAGGGCGACGCGGTCACCCGCTTCGATGTCGGCCAGCAGGTCGGGGTAGTCGACGGCCACCGTGCGCTCGTGGCTGGGCAGATCT
Source organism: Actinomycetota bacterium (assembly GCA_005884125.1). Classification (GTDB taxonomy): domain Bacteria; phylum Actinomycetota; class Acidimicrobiia; order Acidimicrobiales; family AC-35; genus AC-35. The sequence goes on along the minus strand of VAXP01000130.1, from coordinate 22,574 downwards.
CCCGCGACCAGGCGCAGGGCCCCGCCCTCGACCAGGGTCACGGGCCGCACGAAGGCGCCGGCTCGGACCTTGGGCCCGGGCAGGTCGGCCAGCACGCCCACCACCCGACCGGCCCTCTCGGCCGCATGGCGCACCCGGCGCACGCAGGCCAGGTGGTCCTCGGGGGAGCCGTGGGCGAAGCCGAGCCGGGCCACGTCCATGCCCGCGTCGACCAGCGCGGCCAGCTGCTCGGGCGAAGACGAGGCCGGTCCGATGGTGGCCACGATCCTGGTCCGGCGCCCGACGCCGAGGCGCAGGCGGGGGGGTGCGGTGGCAAGCATGACAGCGGCTCCCTTCCCGCTCGACGTCGGCTCGGGGCTCGCGCCGGTTGAGCCCGCGGCCGCGGTGGCCGCGGTTCTTGCCCGATCTTTGGCGCTCTCTTGGCCGGAAGCGGGAACGAGGGCGCCTGCTCCCCGGTAGCCGACCGCGGTCAGGTGCTGCCCCGGCGGTGGGCGCCCACCATGAACACGGCGAGGACGGCCGGCTCCGGGCCCCGGTTGTGCCAGCGATGGCGGGTGCCGTTCTGCACCACGGTCTCGCCTGTCCTCACCGCCCGCTCGGCGCCGTCGTCGAGCTCGAGCACCACCTCCCCCGACAGCACGACCTCGAAGTCGATGGTGTCGGTGGTGTGCATCCCGGGCTCGGCCGGCTCCATGTGCCCGGCCATGCCCGGGAGCTTCTCCTCCATCTCGGCCAGCGCCGCGCCCACGTCGAGGTCGGCGGGCGGACCCGTGCCCGAGGGGGCCAGGGTGAAGAACCCGAACCGGAACCCGCCCACGGGAGGGAAGTAGGTCGGCTGGCCGGGCGGCGCGCCGCCGTCGGGGAAGGCCGGCACCTGATCGCCGCCCCACAGGCGGTGGAACTCGACTCCGGGCGCCAGGGCCAGCGTCACCGGCTCGACCTCCTGGTCGGAGGCGAATACCGCCTTGTCCCCCTCGTGACCGGTGACGACACGCCGGACCTTCACCTTGACCTCCCTGGGTCGCGGACCGCGCTGCCGCGCCGCCATGGGCGCCGGTCGGCGCGGCGGCCAGTATCGCCCCTCAGTCCCTGCGTTGCGCCCGCTGGCCCGCCCGGGGGATCATGCCCTCGTGCTGGGGAGCCGACTGGTAGGACGCGGGGTGGCGGCGCTGACCGGCTCCCCCCGCCGGACATGCGCCCTTGTCGCCCTGGTCCTCCTGCTGGTGGCGGCGGCCGAGCCCGCCGGCGTCGGTGCCGCAGGCCCCGCCGTCTCCGACCAGCCCGTGCCCAGGGCCGCCTGCGGGCCGGGATCCAACCCCGAGTCGAGCGCTCCCGGTCAGCAGGGCCGGGTGAGCGCCGACGACGTCAAGAGCGGGCGGGCGGCGAAGGGCTACACCTGCAACACCCAGCTGCTCGGACACTACGGGACGACCGGGGGCTACAAGGTGCAGCGCTACGTCGACGGGGCCGGCCACGAGTGCGCCTACTTCGACAGCACCCTGTTGTTCCCGGGCAACGCCCTGACCGCGGGCGGGGACCTCACCGGCGTCTACGTGCTCGACATGACCCACCCCGCCCGTCCCGTGCGCACGGACAACCTGGTGACGCCGGCCATGCAGTCCCCCCACGAGTCGCTCAGCCTCAACCAGAAGCGGGGCTTGCTCGTCGCCGACATGGGCTACCCGACCTTCAACCCCGGCTTCGTCGACGTCTACGACCTCGCCGCCGACTGCCGGCACCCGGCCCTGAAGGCGAGCGTGCCCACGGGGATCCTGGGCCACGAGGGCAACTTCTCCCCCGACGGCAACACCTTCTGGGTCAGCTCCACCGGGGGCAAGACCCTCACCGCCGTCGACCTGACCGATCCCACCCGGCCGCTCCCCCTCTGGACCACCACCGACTTCATCGTCCACGGCCTGAACGTGAGCGACGACGGGAACAGGCTCTACTTCGCCGACCTGGGGAACCCCTCGGGCGTGACCATCCTCGACGTCAGCGAAGTCCAGCAGCGCAAGCCCAACCCCCAGGTCAGGATCGTCAGCCGGCTCACGTGGGACACCGTCAGCATCCCCCAGGTCCCCATCCCGGTGAGGATCAACGGTCACCCCTTCCTGGTCGAGGTGGACGAGTTCTCGCGCGGCGTGGCCGGGTCCGATCCCAAGAGCCCCGTCGGCGCGGCGCGGGTGATCGACATCGCCGACGACACCAAGCCCCAGGTCGTGTCCAACATAAGGCTGGAGGTGAACACGCCCCAGGCCAGGGCGTCGGACCAGGCCAACGACCCCGGGGCCACCAACGGCCTGCAGGGTTACGCCGCCCACTACTGCGCCGTTCCCAACCGCAACGAGCCCGGGGTGGTGGCCTGCAGCTTCATCCTCTCGGGCCTGCGCCTGTTCGACATCCGCGACCCCTACCACCCCCGGGAGATCGCCTACTTCAACGCCCCCGTGCAGCCCAGCAGGACCGGTGGTCTGGGAAGCAACTACGCCATGTCGGGCGCGACCTTCGTCCCCCAGCGAGGCGAGATCTGGTACTCCGACGGGAACAGCGGCTTCTACGCCGTGCGGGTCACCAACGGGATCTGGCCTTTCCCGCCGCCTGTGCCGCTCCGAGCCCGGGCCACGGCGGTGCCCAAGGCGAAGCGTCCACCGAGCCGTCCCCGGGGTCGAACCCGCCGCAAGCCACGGCGCCGCTGAGACCACCGCGGAGACCCGTCCGCTCCGACGGGCGCGCCATCACTCCAGGACGGCCCGCAGCCTCTGGTCCAGGGCCTCGTGGTCGGCCCGCAGGCGCGCCGTCTCCTCCTCCAGAGCCTCGATCCGGTTCTCCAGCGCCGACACCCGTTCGCTCCTGGGGACCCTGGGCTCCTCGTCGGCGGGCTGGTAGTCCTCGGGCGCGGGCACGCCGCACATGAGCTGGGCCCAACGGGGCTCCTTCTGCCCGGGACGACGCTCGAGCCGCACCACCAGGGGCTCCTGGCGCCGGGCCAGCGCCTCGAGCACGGCCTCGACGGCCCGCTCGTCCCCGAAGGCGTGCAGCCGCTCGGTGCGGGCCCGCAGCTCGGCCGTGGTCTGGGGGCCGCGTAGCAGCATGACGGCCAGCACGGCCCGCTCCGCGACATCGATGTCGAGCACCTCGTCGAGGACGTGGCGGTACTTGTCGACCCGGTTCGAACGGCTGTAGACGACCCGCACCAGGCCCTCGGCCCGGAGGTTCTCGATGGCGTTGCTCACGGTGGGCTCGTCGTAGCTGACCACGGGTGTGCGGTTGGATGTCTGGTTGCACGCCGTCAGCAGGCTGTTCATGCTCAACGGGTAGTTGTCGGGGGTCGTCAGCTCCTTCTCCAGAAGGCAGCCGACGACTCGCGCCTGGGCCGGCAGCAACGGCTCCATCCCCGCCAGCTTAGGAGCGCTGCGTGTGCTAACCCGGCGCGGCGATGGCCGACACCTGGCTCGAGGTCCCCCCGGGATCCCCGTTCCCGGCCGAGAGCCTCCCCTACGGCGTGTTCTCCTCCGCCCCCGGAGGCGCGCCCCGGGTCGGGGTGGCCGTGGGCGCGCACGTGCTCGACCTGGCCCCCCTCCTGGACGACACCGTGTTCGGGCGAGCCTCCTTGAACCCCTTTCTGGCGCGCGGGCCTGACGCCTGGCGGGCCACCCGGGGCCTGCTCCAGGACCTGCTGGGCCACCGGAGCCGGAGGGACGAGGTGGCCCGCCATCTCATCGCCCTGTCCGACGTCAGGCTCCACCTGCCCGTCGAGGTGGCCGACTACGTCGACTTCTACTCGTCTCTCCACCACGCCCAGAACCTGGGCCGGATGCTCCGCCCGGACTCCGAGGCCCTGACCCCGAACTGGCGCCACCTCCCCGTCGCCTACCACGGTCGGGCCGGCACCGTCGTGGTCTCGGGCACCCCCGTCGTGCGGCCCCGGGGACAGCGCCGGGAGGCCGGCGATGCGGGGCCGTCGTTGGGACCCTCCACCAGGCTGGACATCGAGGCCGAGGTGGGCTTCGTGGTGGGCGTCGGCTCGGAGCCGGGACGGGGCGTGGCCGTGTCCGCCTTCCGGGACCACGTCTTCGGCGTGGTGCTGGTCAACGACTGGAGCGCCCGCGACATCCAGGCCTGGGAGTACGTGCCCCTGGGGCCCTTCCTGGGCAAGTCGTTCGCCACCTCGGTGTCGGCGTGGGTACTGCCCCTGGAGGCGTTGGAGGCGGCCCGGGTCCCCTCACCCCGTCAGGACCCGCCGCCCCTTCCCTACCTCGCGCCGGGAGAGGACTGGGGGCTCGACCTCAGCCTGGAGGTGGCGTTGAACGGCGACGTGGTGGCCCGCCCTCCGTTCGCGTCCATGTACTGGACGCCGGCCCAGCAGCTGGCCCACATGACCGTCAACGGCGCCGCACTGCGCACCGGCGACCTCTACGCCTCGGGCACGGTCTCGGGCCCGGCCCCCGGCCAGCAGGGTTCCCTCATCGAGCTCAGCAGGAACGGGGCCACGCCTATACGCCTCCCCCGGTCCTGCCGGACGCCCCGTCTCCCTCGGTGAGGTGAGGGGGACGGTCGTCGCCTCCGCCGGCCCTCTCAGCCCCGACGCCGGCGGCGCCGGGTCAGCCGGGTGAAGTCGTCCCATCCGATGATGGCGATGGCCTGTCCGTTCTTGATGCGCCGCCCCGCCTCTGTCAGCTTGCTGCCCCTCCGGCCCCGGAGATAGTTGGGCGACGGACTACCGACGACGAGCACCTGGGTGCGTCCGTTCACCGCGTCCTGCCACACACCCCCGGCCTGGGCCACCCGGGCCCGGGCCTCGTGGCGGGCGACCGGGAGCCCGCCCGTGAAGGCGACCCGGCGCCCGACCAGGGAACGGGGGACGGGGACCTCCCCCCATGGCTCCTTGATGGCCGTGAGCATCTCGGCCGCGTCGTCGAAGCGGTTGCGCCGGGGCCCCGTCGCCCGGATGAGGACGTGCTCCAGGTCGGGGTGGAGCTCGAGCTGCTTGATCTGGCGGACGCTGACCCGTGAGGCGACCTCGCCCCGCAGCAGGGCCACGACCAGGAGCCCGACCTGGTAGAGGTCGTCACTCGGGTACCAGCGGCTGCGCTGGTAGCTGCGGAGGCTGGGGGGGACGAACTCCAGGGCGAAGGCCGAGGCCCATATGGGCCCTCCCCCCACCCCGTGCTTGGCGATGCCGAAGTCGCCGAGCTTCAGCCGTCGCCTCTGGGCCACGTAGACGTTGTCGGGGGTGATGTCGCGGTGGGTCGCCCCCATCCCGTGCAGCTTGCCCAGCACCCGGAGCAGGCCCATGAGCTCGCGCTCGGCCCCGCTCTCCGTCCACGGCGTGCCGCCCCGCGTGAACCAGGCCTTCACCGTCTCCCGCTCCAGCTCGAACACCAGGATGTACCGGGTCCTCACCTCGGACATGAACCGTGACTGGTGGGGAAAGGAGTCGATGAGGCCGACGACGCGGGGATCACCCAGGAGGAGCTGGCCGAAGTAGCTCTCGCCGTGCCACGAGGTGGCGTCGGCGGTCACCTTGATGCAGACCCGCCGGCGCCTCCTTCCCGAGCGGTCGATCAGCCAGCCCGAGAAGGCCTGGGCGAAGCCACCCTGGCCCAGCGGGTCGCCCACGGCGTACCAGCGCGAGCCGTCGCCACTGGTCAGGACCTGCCCTCTTCGCAGCAGAGGCACTGGCTACGCGCTCCGGTGGTACACGGATCACATCGTGCGCCGTGCGACGCGACCTCTGCCATTCGGCTTGGGCCTCATCAGCTGGAGGTCCGGGCCGCCTCCCAAGCCGTCCCCAGGTCGTGGACGAGGCCGTCCAGCTGAGCGTGGCGGGCGGCATCATCTCTGGTCCGCAGCACGGCCGAGGGATGAATGGTCACCACCGTGGGGCGCAGGCCGGGCCCGGCGACGGGGGTACCCCGCTCCCGGGACAGGGTGACGGGCCGGCCCAGAACGGCCGCGGCCGCCGTCACCCCCAGGCACGCGATGGCCGAGGGTCCCACCACGTCGATCTCGGCGTCGAGCCACGGCCGGCAGGCGGACACCTGGGCTGCCGACGGCCGCTTGTGGAGTCTGCGCTTGCCCCGCCCCTCCCACCTGAAGTGCTTGACGGCATTGGTCGTGTAGACCCGACCGCGGTCGATCCCGGCCTGGGCCAGGGCCCGGTCGAGGATCCGTCCCGCGGGACCGACGAAGGGGTGGCCGGCCCGGTCCTCGGCGTCGCCGGGCTGCTCGCCGACGAGCATGAGCCTCGCCCGGGCCCCGCCCTCGCCGAACACGGTCTGGGTCGCGTGGGCCCACAGGTCGCAGCCCCGGCAGTCGGCGGCCGCCCAGGCGAGTGAGGCCAGGCTGCGCCGGGTGGGCAGGAACGCAGCCCCGCCGCCCGCCTGGGCCCCGACTCCTGCGGGGGTCCCGGCCACGGCTCGGTTCCTGTCCGCCGCCACTCCGGGCTCAGTCCATGTCGCCGTGGCTGCGGCGGACCCTGCGCTCCTCCGCCTTCACCTCGCGCTCGTCCAACCGAACGTCCTCTTCGCCCTCCTCGGCCTTGCGGTGCTCGAGGTGGCCCTCGGCCTCGACCTGGCGGTCCCCGGTGGCCCAGCCCAGGCCCTCCTTCACCTTGCCCGTCTTCTCCTTGACCCGCCGCTTGCTCATCTCGTCCTCCTCCTGGTGCTTCCACCTCTGTTTTTCCCCGAACCCGGCGGCGCGACTCCCCGGCAGCACGGCGCCGTCAACCGGGGCGACGGGCCTCGTAGGCCTTCCGGGCCCGAACCACCTCGGCACGGCCCGCGGCCGCGTCCTGCCAGCCCTGGATGTCGGTGTGGGTGCTGGGCTCCAGCTGCTTGTAGACGTCGAAGAAGTGGGCGATCTCGTTGAGCAGGTGCTCGGGCACCCCGGACAGATCGACGACCTCGCTCCAGCGCGGGTCGGTGGCCGGGACACACAGCACCTTGGAGTCGACGCCCTTCTCGTCCTCCATCCGGAACAGACCCACCGGTCGCACCATGATGTGGCACGCCGGGAAGGTCGGCTCGTCCAGGAGCACGAGCACGTCGAGGGGGTCGCCGTCCTCGGCCAGGGTGTTTGGGACGAAGCCGTAGTCGGCCGGATACAGGGTGGCCGTGAAGAGCATGCGGTCGAGCCAGATGGCGCCCGTGTCGTGGTGCACCTCGTACTTGTTCCGGGAGCCCTTGGGTATCTCGACCACGACCTCGATCTCCAGAGCCTCCTGGCCTCGCCTCTGGCCCCGCTGCGGCATCAGCGCCCATGCCTACCCGGCCGGGGCCGTGCCTATGCGCCGGGGGCGCCCCGGCCCAATGGTGGAGCGGCGTCCCGTGACTAGGGTTCCCGCGCATGGACCTGCGCATCTTCATCGAGCCTCAGCAGGGCGCCTCCTTCGAGGACCAGCTGGCCGCGGCCCAGGCCACCGAGGAGTGCGGCTTCGACGCCTTCTTCCGCTCCGACCACCTGATGGCCTTCGCGGGCGACGGTCTCCCCGGACCCACCGACTCGTGGGTGACCCTGGGGGCGCTGGCCCGGGAGACGCGGCGGGTGCGGCTGGGGACCCTGGTGACGTCCATGACCTTCCGCTTCCCGGGCATGCTCGCCATCGCCGTGGCCCAGGTCGACGCCATGAGCGCCGGGCGGGTGGAGCTGGGTCTGGGGGCGGGGTGGTTCGACGGCGAGCACCTGGCCCACGCCATTCCCTTCCCGCCCCTGGGCCAGCGCCTCGAGCGCCTGGACGAGCAGCTCCAGATCCTCCGGGGCATGTGGGCGACGCCCGTGGGCGAGCGCTTCAGCTTCAA
>VAXP01000130.1:0-14733 GCA_005884125.1 Actinomycetota bacterium | reverse complement strand
CGGGGGCCAGGCGCACCCCGGCGCTGGCCGCCCGCCACGCGGCCGAGTTCAACCTGCCCTTCCATCCCCTCAGCGCCGCGGCCGACAGCTACGGGCGGGTGCGCCGGGCGTGCGAGGAGGAGGGACGGTCACCCGACGACCTGGTGTACTCGGCCGCCCTCACCGTGTGCTGCGGCAAGGACGGGGCCGAGGTGGGCCGGCGGGCGGCGCGCATCGGCAGGGACCCCGAGCGCATCGACGTGGCTGGCACACCCGCCCAGGTGGTGGACCGGTTGAAGGGCTGGGCCGAAGCGGGGGCAGGGAGGATCTACCTACAGGTCCTCGACCTCGACGACCTCGACCACATCCGCCTCCTCGGTGCCGAGGTGCTGCCCCACGTGTGAGGTGCGTGTGGCCCATGTCACGCCCCAGGCGGCGCGAGTTCTCCGCCGGGTAACCGCGGCGTCGCCCCGACGCAACACTGGAGCGGTACGACGGGGCCATGACCTACTACGCCGATGCATGGGCCCCGCCCTCCGTCACCACCCTCTACGTGGCCCGGCCCCTCGAGCTGCCGCCGCTCACGGCCCAGGCCGCCTTCGACGGCCGCGTCGAGCGGACGTCGCCCGCGGAAGCCGGCCTGCCCTGGCTGGTCGAGACCGCCTCCACCCGCCTGCGCCTCCTCGCCCGCCCACATGGCGACCAGCGCGGCGCGACGTGGCCCCTGCGCCGGGCCCCGGCCCGGCTGCACGACACCCGGGGTAGGGGCGCCATCCCCGTCGAGGTCGAGGTGGCGCCCTGGTCGGCCGCCCGCTGCGAGATCGGCATCCGCCCCCGGGGCAGGACCGTCCCCATGACCGACGGACGCAGGCAGCGCCGCTACTTCGCCCTGGCCGTGGAGGCGGCCGAGGGCCTGGCCCACGTCCTCGAGCGCGCCGTCGAGGACGGCATGGCCGCCCAGCTCTGCGGCCCCCAGACGGAGTGGGTGTCCCCCGCGGCCTGAACCGGGACGGCAGCCGTCCTCAGGCGCCCCGGTTGGGGACGGGGCCGGCGGCCGTGCACAGGGGGGCACCGGCCCGGTTGAGGGGCTCGGGCAGCGCGGGCGGGGTGAGGAACGGAGGCGTGCCGCCCAGATCGAGACAGTCGAGCAGGTCGTCGGCGCCTCCGTCCCTGGCCGTGAGCGCGGGGAGGTTGAACTTGGTCTCAACCAGCTTCAGGATCGAGGTGTGGTCCCGCACCACGCTGGAGACGTAGCCCTTCCTGGCCCAGGGCGAGACGACCACCGCGGGCACGCGGAACCCGTAGCGGTCGTAGGCGCCGGGCACGTCTCCGGGCAGCAGCTTGGGCGGGACGTCGTCGGGGGGAGCGACCGGCGGCGGCGGGACGTGGTCGTAGTAGCCGCCGTGCTCGTCGTAGCACCAGACGAGCACCGTCTTGGGCCAGGCCGGTGAGGCCATGGCCGCCCTGATCACCTTGGCCGCGAAGGCCTCCCCCACGCTGATGTCCTGGCTGTTCTCCTCGCTTCCGCGGGAGAAGTCTGGGTCGACGATGGCCAGGGCCGGGAGCCTGCCCGCGGCTGCGTCGCTGAAGAACTGATCGATCTTCACCACCTTGTCGCCGTTGGCCTGGAGCACGGGCAGGAACAGTCCGGTGGTGGGCAGGGTCGAGTAGTAGTTCCTCCACGGGATGCCGTGGCGGTTGAGCGCGTCCATGACCGTCCCCCGGGGCGGGAGAGGCTGGTTGATGGCCGACAGGTCGTTGCGGATCTCGCCCCGGGCCGAAGCCGCCAGCAGGAAGCGGCGGTTGGGGTAGGTCTGGGCCATGCAGGAGGCGAACCAGCGGTCACACAGGGGGAAGGTGGACGCCAGCCCGTAGTAGAAGGGCAGGTCGTGGCCGGTCCAGTAGCCCATGGCCACGGGCCCCGAGGCGCTGCGCACGAACCCGTCCATGGCCCCCTGGTCCCACTGGGCGTGGGTGGCGTTCCAAGCCTGGCTCGGCTGCCGCGGCAGCTGGCAGGTGTTGGCCATGTGGAAGGCACGAAGGGGGTTCCCGGCGCCGTCGGGGTTGGCGTTGGTCGGTGTGCCGTCGGGGCCCCGGGTGAAGCCGTCTCCCCGCCCGAGCATCCCCAGATAGCCGTCGTAGGAGTGGTTCTCCATCATGAGCACGATCACGTGGTCGACCTGGGGGAGCCGGTCGGCGCCCTCGGCCGCGGACGGGTCGGGCCGCTCGCCGGGAGTGAGCGGTCGGGTGGTCGTCGTCGAGAGGGCGGACCTCGCACCCCGCTTGGGGTGAGCGCCCGAGCAGGCCCCCATGGCCCACAGGGCCGCGGCACCCCCGACGCCCAAGAAGCGCCGGCGGGACAGGTCCGGCGCGCCCGTCATCTGCCCGCCACGGAAGCGACGTGGTCGGGCACGGCGGCGAGGGTAGCGGCGCGTCTGGCCCTTCAAGCGCCGTGCCCCCTGCCCCCCACCCTCGACAACTTTGTCTTGACGCTGCCCTTCGGCAACCTTAACTTGTCGGGGTGCGGCCGGTGCGGGTGGCGGAGCTGGTCGAGGCGGTCAGGCTCCAGGCCCCCGCCGGCCCCCTGCCGCGGGTGGAGGCCGCCCTCGCCCTGGCCGAGGAGCTGACCGCCGGCGCCGACGAGCTCATCGGCTACTTCGTGGCCGAGGCCCGCAGCGACGGCTGCTCCTGGACCGAGGTCGGCCAGCGCCTGGGCGTCACCAAGCAGGCCGCCCGCCAGCGCTTCGCCGTGCCGTCCCCATCGCTTGAGATGGGCGGGGCCGAGCTCCGGCCCCGGCTGCGGGCCTGCCTGGCCGCGGCCGAGCGGGAGGCGGCAGACGAGCAGGCCGCGGAGGTCGGCACCCACCACCAGCTCGTCGGCCTGTTCCACGAGGGCGTGGCCGCGGCCGTGCTGGAAAACCTCGGCCTCAGCGCCGGCGCGGTGCGGGCTGCCGCCCGGGAGATGTTCCCGGGAGGCGGACGACCCGGTAGCGGACACTCCGGCACGCCGAGCGGTCAGCCGCCGCCCAGCTCGCTCGAGGCCCTGGAGGCCCTGCGCCGCGCCGGCGCCCTGTCGCGCCGAGCGGGGTCCGACTGCGTCGGCACCGAGCACCTGCTGGCCGCCATCTCCTTGGACCCCGGCTCCAGGGCCCGCCGGGTCCTGGGGCACGTGGGCCTGGACACGGGTGCCCTCAAGCGGGAGCTCGAGTGCTACGTCGGGGGATCGCGAAGACGCCGGCGCCGGGGCAAGGTCGAGAGCCTCTCCTGCTCGTTCTGCGGGAAGCGCCGGGGCCCCGAGCTGCGCACCGTCGCCGGGCCCGGCGTGATGATCTGCGAGGAGTGTGTCCGGCTCTGCAACGAGATCCTGGCCCCGCCGTCGACCTGAGGCGCCCGGGAATCAGCCGATGAGGCGCTCCCGGCCGGCCCAGTAGGGCTCGCGCAGCTCCCGCTTGAGGAGCTTGCCCGACGGGTTGCGGGGAAGCGTCGCCGCGAAGTCGATGGACGTGGGGCACTTGAAGCGTCCCAGGTGCTCGCGGGCGAAGGCGATGATCTCGGTCTCTGACAGCGCCGACTCCGGCCCGAGGACCACCACGGCCTTGACAGTCTCGCCCCACCTCTCGTCGGGTACGCCGATGACGGCCACGTCGGCGATCTCGGGGTGGCGCATGAGGGCGTTCTCGACCTCGGCCGGATAGATGTTCTCCCCCCCGGAGACGATCATGTCCTTGACGCGGTCGTGCAGGAAGACGTAGCCGTCGGAGTCGACATAGCCGGCGTCGCCCGTGCGCAGCCAGCCGTCAGGGGTGATGGTCTTGGCCGTCTCCGCGGCCTGGTTCCAGTACCCCTTCATGTTCTGGCGGCTGCGGACCCAGAGCTCGCCGACCACCCCCGGCTCGCAGTCCCGGCCCTCCGGATCGACGACGCGCAGCTCGACCCACGGATAGGGCTTGCCGCAGGACCGGAGCAGGTGGGGGCGGGTCTCCTGGTCGTGGTCCCAGGCTTCGAGCTGGACGATCGCACCTGTCGTCTCCGTCAGCCCGTAGACCTGTATGAAGTCGCACCCGAAGGTGCGCATGGCCTGGGCCAGCACGGTGTCGGTGATGGGCGAGGCGCCGTAGACCACGGTGTGCAGGCTCGAGTAGTCGGTCTCCTCCACGCCCGGGGTGGCCAGGAGGAACTGGATCACCGCGGGCACCAGCAGCGCGTTGGTGACGCGACGGCTGGCGATGAGCTCCAGGATGCGGGCCGGGTCGACGTCGCGCATCACGACGGAGAGGCAGCCGTGGAACATCCCGACCAGCGACCACCCCGACCCGGCAATGTGGAACATGGGCATGGCGCAGAGGTTCACCGAGTCGCTGCCGAACCTCCAGGGCCCGCCGATCCTGTCCAGCAGACCGAAGAAGTTCTCGTTGGTGATCATGGCCCCCTTGGGCAACCCCGTCGTCCCCGACGTGTAGAGCTGCAGGGCGACGTCGTCGGGAGCCGAGGCCGCGCCCGGATCCCGGTCGGGCTGCGCCTCCCGCCACGTCTCGTACCGCGTGTACCTGGGGTGATCGCCGAGGACGAGGATGACCACCACCGTCTCCAGATCGGCCTCGATCTTCTCCAGGTGGGGGACGAACTCGGGTCCGACCACCACGGCCTTGGCCCGGGCGTCGTTGACTATGTAGGCCATCTCCGCCGGGGCCAGCCTCCAGTTCACCCCCACGGTGACGGCGTTGATCTTGGCCGCCCCGAACAGCACCTCGAAGTAGGCAGGGCCGTTCTTGTCGATGAAGGCCACGTGGTCCTGGGCACCCACGCCCGCGGCCTCCAGCCCGCGGGCCACCTGGCTCGAGCGACGATGCAGCTCACCGAAGCTGATGGTGTCGCCCTCGAAGTCGATGGCGGGAGCCGTCCCTCGCTCCACGCCATGGGCCCGGATGATGTCCGCCACCGTGCTGATCGCCAACGCTGCCCCTCTCGGACCGCTTCCCCGGCCGGCTACCGCGGCCATGGTAGGACCGCCGGTCGGCCCGTCCCCGCGGTGGACCCGTTGCCCACTTGCCCAGGCCGTGGTTGTCTGGGGTCGACGGGCACGGGCTTCACACCGGGCGAGGAGCCGCAAATGCCGCAATCCACGGTGCCGCGACGCCGGGGCCAGGGCCGATGACCCCGACCGAGGTCGTCGAGGCCTTCGGCGCGGCGTGGGCCGACCACGACCTCGACGCAGCCCTGGGCATGCTGGCCGAGGGCTGCGTGTTCGACTCCACCGGCCCTGCTCCCGACGGGTCCCGCCACGTCGGCATCGACGCCATCCGCAAGGCGTGGCAGCCGATCTTCGACGATCCCACGAGCCGCTTCGACCCCGAAGACACCTTCGCCGCCGGTGACCGCGTGGTCCAGCTCTGGCGGTACAGCTGGAGCAGCGGCCACGTGCGCGGCGTCGACGTCATCCGGGTGACGGACGGCAAGGTGGCCGAGAAGCTCTCCTACGTGAAGGGCTGAAGAAGGACCAGGAGACCAGGGACAGGGGGACGGCATGACCGACATCGCAGCGCACCATCGCCAGGCACTGGACGCCACCCGCGCGGTGGTGGCCGGCATCGGCGCCGACCAGGGGACGGAGCCCACGCCGTGCGAGGGGTGGGACGTCCGCACCCTGCTCAACCACGTCGTGTCGGGCAACCTGTGGGTGGCCGAGCTGGCCCGGGGCCGCACCATCGCCGACGTCGGCTCCGAGCTCGACGGAGACCAGCTGGGGGCGAACCCGCTGAAGGCCTACGACGAGTCGGCCGAGGTGGCCGCATCGGCCTTCGAGGCTCCGGGCGCCCTCGACGCCCCCTGCGCCGTCTCCTACGGACCCGTCCCCGGGGCGGTGTACGCGGGTCACCGCTTCATCGACGTGCTGATCCACGGCTGGGACCTGGCCGCGGCCACCGGCCAGGACCGGCGCCTCGACCCCGGTCTGGTCGAGGCCTGCTGGAACGTGATCGAACCCCAGCTGGACATGCTGCGGGCCAGCGGCATGTTCGGCACCGATCTCCCCGTGCCTGCCGACGCCGACGCCCAGACACGCCTCCTGGCCGTGCTCGGCCGTCGCTGACCGGCGTGGGCTGAGCGGCGTCGGGGCCCGACCGGTCCCGCCTCGCCGCCGTCAGCCGCCGATCAGAAGGCGCCGATGCCGTTCGGCGTGCCCAGGCCGGTGGGCCCGTCGTAGCCGGGCTCGCCGTTGCACAGGTAGGCCGGGCCGCAGCTGGCCGGCACCGAGGCGTCCGATCCGCTGGTGACGTCGAAGAGGGCGGTCGGGTGCTGGTACGGGAGGGGGCGGGGGTCGGTCGCGCCCCCGGCGTGGCCGGCCAGGGCGAACACGCTGGCCACGATGGGCGACGACACGCTCGTGCCCCCGAAGACCAGCCATCCGAACCCGCCGTAGCTGTCGTAGGCGGCAACGCCGGTGTTGGGGTCGGCCACCGCGGCCACGTCGGTCACCGTGCGTTGGGCGCAACCGGAGTCCAGCTGCCAGGCGGGCTTGGGCTCGAAGGACGAGCATCCGCTCCCCGTCCCCCCACCGATCTGGGGCACCTGGGAGAACGGTCCGCTGCCCCAGACCGTCTCGCTCCAGCCCCGCGGGGTCGTGTCCTGCACCAACGCCGTCCCGCCTACGGCGGTGACGAAGGGGGACGAGGCCGGGTAGCTGACCCCGTAGCCGGAGTCGCCGGCGCTGGCCGTCACCGCCACTCCCGGGTGGTCGTAGAAGTGGTCGAGGCTGCGCTCGTCGGGCTCGCCCGCCCACACCGATCCGTAGCTGTTGGAGATGGCGACCGCCCCCAGGGACGCGGCGGTGTTGACCGACGCGCCCAGGTCGGAGGTGGTGTCGTTCTGGGTGCTGGCCTCGTCGGCGGAGTTGGCTTCGACCAGCAGGATGTGGCAGTCGCCACAGGTGGCAGAGACCATGTCGAGGTCGAGCGAGATCTCCTGCGACCACTGGGCGTCGGCCCGGGGATAGCTCCCCTGCTGGCCGCTCTGGTTGACCTTGCGGAAGCAACCGTTGGCCGTCGTGCAGGGGGCGAGGCCGTAGTAGGAGCGGTAGACGGCCAGGTCGGCCTCGGCGTTGGGGTCGTCGTAGGCATCGACGATCGCCACCGTGCGCCCGGCGCCGCCGCTGGCCGGCAGCTTGTAGGCGCTGAGCAGGTCGACGGGGCCGTACCCGCCGTGAGAGGACTGGGCCCCCGGAACCGTCAGGTCGGTGCGCACCATGGAGGCGCAGCGCACCACCCCCACGGTGCACACCGTCTGCACGTGGGCCCGGGCCGGGGCGGCGCCGGCCAGGCCGACCGCCCTGGCCGCGGGACCGCCGGCGGTTGCCGTCAATGCCGCGGCGACGCCCACGGCGCTGGCCACCATTGCCTTGCCCCTGCCCCTCATGCTCGCTGCTCCCTTCCGCATTGTCCGAGGTTGCCGGAATGCCCGAATGATGACTTCGGCGGGCCGGGAGCGATTCCTGCCCCACCGTCACCTCTCCATATGGGAACATGTGTTCGGTGCCGGACCGGGCCACGATCCTCCACGCCGACCTGGACGCCTTCTACGCCTCGGTCGAGCAGCGGGATGACCCCAGCCTGCGGGGTCGCCCCGTCATCGTCGGGGCCGGCGTGGTGCTGGCGGCCAGCTACGAGGCCCGGGCCCTGGGCGTGCGCACGGCCATGGGTGGAGGCCAGGCCCGCGCCCTGTGCCCGCAGGCGGTGGTGGTCGAGCCCCGAATGTCGGCCTATGCCGCGGCCAGCAAGGCCGTGTTCGATGTGTTCGAGGCGACGACACCCATGGTGGAGGGCCTGTCCATCGACGAGGCCTTCCTCGACGTCGGTGGGCTGCGGCGGGTCTCGGGCACCGCGGCCGAGATCGCCCTGCGCCTGCGGCATGAGGTGCGCGACCAGGTCGGCCTGCCCATCACCGTGGGTGTGGCCAGGACCAAGTTCCTGGCCAAGGTGGCCAGCTACACGGCCAAGCCCGACGGGCTCCTGGTCGTCCCACCGGAGGCCGAGCTCGCCTTTCTCCACCCCCTCCCCGTGGAGCGCCTGTGGGGAGTGGGGCGGGTGACGGCGGCCAAGCTCCACGCTCGGGGCATCACGACGGTGGGCGAGGCCGCGGCGCTGGCCGAGGCGGTGCTGGTCTCCATGCTGGGCCGGGCGTCGGGGCGTCACCTGCACGCCCTGGCCCGCAACGACGACCCTCGGCCTGTTCAGGTCGGCCGCCGCCGGCGCTCGATCGGGTCGCAGCGGGCGCTGGGCCGGGGACCGTGGCCGCCGGAGGCGGTCGACGCATCCCTGGTCGCCCTGGTCGACCGGGTCACCCGCCGCATGCGGGCGGCTGGGCGCGTGGGCCGCACGGTCGTTCTCCGGCTGCGGTACGACGACTTCTCGCGCGCGAGCCGGGCGCACACGCTGCCGCAGGCGACCGCCCAGACGCAGTCGGTGCTTGCGACCGTCAGATGCCCTCATCCAGCGCGGGGGCCTGACCCTGGTCGGGGTGTCGGTCAGCGAGCTCGACGGCGCCGGCGCCGTCCAGCTGGCCCTGCCCTTCGAGCGTGGCGGCGACCCGCTGGACCTCGCCCTGGACGAGGTGCGTGGCCGCTTCGGCTCGGCCGCCGTCACCAGGGCGGTGCTGCTGGGGCAGGACGAGGGCCTCTCTGTCCCCCTGCTGCCCGACTGAGTAGCCGCATCCGCCCTGACCACAACCGGGCGCGGGCGCCGTTGGCCTCCCTCCTACCACTTCCTGGTCATGTCACACCGCCGTCGCATGATGCGGCCATGTGCGAAATGTGCGATGGAAAGAGCAGGGCGGAGGTCCTCGAAGGCATGGCCGACACGATCGCCACCTACGGCTGGGCCATTCAATGCGTCGAGGCCGGCTACGGCAGCCTGAGCTATGCCTACACCATCGGGTTGACCGAACGCTTCGGCCATCCCGAGCTGATGATCGGCAACATCAAGCTGGGGACGGTCGCCGCGGCGCTTAACGGCCTGGGGCAGCAGGTCCGGGAGGGGACCACCCTGCGGCCCTACACGGCAGCCAGGGTCATGGGCCTCGAGTTCCCCCTGGTGGCCGTGCACCAGGCCCACCTCCAGGGCGACGTGTTCGCCGGCTGGCATGAGATGTACCGCTGGCTCCCTTCGCCTTGGCCCCTGCGGGTCCTGGAGGTGCTCGTCCCCGACCAGCTCGTGTGTTACGAGCACATGGGCCTGGGGCCCTACCTCGCCGAGGCGCCCAACCGTCTGCTGACGGGGCCCTACCGGGCCGCCCGCCGGCCCCGCGGCCGGCGTCCTGAACGCTGATCTGCGCCGGCCGCCGGCGCCGGTCGGCGCCGGCCGGTGTGTCAACCGGCGCGGAGACCCACGGCCACCAGGACGGCGAGGCCCAGCGCGGCGGACATGGCCAGGCGCGCCCATCTGACTCTCGGCCTCAGCAGCACGACGCCGGCTCCCAGCGCGAACCATCCCAGCCGGCGTCGGAGGGCTCGGGCGCGGCGACGACCGACGAGCTGCTCGAGGGCGTTCGGACGTCTTCGTGGAGCTAGAGAGACCCGCATGACCCCTCGTTCTCTCCGCCCGGTCGCGCCAAACAGACTGCCATCGTGGTCCGGGGGCGGCAAACACCCGGCGACCGGGTCACCCGAGCTTGGAGATCACGTTCTCGTTGAAGGCGCCCAGGGTCGACTTCCACCCCTCCGGATCGCCACCCAGGTTGGGGACGACGACGCGGTTCACGCCCAGCTCGGCCAGACGCTTGACCCCGTCGACGTCCATGGCGCCGCCCGCGGTTACACCGATGGCGTCCGGGTCACGCCCGGCATCGACGGCCGCGGCACGCATGACCTCGATGAGAGCCGGAAGCTGTTCGCCGCCGGCCACGCCGGGGAAGAACTCGTCGCCCAGCCGGCCGGCCCGGCGCGCCGCCGCCGGGGTGTGGCCGCCGACGGCGATCGGGACTCCCCCGGGCTGCACCGGCTTCGGATAGCTCTTGGCCCGCTCGAAGTCGACGAAGCGCCCGTGGTAGGTGGGCTCGGCGTCGCTCCAGAGGACGCGCAGCGCCTCGATGTACTCGTCCGTCCTCGAGCCCCGGTGCTCGAAGGGAACCCCCAGTGCCCTGAACTCCTCTTCCAGCCAGCCCACGCCCACGCCCAGGGTGACCCGGCCGCCCGACAGCAGGTCCAGGGTGGCCACCTCCTTGGCCAGCACCGCCGGTGTGCGCTGGGGAAGGATCAGGACCCCCGTGGCCAGTCGGATGGTGCGGGTCGCGGCCGCCACCCAGGTCAACCAGATGAGGGGGTCGGGTATCGGGCTCTCCTCCGGCCCCGGCATCCTGCCCGTGGGCGAGTACGGGTAGGGCGACTTGTAGTCGGCGGGCACCACCACGTGCTCGACGGTCCACAGCGACTCGAAGCCGTTCTCCTCGGCGATCCGCGCCAGCGCCTCCGCCCCGTCGGGGGTGACCGCCCGGCCCACGTTGGCAAAGATGATCCCGAAGCGCACGGGACGCGACGCTAACCGAAAGGTTCGGCGCCCAGTGGGCTGTCCAGCCGGTGCGCGACGTGTCGCCCCACGTGGTTTTGCGTGTCAGCGTCGTTCCCGGTCACCGGGCGGACTTCTTTCGGCTGTGTGAAGGCCGCGTGAACGTCGCCGACCTGAAACGCCACGGAAACAACGGCCGGTTAGAGAAGGTGCGTGGTGCGCCTTAGCCTCACGGGTACGCGGTCGTGGACGATTCCCTGACCTGGCACCGGATAGATGTCGACGGCCGCACCGCAAGCTATGGCGTGGGAGGGGCGGGACCCCCGGTCGTCTTCCTCCATGGCTGGGCCCTCGGGAGCCGGGCCTACCGGCGTGCCATCCGCCGCCTGACGCGACGGGGATGCCGCGTCTTCGCGCCGGCCCTGCCCGGGCTCGGTGGCACGGCCGAGCTGCCTCGGGAGGCCATGTCGATCGCCGGCTACGCCGACTGGGTCGACAGCTTCCTGAGCGTGGTCGGGATCGAGGAGCCCGCCCTCGTCATCGGTCACTCCTTCGGAGGGGGTGTCGCCACCAAGCTCGCCCACGACCATCCCGAGCGGGTCGGCTACCTCGTGCTCCTGAACTCGGTGGGTGGTGTCACCGATCGCCCCATCTGGGTGTGGGGGATGCAGATCGTGCGAGAGGTGCTCCCCAACCGCGAAGGCGTCGAGATGATCCTCGCCATGCGTCACGACGTCGTCGACAACATCGTCCACAACCCGCTCGGTCTCATCCGGGTGGGGGCGTTGGCTCGGACCGCCGACCTCAGAGCCGAGCTGGCGGAGCTCCGGCGCCGCGACCTTCCCGTGCTCGTGCTCACGACCGACGACGACACCGTCATCCCCCAATCCGCCTTCGCCGCCCTGTGCCGAGCCATCGGGACCGACGGACAGATCCTCAGCGGCCGCCACTCCTGGCTGCTCTCACACCCGGACACCTTCGACGACGTGCTGGCCAACGTTCTCGAGGTCCGCGCCGCAGACCACCAGGCGAGAGGCGCCGCGACCCGGGTCATAGCGGTGGCCAGCGCCCTTCGGGGCACGAGGATCCCGGCGGCCACGGCCCGCTCCCTTCTGGGACAGGCACCCCCTCTGTGGCTCATGAGCGCACCCGCCCCGGTGCTCGCCGGTGACCTGGCCCTGTGTCACCCCAAGCTCGGACCGGGAGAGCTGCGGGCGGTCGCCCGGCCGGTGGTCGGTTCGGCCGCCATGCGGCTCACGGTCGTGGCTCCCGACCGCCTGGGCCTGCTGGCCGACACCGCCGCGGCCATCACGGCCCACGGCATGTCCATCGCAGAGGCGTCGGCCGCCACCTGGGTGAAGCGGGGCATGGCCCTCCACGCCCTGACCGTGCACGGAGCGGCGGGATTCTCGTCCGAGGACTGGGACGGGCTCGGAGCAGATCTCCGCGACGTGGGCCGCTCCCACGGGGCGAGGCCTCAGCGACTGGAGCCGGTGCAGGCAATGGTCACCGTCTACGGCGCAGGAACCGATCGCAGCCTCGTCAGGCTGACAGCATCCGATCACCTCGGCCTGCTCTGGGCCGTCAGCGACTGGTTCGCGGGCCACGGCGTCACCATCGAGTCGCTCGACGCCTCCACCAGCGCCGGGGTCGCCCACGACGTGTTCCTCGTGTCCGGAGCGTTCGATGCCTCAGCCCTCACGCGCCACCTCACCCACGGGCGGGATCCCGGGCTGTCCCGGTCGGGTCCTGTCCCAACTCGGGCCTGAGCCGGTCCCGCTCAGGGTTCCGACGGTGGCCAAGCCTCCTGGTTGCGCCAGGGGCTGGGCCATGATGGCTCGGTGTTTGGGCCCGATTCCGAGCGTCATCGGCTCCGAACAGGCTTCGACTACGACCCCGTGGCCTTCGACCGGACCAGGCCGGTGTGCCCGGAGGAGCTCTTCGACGACCTGGTGCGGCTGGACCACCTGGTCACCGGGAAGCGGGTGGTGGAGGTCGGCGCGGGCACGGGACAGGCCACCCTGCCGCTCGCCCGGCGGGGCTTGGCCGTCACCGCGATCGAGTTGGGCCCGGAACTGGCCGCGGTGGCCCGAACGAAACTGGCCCGCTTCGAATCGGTCACGGTGGTCACAGGTGCCTTCGAGGATTGGGAGCCCCTCGGTGCCACCTTCGACGCCGTCGTGGCCTTCAACTCGCTGCACTGGGTCGACCCTCAGCTGCGATACGCCAAGCCCGCTCGGGTGTTGAGGTCCGGTGGCGTGCTGGCCGTGGCCCGATGCGAGTGGGCGCGTCCGGCTGAGGCGCAGCCCTTCTGGCGCGACGTTCAGGAGGACTACCGGGCCGTAGGCGTCGAAGGGGACCCGCCTCCGCCGCCCGAGGCCATCGGCCCGAACCACCTTCCCCCAGAGGCTCGCGACCATTTCGACGAGGTTGCCGCCCTCCGCCATCCCTTCGCCAAGGAGTACAGCGCCGGGGACTACCTGGCCAACCTGGGGACGCAGTCGGTGACCCGACAGCTTGGCGGAGAAGCGAGGGCGGAGTTCCTGGCCAGAGTGCAAGCCCGCCTCCGCCGGCTGGGCTGGCCCAACCTGACGGCCTCGTTCGTGGGTCTGCTGACCGTCGGCCGGGTCATTCCGCCCGCAGGCGAGGCAGCCTCAGGAGAACCGTAGCGTCTGCATCATGTGGTCGAACTCGGAGCTGGCTCGCGAACTCCCCGCTGTCGCCAGCACGAATGTCCAAGCACGGTCGTGCTCGACCATGGTCACGACCCTTCCGGCATGACCGTTCTCTGTCAGGGTGACGACCACGGCGGAGCCTGCGGGGTAGGTGACGGTTTGGACCCTGTCGATGGAGGCTCCTGGTGGGACCGGAAGCAGGTGCTGCTGGGCGGCGGCGACGACAGAGTCGGGGCTGAAGGTGCTGCCCGTGGGCACCGACCGGTCGAGGACGATGAGCTCCGACCCGGACGGGCCCCTCAAAGCTAGCTGGACAGGACCCGTCTGTGCCGCGCTGACCTTCTTCCAGTTCGCAGGCAGTTGCAGGGTCGCACCGTCGATGGTGTAGGTCTTTGCCGGCCCGAGGACACTGATGACGGCGACTGCGACCAGACAGCCGTTGAACGCGGCGTGGGCGCCGATCGAGCTCTTGAGGCCGTATCGGAAGTAGAGGCGGCCCAGGACGGCGCCGATGAGCGTGTAGTACACGATGCTGGCCGGACGCAGGTGGGCCAACGCGAATAGGAACGACGAGGCCAGCACGGCTCCACCGATGCCTCGGTTTCGCAGCGACTCGGCCACGACGGCGCGGAAGACGAGCTCTTCGATCACCGGGCCGATCAGGACGAAGAGGGTTACCGCGGCCAGGACGCGACCCATCGACCCCTCGGACACGACCAGGGTGACGGCAGCATCGCCGGCAAGGTGGTGCAGGGCCAGGCTCTGCAGACCGACCAGGAAGAGCGACGCGCCACCTCCGACGGCCAGGCCTCTCCGGAGGCTCGTCCTGGGGTCGCCGATGGTCCAGAGCGGGCGCACCTGGGCCGCCGCCCCGCCGCGAATGGTGACCAGGAAGACGAGACCGTAGAACGCCACACCCACCCACAGCCCTATGGAGATGGCCGTGCTCGGTTCGACGTTCCCCGAGCGGGCGAGGGCGTAGGTGGCGACCTGGACGACGATGTTGAGGAGGATCACCCCCAGCGCCAGCCTCACGGCCGGGCCGGCCGGGCCGGCTTGGCCCGCAGATCGGCCGCTCGAGGGGACCTCGACCCCGGGGAGGGGTGACGGTGCCCGGTGGGCTACAGGGGAGGAGGTGGAGGGGCCTACCTCTGCGGACGCGGATTCGAGGCACCGGGGACACCACGCGATCGACTCCGTCAGCCGGGCGCCGCAGTGCGTGCACGCGGGTGCACCGGGTAGCGCCGTGGCCGGCTCACTCCGTCCCTCTGCCACCGGTCCGGCACCACGCCCTTCCGGAGCGGGATCGACATCCGCCTCCTTGAGGCTGGGGAGCAGCTCATGCAGGAGGAGCCCCAAGGACTCTCCATCGTTTCCGGCTTCCGGGCCGCGGCCTTGCATCTACGACGTATCGGCACTCTCCCAAAGAGGGTTAATCCGGCCATAGCCGCACCCAGCCCGGCCGGCGCTCCCGGACATGGGGGCTGGAAGCATCTCAGGGGGCATGCCGCCCCGGACAACCGGGCATTTGTGGCTTCTCCACGAATGGGGCAAATCGCCCTCTCCTCGCCCGGACAGGGTGGTGG
>VAXP01000041.1 GCA_005884125.1 Actinomycetota bacterium | reverse complement strand
CGACCCTCCGGAGCTGCTGGGGGTCCAGGACGTCGCCCCCGACGCCGTCACCATCCGCCTCGCCGTGCGGGTCATCCCCAGCCAGGTCGAGGAGCTGACCCGGGCGGTCCGGGGGCGGGTGCTCGAGCGCCTGCGAAGCGACGGTCTCGAGTTCCACTACCCGGGAGGGGCCACGCCTCCGGGTCAGTGACCCATCCAGCAGGCTCCGGTCGTCCACCGGCGTCGGTCATCCACGTGCGCGGTCATCCACGTGCGCGGTCATCCACCTGCTTCGCCTCCCCGGGAGGCGGGATGAGGCCCAGATCCTGCCCGACCTCCCGGTAGAGATTGACCAAGCGGCCGGCCTCCGAGCCGGCGATGAGGGTCTGGACCCGGACGTTGGCGGTGGCCGCCCCTGCCTCCAGGACGTGGCGGATGAAGTCCTCCTCCCGGCGCAGTACGTCGAGGCGGCTCCGTTTGCCCTCGAGCAGGAAGAACCCGACCACGTCCCCCGACCCGGCCCAGGTAGCGGGACAGCTCGGTGAACTGGTCGACGGCCAGGGCCTCCCGGCCCAGGTGGACCGCCCCGAAGGAGATCAGCAGAGCCCCGTCTACGTGGTCGACGGACAGAGGCCGGATGTCCTCCTCGGGGTCCTCCTGCTCGTTCTGCTCCTCGTGGCCGGACCGGTCCCCGCCGTCCACTTGCTCAACCGGCCGGGGACAGCTTGCGGTGGTCCCAGGAGACGATCCGATCGGCCGTGACGATCACCGCCACCCGCTTGGCGCCGGTCTGGGCCACGCCCGCCCGGGCGGCCTCGTCCAGGCCGCCGAAGTAGCGGGAGGCGATGTCCTGTCCCAGCTGGAGCACGACCTCCCGGTCCTCCACCACCTCGGCGGTGCCCTTCACCGAGACCCCCCTGAGGCTGCCGTAGTCACCGGGGTTGCCGTCTTCGACCATGCAGGAGATGCGGGGATCACGCCTCAGGTTCTGCACCTTCTGGGAGCGGCCGTAGGTCCAGAAGGCCAGCTTCCCGTCGCGCAGCACGTACCACATGGCCACCAGGTGGGGGGTGCCGTCGGGGTTGATGGTGGCCACCTGCAGCGTTCGGGCCTCGGCGAGGAACGCCTCCACCTCGGTGGGCGCCATTCGGATACGGTCTCGGAGGTTCTGACCCGGCACGGGGAGAAGTTATACCGACATGCAACGTGGAGACATCGCCCCCGACTTCGAGCTGAGCAACCAGTCCGGCGCCCCGGTACGGCTGTCCAGCCTCCTCACCCAGGGTCCCGTGGTCCTCTACTTCTACCCCAAGGCCATGACGCCGGGCTGCACGGCCGAAAGCTGTCACTTCCGCGACATGGCCTCGGAGTTCGCCGCTGCCGGTGCCCGGCGCGTCGGCATCAGCGCCGACGCGGTAGATCGCCAGGCCACCTTCGCCGATCGTCACGGTCTCGACTTCCCTCTGCTGTCCGATCCTGACCGGGCCGTGGCCCGCTCCTATGGGGTCAAGCGCCCCGGCCCGCTGTTCAGCAAGCGCACGACCTTCGTGATCGGCCAGGACGGCCGCATCCTCGACGTCATATCGAGCGAGATCAACATGCGGGTCCACGCCGACCGTGCTCTGGCGGCGCTGGGGCTCGCCCGGGCGGCGCGGGCCGAGGTGGGTGGAGCCGACGCCGCCGTGGAGACCGAAGCTCCGGCGGAGACCGGCGCCGGCGCGGAGGAGAGCCCGGCCGTCAGATCCCCCCGCCGTCGACGTACAGCTTCTGGCCGTTGACATAGCCCGCTCCCTCCGACACGAGGAAGCGCACGACGCCGGCGACGTCCTCGGGCTGGCACACCCGCCCGTAGGGAGCGGCGGAGTCGAGAGTCCGTAGGTCGGTGATGCCCGCCGCGGCCCGCATGAGGCGTCTGCCCATCTCCGTCTCCACCAGACCAGGCGCGACAACGTTGACCCGCACGCCGTGGCCGCGCTCCTCCTTGGCCAGGGTGAAGGCCAGGGCCTCCAGGGCGGCCTTGCCCATGTTGTACGGCGCACCGTTGGCCCCGTGGGTGAGCGTGGCCACGCTCGAGATCATGACGATGTCGCCCCGTGGCCTGGTGCGCATGCTGGGGAGCACGAGCTGGCACAGGTGGTGGGCGCCGAGGGCGTGGACGCGCACCACCCGCTCGAGCTCGGCCGGGTCGGTGTCGACCACCGAGGTCCCCCTGCTGGCGATACCGGCGTTGTTCACCAGGATGTCGACGTGGCCGAAGTCGGCGATGACGGCCTCGACCATGGCCTTGTCGTCCTCGTAGGAGTCAACCGACGCGGCGTAGGCCGCGGCGCTACCGCCGTGGGCGGAGATGCGCTTCACCACCTCGTCCGCCGCGTCTCGGTCCCGCCGGTAGTTCACCGCCACCGTTGCCCCGTCGTCGGCCAGGGCAAGGGAGATGGCACGGCCGATCCCCCTGCTCCCGCCGCTCACCAACGCCACCCTGCCCTCCAAGCCCACGGCCCCTCCTCCTCGCTTCGGGGGAACCATAGGTGCGGGACTCAAAGCCGGGCCCGGGCCCTCCGGGCCAGCTCGGCGACCAGGGGGGCCAGCGGAGGGGGTGGTCCCTGGCCCAGGGGCTCGAGGGTCACGAAGGCTTCGGTGGTGCCGTTGCCCCGGCCCTGTAGGGACACGACCAGGGAGCAGGCTCCCGGACCCGATCCCACGATCGTCTCCAGGAGGCCCACGTCGGCGTCGACGTAGGTCGCCTCGCCCACGTCCTGCACCGCCTCGAGCAGGGCGAGGAAGGCCTCGTCGGCCGGCGCCGGCAGCACCACGGTGTCGCCCTCGGCCGACTCCCCGTCTCCGGGCGTCGAGCCCGCGGCGGCGCCAGGCGCGGGCAGCCTTTCATGCGCCCGAGCGGCGTGCTCGGCCCGTTCGGCCCGCAAGGCGCCGAAGGCGGCCACGATTCGCGCTGTGGTCGCCCCCGCAGCCCGCGTCCCGGAGGCGACGTCGGGGTGGTGACGGCGCAAGAGACGGCGATAGGCGGTGCGGACCTCCTCCCACTCGGCGCCAGCCAGCACACCCAGCACGGCGCGCGCTTGATCGGGCTCCACCGGGTCAGCTTCCCATCCCCCGGTGGCACCCGTCGCGCCCAACTCCGCCCGTCGGGCAGACTGAAGCCGTGGGTGAGGAAGAGAGCGCCCTGGCGGGCCGGGCCATCGGCATCACCGCCGACCGGAGGTGGGAGGAGCAGGCCGACCTCTTCCGCCGGCGGGGCGCCACCATCGTTCACGGGCCGACCATGACCACTCGGCTCCTGCACGAGGACCAGGAGCTGCGCGCCGTCACCGAGGATCTGGTGGCCCTGCCTCCCGCCTACCTCGCAGCCACCACCGGCATCGGCATCCGGACCTGGATGAAGGCGGCCCGGATCTGGGATCTCGAACAGCCGCTGCTGGCGGCCCTCTCGGGGGCGCGGATCGTCGCCCGAGGACCGAAAGCGGCCGGCGCCGTGGACGAGGCCGGGCTGGCCGTGTGGGCCCGGGCCCGGAGCGAGCGCATGGAGGACGTCGCCGCGCTCCTGCTGGCTGAGCCCCTGGATGGCGTCAGGGTCGCGGTCCAGCTCTACGGCGTCGACGCCCCCGGCCTGCGATCCTCGCTGGCCGACGCCGGCGCCGAGGTCGTGACCGTCCCCGTGTACGAGTGGGAGCTGCCAGCCGACCCCGGGCCGGCCCAGGCCCTGGTGGCGGCCGCGGCCCGAGCCGACCTCGACGCCGTCACCTTCACCAGCGCCCCGGCCGTGCACAACCTGTTCGCCATCGCCCGGGACATGGGCTTGGCCGACAGCCTGCGGGACGCGCTGAACGGACCGGTCGTGGCCGCCTGCGTCGGGCCGGTGTGTGGCGGTGCGGCGCGCGAAGAGGGCATTCGCGCCCCGGTGCAGCCCGCGGTGGGAAGGCTGGGGCTGCTGGTGCGCTCGCTCACCCAGGCCCTTGAGGACCGCCCGGCGCGTTCCGGGTCCAGACGCGAGGCAGGCCCCGAGTAGCCGTGCAGCTGAGCCGCACGCACTTCTCGGGGCCGCACCCGGCGGTTCGCCAGCCACTTTGACCGTCCCCGAGGGACCGGCCTCGTTTGCTGACGACCCTTGCCACCCAGCTCCAGACCTCTCCTACCGGATGACTCAACCTCGCGGCCTTGTCCTCCGGCCGAGCTGACCCTTCGCTGTTCGGCTGAGCCGACTGTCATCCATCGCGGTCTCCGCGTCAAGGGGTTTTCGCGAGATCCCGAGCATGTCCCCAAGAAAATCCCCTCCACCCCCAGCTTGCCCACCAGCTCGCCACGCGTAACTCACAGCCCTTCCGGGCTCAGCCCAATCCCCGGCGCCGGCGCCACCGGGCGTATCGCCACAGGTGATCAAGGGCGACGACAGCGCGGTTGGCGGACGAGTAGCAGAGACGGCCCGTGGCCCGCACGGTGGCCGGGCCCGGGTTGTCGGGATGGGTAACGGCCAGCTCTGTGGCGGTCAACACGGGCTTGCCTGTCGCCTCCGACACCGTCGCCGCGGCCTCGGCGAAGCGGGCGTCCTGGCGCTCGTGGCATGAGGCGGGCTTCGTTGGACTGGATCCCCATGCCCAGGTAGATCACGGCGTCGACGTCGGGGTGGCGGGCCACCAGCTCCATGCACTCGGGGATGGTGTCGCGGGTCTCGCCGCCGGCCAGGTCGACAGGGTTGTTCCGGCTCCACCGGGGCGGGAGGCGGGCGTCGAGGTCGGCCCGCAGGTCCTCGGGGAGCGGCAGGAGCTCAAGGCTGGAGTGGCTGATGGCGTCGGCGGTGACGACGCCCCACCCCCCCGCGCTCGTGTACACGACCACACGCGGACCCCGGGGCAAGGGCTGGGTGGCGAAGGTCGCCGCCGCCTCGAAGGCCTCCTCGACCGTGGCCGCCCGTATCACGCCTGCCTGCCTGCAGGCGCCGTCGAAGACCTTGTCGTCGGCGGCCAGGGCGCCCGTGTGCGAGGCCGCGGCCCGGGCCCCCCCGGGACTGGCTCCCCCCTTGAGCACGACGATCGGCTTGCGAGCGGCCAGGGGGCGGATGCGGTCGAAGAAGGCCCGCCCGTCGGGCAGGCCCTCCACGTAGGCGAGGCTCACGGCGGTGGCGGGATCGTCGGCGTAGTAGGCGAGGTAGTCGGGCACGGTCGTGGCCGAGGCGTTGCCGGCCGACACGGCCCGGCTGACCCCGATGCCGGTCTGGATGGCGAAGTTCATGAACGAGGACACGAAGTTCCCCGACTGGCTGACGATGGCGATCCGCCCCGGTGGTGGGTAGGGGGCGACGATCTGGGCGCAGAGCGAGGCGGGGGTCGAGATCAGGCCCTGCCCGTTGGGGCCGGCGAGCAGCACCCCGAGCTCGTGGGCCACCTCCTTCAGCTCCGCCTCCGCTCTCTCGCCCTCGGTGCCGGCCTCCCCGTACCCGGCGGTGGTGACGAAGGCCGCCTTCACGCCTCGTGCCGCGCAGGCCCGGAGGAGCTCCACGTTGGCGGCGGCAGGCGTGCACACCACGACGAGGTCGGCCCCTCCGTCGGGCAGCTCGTCGGCCGAGCGCAGCGCCTGCAGCCCGAGCACCTCCTCTCCGCTCAGGGAGATGGCGAACACGGGCCCGGGGAAGTCGTGGCGCAGGATGTTGTGCAGGGCGACGAACCCGAACTTGCCGGGGTGGCTGGACGCACCCGCCACCGCCACGCCCCGGGGCTCGAACAGGGCCCGAAACCCCTGGGACGGGTCGCTGCCCGGCACCGGCACGGCCTCCAGCTCCTCCGACGCAGTGCCTGCGGCCCTGCTCACGGCTCCACCTCCACCAAGGCGTCCACGGCCACGGGCACGCCGTCCACGACGATAAGGGGGTTGACGTCCACCGACCGGACGGAGTCGTCGCCCTGCATCAGCGCGGAGAGCGCCATCAGGACCGTGGCCAACCTGTCCCGGTCGACAGCAGGCTCACCCCGCAGCGGGCCCAGGAGGCGGGCCGTGCGCAGGTCCTCGATCATCTCCGCGGCATCGACGGCGGTCAGAGGCACGAGCCTGAAGGCCACGTCGGCCAGGGCCTCGGCCAGCACGCCTCCCACGCCCACCATCACCACCGGGCCAAACTGGGGGTCGCGGTGGGCACCGGCGATGAGCTCCCTCACTCCCCTGACCATGCGGGACACCAGAACCTGGACGTCGCCGTCCTCCGGCCCGGCCGCACCCAGCAGGTCTTCGGTGGCGGCACGCACCGCCGAGGAGTCGCGCAGGTTGAGGCGCACCAGCCCCCGCTCAGTCTTGTGGGCGATGACGGGGCCGCAGAGCTTGACCACGACCGGATAGCCGAGGCCGTCGGCGGCGCGAGCCGCCTCGCCGGGGTCGGAGGCCACCTGCTCCTCCACGACGGGAACGCCGTGGACGGCGAGGATGCGCTTGGACTCGGCCTCGGAGAGGGTCGTCGACCGCGAGGCTGTCACGACGGGCGATCGTACCTGTGGGCGCGTTGCGCCGGTTTCCCAGTCAGACGGCGCGCACCAGGGCCAGCTGGCGGGATTGGGCGAGCAAATCCCCGTCCTGGGACCAGACCTCGCCCTCCTCGTCGAAGAAGCCCTCCGTCGTCATCCAGGAGCGGAACACCACCAGGCAGGGCTCGGGCCGCAGCGGTGGCGGTGAGCGGAAGTGAACGGTCAGGTCGATTGTGGGCGCGGTCACCGGCGTGGTGAGGCGGGTGAAGACGGTGGGCAGCCAGGCGTCGGTCAGGGCGGCGACGACCAGATGGTCGACGGGCACATCTCCCCGCAGCCGGATCCATCCCCCCGACACGCTGGAGTCCGCTCCGGACAGAGGCGGGGCGCCGATGACCGGCCGCTGCTCGAAATGGGCGCGAAACGGGGGCCCGTCCAGCGCCTCGGCCGGCGCCGTCTGCTCGTAGGAGGGCACCTCCGGCATCGTCGCCTCCACCAGCTCGGGGCCGGGCCAGGGCGAGGAGAAGGCGGCCAGGCCCAGGGCGACGAGCTTGGCGTCCTGGAGCATCCGGGCCGACAGGCTGGCCAGGGAGCGCCCCGTGCGCTCGACCACCACGGTCAGCTCGACCGGCCCCGGTTCCGGCGCTGCCAGGTAGTGGACGGTCAGCGAACGGGGCGAACGGCGGGGATCCGCCACCTCCTGGGTGAGGGCCCGCAGGATGATGGCGGCCAGATACCCCCCGTTGGGCCCCCGCAGCACCCGCTACGAGTCGTCCACGACTCCCCGGTACCGGCCCGGGCCGGCAGCCGTCACCGCCGTGGCCTCATCGAACTCCACGCGGGCCATCAAAGCACCGACGAGGCGGGCTGTGTCGTTGTGTCGACGGCAGGCGATGATCGCGGCATGGACCTGCCCGACATCGTCGCCGCCTCCTACCAACGGGCCGCCGGCGCCGGCTTCGAGCTGTCCAGCGAGCCCGAGGTGGGGTGGCTGCTCGCCAGCCTGACCGCCGCGGTGCCGGACCAGGGCCGAATCCTGGAGCTCGGTACCGGCGCCGGCGTCGGGCTGGCCTGGCTCGTGCACGGCCTCGGTGGCCGGAGCGACGTGTCGGTGCTCACCGTGGACGTGGACCCGGAACTGCAGGCGCTGGCACGCGACGGTGACTGGCCCGACTACGTGGGTTTCCGGCTAGGGGACGCCGCCACCCTGCTGCCCGAGCTGGGAGCCTTCGACCTGGTGTTCGCGGACGCCCCCGGGGGGAAGCTCCACAAGCTGGCCAACACCATCGCCGCTCTGCGTCCCGGCGGCGCGCTGGTGGTCGACGACATGGATCTCTCCCGCCACGATGACCGTGGCCTCCGAGACGCCCTGTCCGACGTTCGCGAGCAGCTGGTGAGCCACCCTGAGCTCGTCTGCGCCGAGCTCGGGTTCTCGAGTGGCGTGATCGTGGCGGTGAAGCGGCGGCTCTAGTGCGGATGCCACGATGGCGGGATGGATGTCGACGTGGTCGTCATAGGCGCCGGTCTGGCTGGTCTGGTGACGGCCCGGGACCTGATCCGCTCCGGTCTCGACGTCGCCGTGCTGGAGGCCCGCACGCGCGTCGGGGGCCGGGTGCTCAACCGTGTCCTCTCCGACGGCACCGTCGTGGAGATCGGGGGACAGTGGGTCGGTCCCACCCAGGACCGGCTGGAGTCCCTGGCCGCAGAGCTCGGTGTCGCCACCTTCCCCACCTTCGACGACGGAGAGAACGTCCTGGTGGTACGGGGCCGTCAACGCCGCTACCGCGGCGCCATACCCCGTCTTCCCCGCCACGTCCTCGCCGACCTGGGCCAGGCCCAGCTGCGCCTGGACCGCATGGCGCGCCACGTCCCGTTGGAGGCGCCGTGGAGCGCGCCCCGAGCCAAGACATGGGACGGCCAGACCGTCGACACCTGGATTCGTCGCCGCATGAGAACCCGGCAGGGCAGGGACATGTTCCGCCTCGGTGTGGCCAGCGTGTTCGCGGCCGAGGCCGCCGAGCTCTCGCTGCTCGACTTCCTGTTCACCAGTCACTCCGGAGGCCTCCTGGACCGGCTCTTCAACGTGGCCGGAGGAGCCCAGGAGCGTCGCTTCGTCGGCGGCTCCCA
This sequence comes from Actinomycetota bacterium, assembly GCA_005884125.1. GTDB lineage: Bacteria > Actinomycetota > Acidimicrobiia > Acidimicrobiales > AC-35 > AC-35. The sequence continues at coordinate 4,182 of VAXP01000041.1, read as the reverse complement.
GGTCCTGGCGGAGGCCTTGGCCACCCGGGTGGGTGAGTCGGTGCGACTCGGGTGTCCTGTGCGCGGGATACGCCACGACTCCGAATCGGTCACGGCCCACGCCGACGGCGGGGTGCTGGTCCGCGCCCGCCGTGGCGTCGTGTCCATCCCCCCCGCGCTGGCCGCCCGCGTCATCTACGACCCGCCCCTCCCCGCCGGTCGCGACCAGCTGACGCAGAGGACGCCCATGGGGTCGGTGATCAAGGTCATGGCCGCCTACGACGAGCCCTTCTGGCGGGCGGACGGCCTCACGGGTCAGGCCACCAGCGATCGCGGCCCTGTGCGCCTGACCTTCGACAACTCGCCACCCTCGGGCTCGCCCGGGGTCCTGCTCGGCTTCATGGAGGGGGACGAGGCTCGGCAGGCGGGCCGGTGGACCGAGGGGCGCCGGCGCCAGGCCGTCCTCGAGTGCTTCGCTCGCGCCTTCGGGCCCCGGGCCGGCGCGGCGCGGGAGTACGTGGAGATGGACTGGTCCGACGAGGAGTGGACGCGCGGGTGCTACGGCGCCCACCTCCCTCCCGGGACCTGGACGCAGTTCGGCCCCGCCCTGCGAGAGCCCTGTGGCCGGCTGCACTGGGCCGGGACCGAGACGGCGACGGTTTGGGCCGGGTACATGGACGGCGCCGTGCGCTCGGGCGAGCGGGTGGCCGCCGAGGTTGCCGCCGCGCTCCGCGACCAGGGCTGACGGGGCCCACCGAGGGGGCGGGGCAGGAGGCCGGGCCCCGGCGGCGAACCCTATCGGCGTGTCCGCTGGGCTCGATCGCCGGACCTTCCTCAAGGCGGCTGGCGGCCTGGGCCTCCTGAGCCTGGTGCCGCTGTCCCGGCTGGAGGCGCTGGCCACCGCGGCACCGGGCCCTGGTCAGGACGGCTTCTACCTCAAGGCCCACCAGCTCGACACCCTGCGTGCCGTGACGGCCCGCTTCATCCCTGGGCGGGCCGAGGGCGAGCCGGATCCGGGAGCAGTCGAGGCCGGCTGTGCCGAGGCGATCGACGCCCTGCTGGCGGCGTTCACCTTCGATCCGCCCCTGATCCACGCCGGCGGTCCCTTCTCGGACCGGCACTGGAACGGCTCCGACGACTTCGCCGACTTCGTGCCACTCGACGCCCAGGCCGCAGAGGGGTGGCGGATACGCATCGAGGGGCCGCGTGCCGACCAGCCCTTCGCCGCCGGCGTCGTCGGGCTGAAGCAGATCTACACCGAGGGACTGCGGCATCTGGACGACCGGGCCGCGCAGCTCGGCTCCCCAGACTTCCGCTCGGCGCCAGCGCCGACCCAGGACCTGATCCTGTCGGACCAGAGCGATAGCCAGGTCCAGGGGTTCGTGAGCACGGCGCTGGCGCAGACCCTGGACGCCATGTACGGCCCGCCCGAGTACCACGGAAACCGCGACCTCGTCGGCTGGAAGACAACGAACTGGCCGGGCGACGTCCAACCCAAGCCATACACCCGGGCCGAGGTGAGCGGGCCCGACGACGGCGACCCCACCGCGGCCCTGGAGCCCAAGGACGCCGAGGCCTCTCTGGGCCGGTTCCTGGCCACCCTCGGGGGCCGGCCCGCGCCGCGCGAGCGGTGGTGGCTGGGCCGGCCCGGCTTCGAGCGGGGCTGAGCCGAGAGCTGCGGGAGCTAAGGACGAGCGTGAGCCCCAAGCCCTCCGTCCTCATCGTGGGCTCGGGCGCGGGCGCCAGCGTGGCCGCGTGGGAGCTCACCCGGGCCGGCTTCCCCGTCACCCTGCTGGAGAAGGGCCGCAACCTCCTGCCCGGCCTGGGGACGGCGGGCGGCATCGGCTCGCTGTTCGGCAACGACGAGGTCAAGGAGGGCCGCTTCTTCGAGAATCAGGATCCCGTCCTGGAGCCGAGGACGGCCCGTACCCAGACGGATGCCCAGCAGGGGACGGACCGGAGCTTCGTCGGCGACGTCAACGACCTGCCCACCGTGGTCGGCGGGGGCACGGTCCACTGGGACGCCAAGACGCCGCGCTTCTGGCAACAGGACTTCAAGGCCTTGTCGCTCTACGGTCCGGTCCCGGACGCCAACGTGGCCGACTGGCCCTTCGAGTACAAGGACCTGGCCCCCTTCTACGACGAGGTCGAGACCCAGCTCGGGGTCCAGGGCGATGTGAAGCAGATGCCCCCATCGACCTTGGACGCCGAGCGAGGAGCCCCCCGCAAGCACCAGTTCCCGCAGCCTCCCAACCCGCCCATGTACTCCGGCCTCCTCCTCAAAGAGGGGGCCAGGAGGGTCGGGTACACGGCCTACCCGTTTCCGATGGCCGTCAACTCCCAGACCTTCGACGGGCGGCCGCCGTGCAACTCGTGCGGCTTCTGCTCCGGCTTCGGATGCCCGATCAACGCACGCGGCGGCGCGGCCGTGTCCTTCCTCCACCACGCCCTCCTGGCCGGCGCCAACCTGGTGCCCCGCGCCTACGTCACGAAGATCCAGCTCAGCTCGGACGAGAAGCGGGCCACCGGTGTGCACTACCTGGATGCGTCGGGCGCGCCACAGTTCTTGGGGGCCGACGTCGTCATCCTGGCCGCCTCGGCCATCGAGACCGCCCGCTTGCTCCTGCTGTCGGCCACCGGAACAGGCCGCCACGCCCACGGTTTGGGCAATGGATCCGACCTGGTCGGCCGCAACCTGATGTTCCACTTCTTCACCATCGGTGTGGGCCTGTTCGCGGGCGCGCCCCATTCCTGGCGGGGGCCGAGCACGACGTTCACCATGGACGACTTCGTCGGCCCCGACACCTCACCCGCGGCGGAGGCGTTCGCCTCGACCGCCGGGCTCCCCTACCTCAAGGGAGGCATCTGCGAGGTGGGCGGGGGCACAACCCTGCTGCGCGAAGCGGGCATCTACACGTCGTTCCCGAACAGCTGGGGACACCAGTTCAAGGCGCTCATGCGCAGCTCGCCCTTCAGGGCCCACCTGGCCGGGCTGTCGATGGTGGGCGAGGACATGCCTCAGCTCGCCAACCGTGTCGACCTCGATCCCACCGTGAAGGACTGGCGAGGCATTCCCGCTCCGCGCATCACGCGCTCCGCCCACCGCTTCGAGCTGGCGGCCTCGACCTACTACGGCCCCAAGCTGCAGTCCGTCTGCGCGGCAGCCCCTGGAGCGGTGGCCAGCGGCTGGGTGCCGATCGCCACCATCGCCGAGGCGTCGGGCGGTGACTCGAGCTCCTTCGCCGGGTTCGCCTCCACCGCCCACATCATGGGCACGGCGCGCATGGGATCGAAGGCGGAGTCTTCCGTGGTGGACCCCCACGGTCAGCTCTTCGTCGGAGACGGGTCCGTATTCGTGTCCTCGGGTGGATTCAACCCGACCCTCACCATCATGGCCCTGTCGCTGCGAATGGCGCAGGCCCTGACCAAGCGTTAGTTGCTGGTCCGAGCCCTCCTACGCCAGGGGCGGGCCCGGCAATGGCGGTGGCGACGACGGACTCACCGGAGGCGGACTCACCGGGGACGGGGGCGGCGCCACCGGCGGCGGGGACGGGGGCGGTGACGGGGGCGGTGACGGCGGCGGCGGTGGGGGCGGTGACGGCGGCGGTGGGGGCACGGTCGGAGGCGGACTCGGCGGTCCGGTAATCGGCGGGCCAGGCGGTGGAGCGGGGGGCTGAACCGGAGGAGCAGGAGGCGAGGTCACCGGTGGGGTTACCGGCACGGTCACCGTTGGGGTCACCGGTGGAGTGCTCGGGGGCGGAGGTGGAGGAGGCGGCGACGGCACGGTCACCGGCACCGACGTCGGGGGGCTCGTCGGTGGCGTGACCGGGACCGTGCTGGGCGGAGTGGTGGGAGGTGGCGCAGGAGGCGGCGGCGGTTGGGGCGGCGGCACTGATGGGATGGGGAACGGCGCTGGTGGCACCGGACCCGGCAGTGGCGGCGGAGATGGCACCGACGTGGGCGGCACGGTCGGCACGGTCGTCGGCGGGACTGTCGGCAACGTCGTCGGCGGCAGCGTCACGGGCACGGTCGTCGGCGGCAGGGTGGGCGTCGTGGTTGGCGGCAGCGTCACGGGCACGGTCGTGGGGGGAACGGTCGGCGCCGTCGTCGGCGGGACGGATGGCACGGTCGTGGGCGGGACAGTGGGCGGCGGTTGGGGCGGCGGCACCGATGGGATGGGGAACGGCGCTGGTGGCACCGGAC
>VAXP01000129.1:20849-41743 GCA_005884125.1 Actinomycetota bacterium | reverse complement strand
CGTCGCCTTCCAGCAGGATCACGTCTCCTGCCGCGATGCCGCCGCGGAGGGCGAGGCGGGCGTGGGCGGCGCGGAAGCGGTGCTCGATGGCCACGACCGCGGCGACCACGGGCTCGGCCTCGACGCCGACGAGCATCACCCCGTCGCCCAGCCACTTGTCCACCCGGACCCCGCAGAGGGGAGCTACCTCGCGCACCGTCGCCCGCAGGATGGTCAGCTCGGCCACCGCAGCGTCGTCACCGTGGCTGTCGACGAAGTCGGTGAACGCGCACAGGTCGAGGAAGGCGAAGCAGCGGTTCACCCGGGTGACAGTGGCGCGTCCCCTCATGGCACCCATCAGAGAGGATGACCGGCGGGCGCGCCAAGTCGGTTGTCGGGCCTCACGCAAGCCTCTCGGCTGGTTCACACAACGTTCACGGCCCTCCCCGAAGCTCGGATGGTGAGAGCGACCCGGAGCGACCGCAGGAGGTACGTGATGACGACGCCGGTACCGGTATCGACCAACGGGGTTCCCGCCGGGCGCCCCTTCGGCCAGGCCAGGGAGGGCTCCTGTCCCGGCTGCGGCTACCCGCGCTCGCAGGACGACGCCTGTCCGTGGTGCCGCACCCGCCCCCACCAGGGCTACGCCCCCGGGCTGTCGGCCAGCCCGACCGCTCTGGCCGGCTCGGCCTGGAACCGCCGGGCGCCCGAGGCCCGGGACGGGACCGGTCGGCCGGGAACGGTACGGGCCGGACCAGCGGGTGAGCTGGTGACGGCCTCGAGCCGATGGCCCGCCGGGCCGGCGGTGGCCTCAGGAAGCCAGGGGCTGGCGGCCCACGGCCGCCGCGGAGCGGCCCCGGCGGCGCCACTCGGCCCGGGTCTCGTCGTTCTCTCCGCCCCAGAACCCGAGCTCGCCCGTGCGCCGGGCATAGCTCCGGCACGGCTCCAGCACCGGGCAGGCGGCGCACACCGCGGCCGCCTTGGCCTCCCGCCGCAGCCGGGCCGCCTCACGCTCTCCCGCCGGGGCGAAGAAGACCTCGATACAGCCCGCGCAGGACGCCTCCGCCATCCAGGTCTGCTGCGCCCAGCGAGGCCCGAACACGACCGGCAGGTCCAAGTTCGTCGTCATCGGGGGAACCTCCAGCTGCCGGGCTCGCGACCGGGCCGCCACCCAGATCCTGCGCCGCCCCGACCGATCAGTCCAACAGCTAGTTCCGATAACTGCCATCTCTGCCGGCGATGAGGCGGGGGAGCAGGGGTCCGTGGGGCCGGACCCACAGCGGCCTCGATCAGCGGTTGGCGGCCGCGTAGCTCCTGTAGACGGCCAGGAGAGCCTCCTTCTGGCCCTCCGACAGGGCGGGATCGGCGCGGATGGCCGCCTCGGTGGAGGGGCTGGCGCCGTCGCCGGGGCCCGGGCGCTCGTTGCCCCGCTCGAGCAGCCCGGCCTGGGCCAGCAGGGTCTCAGCCGACAGGTCGAGAGCCTTGGCGATGGCCCGCAGGACGCGTACCGACGGCTCGTGCAGTCCCCGCTCGATCTGGCTCAGGTAGGGGTTGGAGACGTCGGTCCGCTCGGCCAGCTGGCGAAGAGAGAGCTGGGCCAGCTTGCGCTGGGTGCGGATGAAGTCGCCCAGTGACTCCAGCTGAGCCCTCCAGGGATCGTCGGCGCCCACCCACAAGACGGTAACTGGTCGGGGGCGCGCCTCAGGGCCGGGCCCGGCGGTGGCGCCACTCCAGCTCGGCCAGGGCCCGGCGGGCGTCGGCCAGGGCCACGTCCACCTCGTGCAGCCGGGCCGCCAGCCGGCGCTGCTCGGCCAGCAGGGCCTGGGCCAGCTCGTCGTGGCCCTGGGCGAGCTCGGCCCTGACCCGCTCCTCCTCGTCGCGGGCTCCCTCACGGATCTTCTCGATGGCATCGGAGAGGTGCCGGCGGCGCTGGCGGGAGAAGGACAGGATCCTCTCCTCCTCGGCCGGCGAGAGCTCGGGCGCGACCAGGGCGGCCCGGCTCTCGAGCCAACGGCGCCATTCGACCAGGGCGCGCGCCCCCTCGGGACTGACCGAGTCCAGTCGGGCCTGGCGGCCGTCGGGCAGGCGGATGACGGTGAGGGCGGGCCGGCCCGGGCCCGAAGGCTTCTCCACCGACACCTCGCCCACGTCGGCGGCCGTGCGCACGCCCGCCCAGCTCAGGCTCATGTGGGTCCGGGGGCTGACGCCGGGACCGTAGAAGCGGCTGATGGGATGGCGCTCGAGCTCGGCCCGCATCGACTCGCGCCGCAGCAGGCGCAGGGCCTCGGCCCGTTGAGCCTGCTCGGCCCGGGAGAGCTCGCGCTCCTGCTCGATGAGCTCGACCAGCGAGGCGGCCAGGTGATCCTGCATGGCCTTCAGCTGCGCCGCCTCGCGGTTGCGCAGCTCCTCCTGGGCCCGGCGCAGCGCCGGCGCCCGTCCCTGGTCCAGCTCGGCCTCGGCCCGCTGGCGCCGCAGCTCGTCTACCGCGGCCCGGGCGGTGGCCACCTCGGCGCCGACGAGGACGGCGGCGGCCGGGAACTCGGGCCCATCTCCGCGGCCGTCCCGGGCGCGGGCCGCGGGCAGGAGCTCGCCCAGCTCGGGCAGGGGTGGCACCTCGTGCAGGGGCAGCGTCAGCAGCGATCGCAGGGCGCGGGACAGATCGGCCAGCGTGCCGTCGGGGCGGTCCTCCAGGCAGGCGAAGGCGGCCGACCGCCCGGGATCGGCGAAGTCGTTCCAGCGCAGCAGCAGGCACTCGTCCCCGCCGTCCAGGCGTCCCCACAGCAACGGGTCGAGGGACAGGGCCAGCAGCGAGGTGTAGATCACCCAGGCCGCGAAGTTGTCGAGGTCGGGGCCGTAGTCGCCGACGGTGCGGCCCGGGTGCTGGTAGTTGCGGTGGCCCCGCTCACCGCCGGGGCGGCCCGATAGGGAGGGCACGTACATGCCGTCGTAGTCGATGAGGCGTAGGTTGCCGCCGGGGTCGACCAGGATGTTGCCGTGCTGGAGGTCGCCGTGGGCGATCCCCGAGCTCCTCAGGTCCTCCACCAGGGCGGCGAAGCGGACCGCCAGCTGCAACAGCGCAGAGCTGTCCCAGAGGTGCTCCTGCACGTACCTGCACAGCTGCAGCCCGGGCAGCCACGCCATCTTGACCAGGGGGAACCGGCCCTCTCCGACGCGGATGCCCGAGGGTTGGAACTCGAAGCCCGCCTTCCACCCGGCCTCGATCTCGTCCAAAGCCTCGGCGATGGCCGCGTAGCGTTCCCCGAGGTCGTGGGGACCGCGCACGAAGCAGCGCACGACGAAGCGGCGGCCGTCGGGACAGGTCAGCGCAAATACGCTGGCGAAGTTGCCGCTCACGGCGCGGGGGAGTCCCAGGGGCGACAGATCGGCCGCCCCCGCGGCCAGGTCGGGGTCGGAGAGGCAGAGGTCGGGGTGCTGCAGGGCGCGCTGGTACTCGGCCGCGCCGGGATAGCGGGGGGACGGCGCCGGCTGGGGTCGGGTGGTCTCAGAGAACGTCAACTGTCACCGCCGTCACGTCGTCGTCTGCCATCTCCCGGAGGCTGCGTCTCTCGTGCACCCACTCCGCGAAGGGCGCCGGTCCTGCGGCCACGGCCGACGCCAGCTCGGACCAGGGGCTGCGCCCCGCCACCGCCCCTTGCAGGAACCATCGGGCCAGGGCGTCGGTCGCCATCACGAAGGTGTCGCCCTTGAGCCAGTCGCCCCTCGCCGCCTCGGTGCGGTCCGGCGCGCCGTTGCGCCTGCTCGACACCAGCGGCGGGGAGGAGGAGAAGAGCCCGGCCTCGTCGATGGGGAACGACGCCAGCAGCCGTCCTTCCCGTAGGTGGAACAGGCAGGTGTCCCCGATGGCGACCGCGCTCCACGCCCCCCGCCTCGAGCCCGCCCGGCCCGAGCTGAGCTGCACGCCCAGGAAGGTGGCGTGCGCGCCGCGGGCCAGCCCGCGCTCCTCGAACCACTGGATGGGGCGGCCGGCGTCCTCCCGCTGCTGGGGGTATGTCAGGAGCTGGCGGTTCCAGATCTCGCGGGCGCCGTCGAGCACCCCGGCCACCTGGCGGGCCGGGCCCCGGCAGTAGTTGCGCACCAGGAGGTCGGCCCAGCGACCCGAGAGCAGGCTCTCGGTGGCTCCGTCGGCCAGTGCGAAGCGCAGCCGTGGACCGCTGCGCTCGCCGTCGACCCGGGGGCAGAAGGCGTCCTGGTACTCGGCGGGCCCGCAGCCGGTGCGGGGCAGCCACAGGGAGGAGACGCGGGCCCGCACGGCGGAGCTCAGTTGTCCCGGGCTGCTATCGGACGTTCAGGACCTGGGTGCCGATGTCGAGGAACTGCACCACCGAGCTGGCGTCGGCGTTGAACACGAATCCCCGCGCCCCCTGCTCCAGGGTGAGTCCCTGCTGGCGGGCCATGGCCCGCATGTGCTCGGGCAGACGGCTGGACATCGAGAACAGCTTGCGGGCGAAGTCGTCGGGCAGCCGGAACTGCTCGGGGGGAAAGGCGATGGGGTCGCTGCGATCCTCGGACAGGTGCAGGTTGAACAGCAGGACGGGCCCGTCCGCGCTCACCAGCTCCTGGATGTCCGAGGCGATGGGGGCGGGGTCGCCGTCGGTCGACTCGCCGTCGGTGATGTTGAGGACGATGGGAGGAAAGCAGCCCGGATGCACGGCCAGCCACTCCCGGACGATGGCGTGGGCGCCGGCCAGGGCGGCGCGCATGGGCGTGTCGCCGAAGGCGGTGGGCTCGAACCACACCGGCACCCGCACGGGACGCTCGGCGATGGCCTGGGCCACCTGGCCGCTGAGCCCGCCGGCCAGACCGGTGGCGCCGGGCGCGGTCATGGTGGCGACGGGAACGGGCACCCGCTCCTCCAGCCGGTAGGGGGCGGCGGCCACCTCGCTGAGGGGCACCAGCCAGCGCCCGGCCAGCCCGCCCCGGAAGGCGGGGCCGACCTCGGCGCCGTAGCCGATCACGGCCACGTGGAAGTAGTCCCGCACGCCGTCCTCCTTGGCGCACTTGACGCACAGCTCGGAGAGGAAGCCGTTGATGGCCTCGGCCACGGCGTCGGCCTTGCGCATGGGCACGGCCGCGCCACCGATGGGGTCCGACATCGACAGCGACTGGTCGATGAGGAACACGAAGCAGGTCGGGTTGGCCCGGCTGATCTCGGCTGTGTAGGACAAGGGAGGCTCCCCGGACGCGAGGCGGCAGATTCCCTCGTCTATCGGCCAGTTCCCGGTCCGGGTGAAATGCCCAGCTCAGGACGGGTTCAGGCGGGTCCGGGGGGGCTCAGCCCCCGGCCACGGGCGGGGGGCCGGGGAGGCGCGGCGGGGGCACCGAGGGCCCGGGGACCGCCCCGGGCACGGCGGCCATGGCCACGATGGGCCGGGCCAGGCTGAGGTGGGCGGTGGAGCCGTAGAAGGGGACGGGGCCGAACCCGTAGAGGACCCCGGCCGCGCTCGACAGCCGGTAGCCGTTGCCCCCGGGCCAGGGGGTGATGGCCACGACCGGGGCGTCCAGCGTCACCCCGCCGGCCGAGCCCGAGAAGCCGGCGTCGCCGAAGGTGAACACGCCTCCGTCGGCTGCCGAGAACCAGTAGCCCTGGCTCGAGGCGGTGGCGGCCATGGCCACGATGGGCTGGTTGAGCTTGGTGGCGCCCGTCGAGCCGTAGAAGCCGGCGTCGCCGAAGGCGAAGATCCCTCCGTCCCGGGCGACGAGCCAGTAACCCCGCCCGTCGTTGGTGGCGGCCATGCCCACGATGGGCTGGTTGAGGTGGATGGCGCCCGTCGAGCCGTAGAACCGGGCGTCGCCGAAGGCGAAGATGCCCCCGTCCGACGCGACCAGCCAGTAGCCCAGCCCCGTCGGGCTCCGGGCCATGCCCACGATGGGCGCGGTCAGGGGCGTGCTGGCGGTGGAGCCCAGGAAGAGGGCGTCGCCGAAGGCGAAGATGCCCCCGTCCGACGCGACCATCCAGTACCCCCGGGCCGACGGCGTCTCGGCCATGCCCACGATGGGACGGTTGAGGTGGATGGCGCCGGTCGAGCCGTAGTAGCCGGCCGTGCCGAAGGCGAACACGCCCCCGTCCGAGGCCACCAGGTGGTACCCGCTGTCGGCCCCGTGCACGCCGGAGGCGGCGATGGCCCTCTGCACGTCGACCCTCAGCCTCACCAGGTCGGCATAGGCCAGGTCGCCGGGACAGTCGGTCTGATCGAGGTCGCGGTGTCCGGTGATGGTCCAGAGACGCACGGTCGCGCCCGCGGGCCACTGCGATCCCGAGAACCCCCCGGCGGTGGTGGTGATCTGGGCCGTCGGGTTCACGCCGTGAAGGGCGAGCTTCCAGGCCACGACGTCGCGCAGCCCGCCGTACATGTCGGCGGGGACCCTGTCGTTCATGAACGTGCCTATGAGGGCGACGCCGGTGCTGCCCGTGTTGAAGCCGCCGGCGTGGGCCCCCACGACCGCCTTGTCCATGCCGCCGTAGCGGCCCTCGTAGACCCGCCCGAAGCGGTCGACCAGGAAGTTGTAACCGATGTCGCACCAACCGTTCACGTGGGTGTGGAAGTAGTACATGCCCTGGATGAGGGCTGCGGCCTGGTTCGGCCCGTAGTCGTTGACGTTGTCGGTGTGATGCACGACGGCGTAGCGCACACCGGGCGCGTAGGACGGTTCCCCGGAGCAGTAGGAGTACGAGTTGCGCCAGCCCTCGTCCGCGCCCCACTGGCTGCGCGTGATGATGGCGGGCTGCGACGGCTCAGCCGAGGCCGCGGCGATGCCGCCCACCGATCGAGTCGGGGACTTGGTGTGCAGGGCGTGGAGCTCGAGGCGGGACAGGCGGCCCTCCACGACCCTTACCTCGAGGTCGTGGACGTCGGAGCCGACCCAGACGGGTCCCGCCGCGGTGCGACCCCGGAACTCGGGCGAGGTGCGGTCGGGCCCCTCCGAGGGGTTTCCCTCGACCCGCAGCCACGAGCTCCACTGCCCTTGATGGCGCACGCGCATCTCCACCGCCCCCTCGGTCGCCCCCGCCCAGCGGAACCCCACCAGCTCGGCGGGCGAGGCGACGTGCACGGGTAGTTGCCATCCGGGCGCTGCGCCTGCGGCCAGCCGGCGGCCGTGATCCTCGATGGCCGCCGTCCTCCGGGCCGGAGAGCCGACCGTGCCCGCGGCCAGCAACGTGACCAGGGTGGCCGAGAGGATCCCGGCACGAAGGCGGCGGCCGCGGGTGGGTTGGCGCGCCCGACCGCCGTCTCGGAAGCTGCCCGGCATGCGCCCATGTTTGCACCAACCCGGCGCTTTGCCGGGTTCCGCCCCGCCCGCGTGCCCCCTGGCGGTGCCGGCGGCTGCGTGATCGGGTCGGTTGGGGCAAGCTGGGCCGGTGGCGCGGTCGAACCCAGGCCCGCCGACCGGGGGTGACCTTCCGTCGCCCCGGCCGTGGCCCCGACCCCAGGGTCGCCGCGGCCCGGGCCGGCCCCGCAGCGCCGAGGCCCACGCCGCCATCCTGGCCGCCACCCTGGATCTGCTCATCGAGCAGGGCTTCAACGGGCTGACCATGGAGTCGGTTGCGGCCCGGGCCGGGGTGGGCAAGGCCACGGTCTACCGGCGGTGGCCGTCGAAGATCCCCCTGCTGGTCGAGGCCCTGCGGGCCGCCGGGCCCGAGCGCGTGGCCGTGCCCGCCAGCGGCAGCCTCGAGTCCGATCTGCGCCAGCTCCTGATCGATCTCATGGCCGCGCTCTCCGGGCCCGACAGCGTCTTGCGCCCGCTCGTCACCGAGGCCTGGCGGGAGCCGTCGCTGGGCGAGGCGTTCCGCCAGGAGCTGGTGCAGCGCCGGCGCGCCGTGGTGAGCCAGATCCTGCAGGCGGGCCAGAAGCGGGGCGAGCTACGCGCCGACCTCGACCTGGAGACGGCGGTCGACGCCGTGGTCGCGGTCGTCTACTACCGCCTTCTCGTCAGCGGAGCACCGCTGGGAGCCGATCTCGCCCGCTGCCTCGTCGACCAGCTCCTGCGGGGCATCGGGGCCAACCGGTAGGGGTTGGCGGGTCGTTGGGGGCCGACGCCGAAACGAGTGGAGGATCAGTCGCGCCCGGCGCGACTGATCCTCCACTCGACGGGCCAGGTGCGTGGCGGCCTGCCCGGCACCGGGCTCAGGCTGCTCAGGCCGCTCAGGCTGCTCAGGCTGCGATGGCGGCGAGGGCGGCCCGGGCCGGGATCCCGCTTGCCTCCTCCCGGTCGGGCAGGCACGGGCAGGACGGATCCAGCTCCCGGCAGGGCACCATCCAGGCGTGGCCGAGGCGATCGGCGTCGCAGGCGGGGTCGGGGCACTCCAGCCAGCCCGCCCCGTGCTCGACCAACGTCTCGTGGCAATGGTCACGGCCCTCATCGCAGTCCCAACAGGTACCCATGGCGCTCATGGGGGCCAGTATGAGGATGGGGTGTGACAGGCACCGCCCGCCGGACGGGGAGGGCCGGGTACGGTCCGCCATTCTGCCCCGTGCCCTCTAGCCTGGAGTCGGGCACACGGGGTGCCTCCGGAGGGTTGACATGGCACTGCTCGGGCGTGAGTTCATCGCCGTTCCCGACGATCGCAAGGGTCAGATCGTCTTCAAATGGCCGGACAACAACATCCGCCGCTACAGCCGGGCCATCGTCGACGCGGACGAGCTGGCTCTGTTCGTCAACAAGGGCGAGGTCATCGGCACTCTGGAGCCAGGACAGCACCAGATCGACGCCGACGAGCTCCCCTTCCTGGGGACGATCATCGACCACCTCACGGGGGGCAAGGCGTACCGGGCCGAGCTCTTCTTCGTGGGCACGCGCGAGTACACGGACCAGACCTTCGGCGGGCGCATCGACGACGTGCAGGATCCCCAGACGGCCATGATCGTCACCCTGCGCGTGTTCGGTGACTACTCCATGAAGGTCTCCGACGCGGCCAAGCTGGTCACCAACCTCACAGGGACGGTCGACGTCACCGACAACGACGCCATCACCGGATGGATCGCCCAGCAGCTGCTCAAGGTGATGCGGACCGAGGTGACCACGGAGATCGTGCGCAACGGATGGCCCATCCTCGGCCTGTCGGCCTACACACCGCAGCTGGAGCAGACGGTGATCACCGCCGGCAACGCCCAGTTGGTGGACTACGGGCTGTCGGTCGTGCGCATGGGGAACTTCGACGTCAACCTCTCCGACGACGACGAGGCCCAGCTCAAGGCGCTGGCCAAGGACACCGCCTACTCGCGTCTGGCCGGCGGCTTCCAGCAGTACGCGGCCGGAGAGGCCATGCTCGGCGCGGGCCAGGGCATGTCCCGGGGCGGGGCCGGCGCCGGACCCGCCTTCATCGCCACCGGCGTCGGGGTGGGCCAGCAGGTGACGCAGCCACCGTCTTCGCCCCCGCCGCCTTCGGGCCCGGGATTCGTCGGTGGGGGCCCCGGCTTCGCCGGCTCGCCCGGCGGCCCGCCCGGCGGCCAACCAGGTGGTCAGCCCGGGTCCGCACCCGGCGGGTCCACCGCCGAGGCGGGCGGGCCCGCGGCCGAGGCGGCCGCCTGTGCCTCGTGCGGCGCCGGCGTTCCCGCCGGAGCCAGGTTCTGCCCCTCGTGCGGCTCGTCGCTGGCGCCGGCGACCGTGGCCTGCGCGGCGTGCGGCGTCGAGAACGCAGCCGGCTCCAGGTTCTGCTCGGGCTGTGGCGCGGCGCTGGCCGAGGCCGCGGCGTCAACCGGCGGGCCCGCTCCGTCCGCGGCCTCGGAGGGTGGGACCCCCGACGTCCCCCCCAGCGCCTCGTCGGGGAGCTGACGTGCTGGCGTTCCTCCTGGCCCGGGCGGGCGGAGGCCACAGCTTCGGCGGGGGCGGTGGCGGCCGCAGCGGGGGCGGGGGACTGGGCGGCGGCGGTGGCGGGGGCGGCCACTTCCTCTTCTTCCCCGTCGGTGGAGGCGGTGGAGGGGGCGGCGCCGCCTTTCTCGTGATCCTCATCGTCATCGTGCTCGTGGTCGTGGCGGTCCTGGCCGTGCGCCGGCGGGGGATGCCGCTCGAGCCTCCGTTCAACGACGACCTGTCCGGGCGTCCGGCCTACACGCCCCCTCCCGACGCGGTCGTGGCGCCGCCCGGCAGCTCTGCTCCCGATGGGCTGGCCGCGGTCAGGGCCCACGACCCCGCCTTCGACGAGGCCGGGTTCCTCGCCTCCGTGGAGCGAGCCTTCTTCGTCGTCCAGCAGGCGTGGACCGAGCAGAAGCCGGAGCTGAGCCGCCAGGTGATGGCCGACGGAATCTGGCAGCAGCACAAGGCCCAGATCCAGGGCTACCAGTCCTCCGGGCGCCGCAACGTGCTCGAGGGGCTGGCCGTGGGCAAGGCCGACATCATCGCCGCGGCCAGCGACCAGACCCACGACACCATCACCGTGCGCATCCTGGCCGCCTGCGCCGACTACGACATCGACGTGGCCAACGACAAGGTCGTGCGCGGGAACCGTGACGTGAATCAGTGGACCGAGGACTGGGTCTTCCAGCGGTCCTCCCAGGCCACGACCAAGGCCGACGGAGGCACCATGCACCAGAAGTGCCCAAACTGTGGGGCGCCGCTGGACGTGGATCTCGCGGGCGTGTGCCGTTTCTGCCGCGCTTCGGTCATGAGCGGCGACTACGACTGGGTCCTCACCCGCATCGATCAGGTCTTCGGACAGGCCAGCTCGTTCTGAGCCCGGAGGCCCGAGGCGCTGCCGCGGTGACCGAGATCCCCGCCCGCCGGGCCACGGTCTGGCGCCGCGCCTGGCCCATAGTCCGCTTCGTCGGCGGCGTCCTCCTGGCCGGGGTCGCCCTCTACGCCGTGCTGGGCAAGCGAGACGAGCTGTCCGGCGCCGGCGACGCCCTGGGGCACCTGCACGCCTCCTGGGTGGCCCTGGCCACCGTCGCCGAGGTCGTGTCGTTCCTCTGCTTCGCCGCCCTGCAGAGGCGCCTCCTGCACTCGGGCGGCCTCCCCATCGGCTTCGGAGCCCTCACCGCCATCACCTTCGCCGGCAACGCCGTGGCCAACTCCCTCCCCGGCGGGCCGGCCTGGGGCAGCGTGTTCGCCTATCGGCAGTACCGCCAGCGGGGAGCGGACGAGACGCTGGCGGCCTGGACCCTTGTCGCGGTCAGCATCTGTTCGGGGGTGGCCGTGGGCTCGGTGGCCACGGTGGGAGTGGCCATCGCCGGCGAGCAGAGCGCCGATCTCGACCTGGTGGGCGCGGCCCTCGGGACCCTCGTCGCCGCCGTCGCCATGGCCATGCTCCTGCGCCGCCGCGGCGTCGTCCTGGCCATCCTCACCCGGGCCGTACGCGTCGGCCAGCGTGTGCTGCATCGGCCCTCGGGCGATGCCCGCGAGGTGGTGGAGCGAGAGTGGCAACGCCTCACGGCGGTGAGCCCCAGCCGGGGCGACTGGGTCCTGGCCATGGGCTGGGCCGCCCTCAACTGGATGTGGGACGCATTCTGCCTGGCCGTCTGCTTCCTGGCCGTGGGCGCCGGGGTCCCGTGGCGGGGACTCCTGCTCGCCTACGGCGCGGCCCAGCTGGCGGCCAACCTGCCCATCACGCCGGGCGGGCTGGGGGTCGTCGAGGGCAGCCTCACCATCGCCCTGGTCGCCTACGGCGGGGCCCACGGCTCGACGGTGGCCGCCGTCCTGCTCTACCGCATCATGAACTTCTGGGCACCTCTGCCCATCGGCTGGGCGACGTGGGGCGCGCTCATGGTGAAGTCGAGGTCGGCCGGGGGGCACCATGGTCTGGAGCGTGCCCAGGAGGCGGTCCCCGCATGAGCCGGCCGACGCAGACAGCACGGCGGGCCCGGGTGCGGGGGCTGGCAGCCGCCGTCGCCATCTCCCTGGGGTTGGCCGGGGCCTGCACCACCGCCCGCAACTCGCTGGGCACCACCGCCGGCCCCTGCTTCCGCAGCCAGGCCACGGCCAGCGCTGCGGTCCACAACCGGGGCCAGCTGGTGGGCGTGCGCCGCATCCAGGCCCCCCGCCTGGCCAGCCGGCTGCCGACGGCCACCTCTCTGCCGCCCCGAGAGGTGTGCGTGTTCGCCTTCAAGGGCACCTGGCAGGCCAAGGACGTGGACAGGCCCCGCGGCCTTCCCGCTGGCCGATACGCCCTGGTCTTCGTCGGGGCCCGCCACGGCGCCCTGGTGGCGACGTTCCTCGACGACAAGCTGCCCACCCGGTTCCGCCATCTGTGAGGGCGGCCGGAGTGGGAGTGAATCAGTCCAGTTCGACAGCGACCACGAGGTAGCCGTCTTCGGCCCACTCGGCCCCGGCGGTGGGGGCGTCACGGCCCTCGAGGAGCACGACGACCTCTCCCCGGGCGTCGAGCACGGCATAGGCGGTGGTGGTGATGGGCTCGGTCATGGTCATGGCAATGGCCTCTTTCCCCGTGGCGGTCACGCCCGTCTGATCGGCGGCCATTTGCCGGATATGAACCTGACGCCCCTTATCTCGAGAGCCCTACGCTGCGTGGCCGGATGGACAAGCTCGAGCGCCTGACCAACCTCCTCCTGGTGCTGCTGGAGGCCCCCCGGGCCCTGACCATGCGGGAGATCGTCGACCAGGTGGATGGGTACCCGGCGGGCGAGGCCGCCTGCCGGCAGACCTTCGAGCGCGACAAGCGCACCCTGCGGGAGGAGGGCGTGCCTCTCGAGACCGTGACCGTGGAGGAGCGCGAGGGCATCCAGGGCTACCGGGTCAGGCCCGAGCGCTACTACCTGCCCGAGCTGGGCCTCAGCGACGAGGAGCAGGCCGCCCTCAACCTGGCCGTCGCCGCTGTGCGCCTCGATACCGGATCGAGCCGGGACGCGCTGTGGAAGCTGGGTGGGGCCGAGCACGATCCCGCGCCCCCCTTTGCCGCGCTGCCCGCCTTGCCTGCTCTGCCCGCACTCCACGAGGCCCTGCGCACGCGGGCCCCGGTGAGCTTCGGCTACCGGGGAAGGCAACGGCGGGTCGACCCCTACGGCCTGGGCTTCCGCCACGGGTTCTGGTACCTGCTGGGCCGCGACCGGGATCACGACCAGCAGCGCACCTTCCGCGTCGACCGCATCGAGGGCGGGGTGGAGCGGGGTGAGCCGGACGGCTACGCCGTTCCCGCCGGCTTCGACCTGGGGGCCGCGCTGCCCGACGAGCCCTGGAAGCTGGGGGAGGGCGAGGCCCTGCGGGCCCAGGTGCTCATCGACCGGGCCCGGGCCCCTCTGGTCGAGGCCGAGCTGGGCGAGGACGCCATCAGCGAGAGAAGGGACGACGGCGCCGTGGTGGTCACCCTCGAGGTGACCAACCCCGCCGCCTTCCGCTCGTGGGTTCTGGGGTTCCTCGAGCACGCCGAGGTCCTGAGCCCCCCCGAGCTGCGAAGCGAGATGGTGGCCTGGCTCCGGGGCGAGGCCGGCCCCGACGGCAGTGGCCCCGACGGCAGTGGCCCCGACGGCAGTGGCCCCGACGGCAGCGGCCCCGACGGCAGCGGCTCGGAGCGGGCTGGCCCGGACGGAGACCGTGGCGCGCCCTGAGGCGGGCGACCGGCTGCGCCGGCTGCTGGCCATGCTCCCGTGGCTGGCCGAGCGGGGGCGGGTGCCCATCAAGGAGGTGGCCGACCGCTTCGACATGCGGCCCAACGAGGTCGTGGCCGAGCTCGAGCTGGCCGCGTGCTGCGGGCTGCCGCCCTACACCCCGGACCAGCTCATCGAGCTCGTCGTCACCGACGATTACGTGGAGGCCAACCTGGGCGGGCGCCTGTCGCGCCCCCTGCGCTTCAGCCCGGCCGAGGGCTTCACCGTCGCCGCCTCGGCCCGGGCCATCCTGGCCGTCCCCGGCGCCGACCCCGACGGTGCCCTGGCCCGGGCCCTGGCCAAGCTGGAAGCGGCCCTGGGCCAGCGCCAGGCCGTCACCGTGGAGCTGGACGCGCCCGCGCTGCTCGATGTGGTGCGCCGCGCCATCGACGAAGGCCAGCGTCTGGAGATCACCTACTACTCGGCTTCGCGCGACGAGGTCACCACCCGGCGCATCGACCCCCACGCCGTGTTCAGCTCCGAGGGTCGCTGGTACGTGAACGCCTGGTGCCACCTGGCCGGGGGCGTGCGGCACTTCCGCGTCGACCGCATGGAGGAGGCCGTCCCCACGGGCGAGCGCTCCGACGCGGCCGTCGGCCCCGTCGCCAAGGGTGGGCAGGCGGCGCAGGGGCGGCAGGCCTTCAGCCCCGGCCCCGACGTCGACGAGGTGAGCCTGGTGCTCTCGCCCGGGGCCCGCTGGGTGACGGAGACCTATCCCACCCGCGAGGTCCAAGAGCTGGCCGGCGGACGGGTTCGCGTCGTGCTGGCCGTGGGGGGGCTGGCCTGGCTCGAGCGCCTGCTGCTCAGGCTGGGCCCCGACGCCGAGGCCGTGGACCCGCCCCACCTGGAGGTGGCCCGGCGCCGGGCCGCGGCCCAGGTCCTGGCCCGTTACTCGGATTGAGAACAATGTAAATACACGAAACCCATTGAAATAGCCCGGACGGCGACCGACACTGGGGCGTGCTCGGAGTTACCAAGCTGGCCCCGGGCCAGGAGCGCTACCACCTGAGGGCCGTGGGGGCTGAGGGGGAGGGGGGCGAGCCCCGGGGCCGGTGGCTGGGCTCGGCCCCGGCCGGCCTGGGCCTGTCGGCGACGGTGGAGGCGGAGCACCTGCGGGCCGTCCTGGGTGGAAGCCACCCGCTCACCGGGACCCCGCTGCGGGAGGCCCGCCATCCCGTGCGCGTCCCCGGCTTCGAGCTGACCTTCGGCGCGCCCAAATCCGTCTCGGTGCTCGCCGGTCTAGCCGGCGACGAGGTGAGCTCTGTTGTCGACGAGGCCCAGGTCGACGCGGTGGAGGGGGCGCTGCGCTACCTCGAGGTCAGCGCGGCCCGGGCCCGCCGCGGAGCAGGCGAACAGCGCAGGCTGGTGGCCGTGGACGGGCTCCTGGCCGCCGCCTACACCCACCACACCAGCCGGGCCGGGGACCCCCACCTGCACACCCACGTGCTGGTCGCCAACCTGGTGCAGGGGAGCGAGGGGCGATGGACGGCTCTGGAGGCGTCCGGCCTCTTCGCCCACGCCCAGACCGCGGCAGCCCTTCACGGCGCCCAGCTCAGGGGCAGGCTCGGCGCCCGCCTGGGCTTGACCTGGATCCGGGGCGACGGCGGCGGGGCCCAGGTCGCGGGCATCGACCCTTCGGTCCTGCGCGCCTTCTCCCGCCGTCGGGCGGACGTGACCGCCCGCATGGCCGAGCACGGAGCGACCTCGGCGCGGGGTGCCCAGGTGGCGGCTCTGGGCACTCGTCCACCCAAGGACTGGACCATGACGGCGTCGGCCCTGGCCCCCGAGTGGCGGGCCCGAGCCGCGGCCTTGGGGCTGTGGCCAGGCACGCTGTCCGATCTCTTGGGCCGGGCTCCCGCATCCTCGCTCTCCGTCTCCGACGCCGAGGAGCTGGCCCACGCCCTGGTGGCGCCTGACGGCCCTCTCGCCGCCTGGGCCAGCTTCGACCGTCGAGACGTGCTGCGCGAGCTGTGCGACGGCGTAGTGGGCGGGGTCGACGCGTGCGTGGTCGAGCGCATCGCCGATGCCCTGGTGGCCTCCGAGCTGGCTGTCGACGTCACCGATGGAGCCGGACCCGCCCATGGCGGCACACAGCGACCGGCCCGGGGCCGCCTCGTGGGCGGGGCGGGCGACGGCCGCCGATGGGCGGCCCGGGCCGCGCTGTCGGCCAGGGACGAGGTGCTCGGCCTGGGCGCCCGGCTGGCCCAAGACCCTCCCGGCCGGCGCGGGGCCATCGAAGAGGCGCTGGCTCGGCGGCCGGCCCTGTCGGTGGCCGACGCCGTGGCCGCCCGTCGGCTGGCGTGGGCCCCGGCCGGCCTGGAGGTCGCCTCCTGCTCGGCGTGGACCGACACCTGTACCGTCCTCGACGCGGCTCGGGACGCCTGGCAGAGCGCAGGCCGCGAGGTGGTGGCCCTGGCGGCTTCGCGCCGGGTCCTGGCCGAGCTGGAAGGGCAGACCGCGATAACCGGCTCGGTGCTCCCGCCCGCCGGCGCCATGCCCGGCGCCGTGCCCCCCGGCGCCGTGCTCGTCGTCCTCGACGCCCACGTGCTGGCTGCGCGCGACCTGCTGCCGGTGTTGCGGGCCGCGGCCGGAGCGGGCGGGACGGCCGTGCTCGTGGGGGAGCTCGACGCGGTGGTCGGGCAGGACACCGGCGACCTGTTGGGGCGGCTGGCCGCCCTGGCGCCGAGCGTCGAGCTGGCCGAACGCATGGCGCCCCCGGGCCCGGCCGGATCCGGGACGGCCGCCGAGGCCGGCCGCCTGCGGGTCGGGGACGTGACCCTGGTGGCCGACGCCCTCTCGGCCCGGGAGGCGCTGGTGGGTGACTGGTGGGATCGCGAGCGGGAGGGGGCGCGGGTCACGATGGTGGCGCCGCGCCGCCGGGACGTGGCCGAGCTGAACCAGCGGGCCCGGGCCGTGCTGGACGCGGCCGGCGCGTTGAGCGGTCCCCGTCTCCTGGTCGACGGCGACGACTACCGCGTGGGCGACCGCCTGCTCGTGCGTCGCCGGGACCCGGGGCTCGGTCTACGGGCCGGGGCCCGCGTGGTCGTGGCCGGGGTCGACACGGCAGGGGCGGGCTTGTCCGTCGTCGCCGTGCGAGGCGACGTCCACGGCGCCGACGGGTGCGCCCCCCTGCCGGTCGACGCCTCCCGCCTGCGGGCCGGACTCCTCAGGCACGCCTACGCCGTGATTCCCCACGACCTGGCGGGCGAGAGCCCGGGGGCGGTGCTGCTGCTGGGAGACGCGGCCCAGTACCGGGCCGCGGGCTGGCGCCAGCCGCCCGGGGGAGCGGGAACCAGGCATCTGTACGCCGTGGTCGGATCCGAGCTGGCCTTGGCGCCCCAATCCGTCCTGCGCCCCCTGGCCGAGCTGGTCGACGAGCGCGACGGCCTCGAGGCGCGCCTGCGGTCCGAGGCGCCCCCCCTGTGCGACGCGGCCCTGGACGCGGCCCGTGCCGAGCAGCGACGGGCCCGGGCCGCGCTGGACGCAGTCGGGGCGCGGCGCGGGTCGGTCGAGGCCGACGGGCGCAGCGGCGCCCTGCTGGTGACCGCGCGCGCCGACGAGCGCCGCTGGCGTGAGCACCTCGACCGGCTCGCATCCCAAGCCGGCGCCCTGGAGGAGCAGGTGGCGGCGCGCGCCGACTGGGAGCGGGACCGGGCCCCCGACCGGGACCGGCTGGCCGCGCTGGGGCGGGCCGTCGAGTTGCGCAGCCGCTTCCTGGGCCGGGCCGCGGCGGTCTCCGAGCCCGCCTACTTGACCGCGGTGCTGGGACCCCGACCCGCGGGTGGGGACGAACGGCGGGCCTGGCTGGCCGCGGCCACCGCGGTGGAGACCTATCGCGACCGTTGGGGCGTGGACGATGGCGCTCGGGCCCTGGGCCCCGAGCCAGGCCGCGACGCCCCTCGGGCCCAGCGGGTCGAGCGCCAGGCGGCCGAGGAGGCGGCCCGGACCGCAGCCCAGGCCCTGAGCCTGACCCAGGGTCGGGGCCGGGAGCGGGGCTCGGTGCCGGAACGCCCCCCGCCGGAACGTCCCACTCTGGAACGTCCCGCGCCCGAGCGCGGGATCGGGAGCGCGGCCCGCTGAGCGGGGCGGCCGGGCTGGCGGTCAGGGCTCGCATGGCCGAGCTCGGACATCCGCTCTATCTGGGGGAGGGAACCATGGGGTGGGTGTGCGCCCGGCCCGAGCAGGCCGCCCTGGTGCTCGGTCCGCCCCGGTCGGGGAAGACGACCTCGGTGGTGATCCCCTCCATCCTGGCCGCGGCCGGACCGGTGCTCAGCACCTCGACCAAGAGGGACTGCATGGAAGTGACCCTCGGGGCCCGGGCCCAGCTGGGCCGCTGCTGGCTGTTCGACCCCACCGGCACCGTGCCCGCGCCGCCCGGCGTGTGTCGCTTGGGATGGTCGCCCGTCACCGCCAGCCGCACGTGGGACGGCGCCGTGGCCATGGCCCGGGCCATGGTGGCCGGGAGCCGGGCCGTCGCCGGCCTGGTGGACGGCAACCACTGGTCCGAGCGGGCCGAGGCGTTGCTGGCTCCCCTCCTGTACGCGGCCGCGCTCGACGAGCGCCCCATGGCCGAGGTGGTGCGCTGGGTGAACCGCAGAGAGGAGGCCACGGCCGCCGTGACCCTGGCCGGTCACGGTGCCGAGCTGGCCGGCGACGCTCTGGCCGGGGTGAGCGCGACCGAAACCCGCGAGCAGAGCGGCATCTGGTCGACGGCAGCGAGCGTCCTCGGTGCCTACCGGTCCCAGGCCGCCCTCGACTCCGCGGCCCTGCCGGGGGCGGACCTGGACGCCTTCGTGCGTTCGGCCGACACGATCTACGTGTGCGCGCCGGCCAGGCAGCAGGCCCTGGTGGCTCCCCTCGTCGTGGGCCTGGTGGACCAGGTTCGGGGCGCGGCCTACGACGCCGCGGCAACCGGGCGCGGCGGCGGTCAGGCCCCGGTGCAGCTGGCCCTGGACGAGGTGGCCAACGTGGCCCCCCTGCCCGACCTGCCCGCCATCGTGTCCGAGGGCGGCAGCCAGGGGCTGGTGACTCTGGCCTGCCTGCAGGACCTGTCCCAGGCCCGAGCCCGGTGGGGGGTGGCGGCGGAGGGCTTCCCCACCCTCTTCGGCGCCAAGGTCGTCCTCGGCGGCATCGGTGACGTGCGCACGCTGGAGGCGATCTCCGTCGTCTGCGGCGAGGTCGACGTCCCCTCCCGGACCACGAGCGGGAGCTGGGGCGCCTCGGGCCGGCGCCAGTGGACGGTGACTCGGGCGACCAGCCGGCGCCGCCGCCTCCCCGTGGACGAGCTGTCCCGAGGTCGTCCGGGCGCGGCCCTGCTCCTCGACGGCGAGCGTCCTCCGGCGTGGATGCGTCTCACCCCCTGGCACTCGGCCGAGCCCTGGCCCACGGTGGCCCACGAGGGCCGGCTCGCGCTCGGTCGCCAGCTCCACCAGGCGGGCCGGTCGATGGCTCTGGAGGAGGGGGGCCCTGAGCTCTCGCTCGGCAGGTGACGGTACCGTGGCTCACCCGCGAGGCGAGCGAAGAGGAGACGGCGATGAAGGTGGCGCTCACGGTCGGCGACTTCCTCGAGCGAGGCGCTCTGGTCTACCCCGACCGGGTGGCGGTGGTCGACGAGCCCGGTGTCCCCGGCTCGCTCGGTCGTGTCACCTACGACGAGCTGCAGCGCCGGGCCCGGGGCATGGCCGCGGCCCTGGACGCCATGGGGGTGGCACAGGGCGAGCGCGTCGCCGTCGTCAGCCCCAACTCGGCCCGCTTCCTCGTCGCCTTCTTCGGTGTGAGCGCCTTCGGCCGCATCCTTGTGCCCGTCAACTTCCGCCTCAACGCCGATGAGGTCTCCTACATCATCGAGCACTCGGGGGCCTCGGTGCTGCTGCTCGACCCCGAGCTGGACGAGGTCCTGGCCGGCGTCACGGCCAAGGAGCGCATCCTGCTCGACGGCGACGCCGACGCCGAGCTCTTCGCGCCGCTGTCAGACGGGGTCGAGCCCCGGCCCTGGGCAGCGCCCGACGAGGACGCCACCTGCAGCATCAACTACACCTCGGGCACGACGGCCCGGCCCAAGGGCGTGCAGCTCACCCACCGCAACTGCTGGCTCAACGCCTCGATGTTCGGCTGGCACGCCGGCGTGAGCGACAGGGACGTCTATCTGCACACCCTGCCCATGTTCCACTGCAACGGCTGGGGCATGCCCTACGCGGTGACGGCCATGGGCTGCACCCAGGTCGTGCAGCGCAAGGTCGACGGCGAGATGATCCTGTCCAGGATCGGGGAGGAGGGCGTCACCCTCCTGTGTGGTGCGCCCGCGGTCATGGCCGCCGTCCTCGACGCGGGCGTGGCCCGCCGGGAGCGGGGCGAGGAGGTCCCGGGCCGGGACCGGGTGCGCATGGTCGTGGCCGGGGCCCCGCCGCCGACCAGGGCCATCGAGCGGGTGGAGACGGAGCTGGGCTGGGAGTTCGTGCAGATCTACGGGCTGACGGAGACGGCACCGCTGCTGGTGATGAACCGGGCCCGACCCGAGTGGGACGGTCTGGATGCGGGCGAGCGGGCCCGGTTCCTGGGCCGGGCCGGGGTGCCGGTGTTGGGCGTGAGCATGGCCGTGGACGACGAGGGCGAGGTGCTGACCCGCAGCAACCACGTCTTCGCCGGCTACTGGAACCAACCCGAGGCAACGGCCGCGGCCCTGGGCGACGGCTGGTTCCACACGGGCGACGGCGGCTACCTGGACGGGGCCCACACCGTGATCGCCGACCGCAAGAAGGACGTCATCATCTCGGGCGGGGAGAACGTGTCGTCCATCGAGGTCGAGGACTGTCTTTTCCAGCACCCGGCGGTGGCCGAGGTCGCCGTGATCGGTGTGCCCGACGACAAGTGGGGCGAGACGGTGAAGGCCCTGGTGGTGCTGCGCCCGGGCATGACGACCACGGCCGAGGAGCTCGTCGAGCACTGCCGTGGGCGCCTGGCCCACTTCAAGTGCCCCACCTCGGTGGAGCTTCGCGACGCGCTGGCCCGCACCGCCACCGGCAAGCTGCAGAAGTTCAAGCTGCGCGCCCCCTATTGGGAGGGCCGCGAGCGCCAGGTCAACTGAGTCGACGCTGAGCCCGCGGCCCTCCTCCGAGAGGGTCTAGATGGTGCCGATCCAGTGGGTCTGGTGGGCGCCGCACACGATGTCGAGGGTCACGTGGTTGGTGCCCGGCGCCGCAGGGGTGCCGTGCGCCCCCACGCTCGTGCCGGTGGCGGGAGCCACGGCGGAGACGATGGGGAAGCCCGAGATGACGCCGTTCATGGTGAAGGCGGACGAGCACCCGATGGGGAAGCGGGCCGGGTCCATGTTGGTGATGGTCGCGGCCAGGCCCCGGTTGGCGG
>VAXP01000129.1:0-20765 GCA_005884125.1 Actinomycetota bacterium | reverse complement strand
CGGCGGGTGCTACGCCCGCGGGCGCAGGGACGGGCCGGACCTTGCCACCACCGGCGGGAGCGGCGACCGCACCACCACCGGGGGGAGCGGCGACGGCGCCGCCACCGGCGGGAACGGCGGCCTTGCCCCCGCGCGCGGGAGCGGCGACGGCACCACCACCGGCGGGAGCCGGGGCGCGCGTGGGCCGGAAGCCGGCGGCGCTGGCCGCCCCGGCGGTGATGAGGGCGGCCCCGGTGATGCTGACGATCACCCAGGTCTTCACGTTGTTGGGAAGGCGGGACGACATTTTGGCACCTCTCTCTGTTTGGCTCGGCGCGCTGACGCCGCCGGAAGGCCAGACCAAGGTCGGCCACCGACCTCTGAAAAACCTCCTGGTAGGCCGCGACGGGCGCCTGGGCCAGGGCCGATGCCCGAGCCGGACCTTCGAAAAAGCTTGTGGCCGCCCGCCTAGGCTGGCGGTCATGAAGGTGCGCATCGGCTTCGGCCTCGGCACCCAGGTGCCGGCCGACGGCGCAGGCGAGCTGGCCGAGCTGGTCGATTCCCTGGAGGACCTGGGGTTCGACTCGCTGTGGCTGTCGGAGCGGGCCACGGGCGTCGCCCCCGATCCCCTGGTGGCCCTGGCCGTGGCCGCGGGCCGGACCCGGCGTCTGAAGCTGGGCACCAGCGTGCTGGTCCTCCCCGGGCGCAACCCGGTGCTGCTGGCCAAGCAGCTGGCCAGCCTGGACCGCCTCTCCGACGGCCGCCTGCTCCCCGCCGTGGGCCTGGGCGTGGCCGACCCGGGCGAGCAGCAGGCCTTCGGCGTGGCCCGGGGGGAGAGGGCGGCGTGGTTCGACGAGGCCCTGCCCCTGATCCGGCGGCTGTGGTCGGGCGAACCCGTGGACCACGACGGTCCCCGCTTCCACTACCGCGGCGTGCGCGTCCTGCCCACGCCTCGACAGCAACCCCCGGACGTGTGGCTGGGCGGCATCGCCCCCAGCGAGCTGGCCCGGGTGGGGCGGCTGGGCGACGGCTGGCTCCCCAGCTTCGTCCGGCCCGCCGACGCCGGCGCGGGACGCGAGGCCATCGAGCGAGCCGCGGCCCAGGCCGGTCGGGCCATCGACGCCGAGCACTGGGGCGCGCTGGTGATCTACGCGCCCCAGGGCCTGCCCGACAGGCTGGCTCAGCTGATCGCGGCGCGCCGGCCCGGCGTCGCCCCGGAGGAGCTGGTGCCGGTGGGGCTGGACGGCCTGCGCCGGCAGCTGGAGGCCTTCGTGGCCGTGGGCGTGTCCAAGCTCGTCGTCGTGCCCGCCATGGCCGGGCCCGGGACGAGCTGGCGCAAGGAGCTGGAGGCGCTGGCCGCGGCCGTACTGCCCATGCAGGGCGAGCCCCTCACCTCGCTGGCAGGCTGAGGGCCGTCAGCCCAAGGTCAGGCGGGCCCGGCGGGAATCAGGCGAAGGCGGGGATCAGCGCGGGGACGGCGGTGGGGACGGGAACGATCGGCGCGGGTGCGGTGAACGTCGCCGACCGGGGGGAGCCCGCGGCCCGCATGGTGCGGCGGAAGTCGTAGCAGCACACGGCGATGCAGCTCGCGGCCAGGGCCCATCCCACCACCGTCTTGACGGCCAGGAACACGGTCAGGGGCTGGGTGAGGAGGAGGAGCACGGTCACACCGGCGTTGATCACGTTCTCGATGGCCCAGAACATGGTGACCCGCCTCAGGTGGGCCTGCACGACGGGGTTCTCGCACAGCTCGGAGGGCAGGATCCCGAGCTCGCCCACCAGGCGCTGGGCCAGGGGCTGTCCGATGAGCAGCGACCCGGCGAAGACGCCCGCCACCATCAAGGTGCCGAGGACGGGGGCGGCGAAGTAGGCGAACACGGAGCCCGACACCAGCGCGATCACGGTGCGCACGGTGAGGGCCATGGCCGCCAGAAGCACCATCCCCGGAACCCGCCGACCGGTGAGCAGGCGATGGAGGAGCAGGCCGTAGGACCACATCAGCGCGGCGGCGAGGGCCCCGGCCACGCCGAAGGTCCAGAAGGCGACGTAGAAGAGGACCAGGGGGATGAGGGTGGCCTCGGCCACGCGGGGCAGGGCCTGGCGGGCCAGGGCCCTGGGGTTGGGGACCACGTCCCTGATGGTCAGGGGAGGGAGCTCGTCCTCGGCGTTGGCCGTGGGCACGGTCAGGACGGACATGGGGGCGGCTCCGGATCGATGCGGGAGGTATTCGGGACGGACCTCCCTGACCCTGCAAGGATCGGCACCCCGAGGTAGAAACTGGAGAGGCTCGCTCAGAGCGGTCGCCCGCCGAGCGAGCCCTTGTCAGGTCGCCGCCGCGGCGCGGTGCTCGGCCGCCGCCAGCCGGAACAGCGTGTCCCAGCCGCCGCCGTCGATGCCGAGGCCGGCCCGGCAGGCGCCGGCGGCGTCGATGACCTCGGCCGCCGACGGGTCCCCCAGGGCCTCCAGCATGCGGCCCCGGGCCACGAGCACGTGGGCCTGCAGGACGCGGTCGCCGGTGGCGGCGGCCTCGTGCCCGGCCCGGTCCATGGCGTCCACCGCCTCCTGGCTCCGGCCCAGCTGCAGCAGGGCGAAGGCCCGGGCCAGCAGGGCCATGGTGCGGTCGTTGTAGGTCGCCTCGCCCACGCCCAGCGCCTCCTGGGCGTGGGCCAGGGCCTCGTCGCTGCTGCCCATCTCCGCCGCGGCCAGGGCCAGCAGGGCCAGGGCGTTGGCCCGGGGGCCGGGCTCGTTCGTCTCCCGCATGGCGCTGTCCAGGTGCTCGGCCGCCTCGACCGGCCTGCCCGTCTGCAGGAAGACCAGGCCGTACTTGGCCGACCAGTCGGCGCCGTAGTGGACGAGGGTGGCCTCGACGTCGCGCAGCACCTCGAGGGCGCGGGCCGGCTCTCCCAGGTGAAGGGCCACGGACACCGACGCCGCGGCCGCGTCGGCGTAGAGCTCGGGCCGGGTTCCTTCGTCGGCGCCGGCCAGGGCCTCGTCGGCCAGGGCGACCGCCTCCTCCACGTGGCCGGCGCCGGCCAGGGCCCGGCACAGGGGCCAGAGGGCACGCAGCTCCCAGACGCGGTCGTTGAAGGAGCGGAAGAGGGCGAGCGCCTCCCGGCCCGGTTCGATGGCCTCCTCCGTCCGTCCCTCCCACTGCCTGACGGTGGAGATGAGCATGAGCACCACGGCCAGGGCCCACCGGTCACCCCGCTCGCGGGCGTCGTCCACGATCTGGGTGGCCAGCTCCTCCGCCTCCGCTCGCCTGCCCTGCGAGTTGCGCACGTAGCCCAGCAGCCCCTTCACCCAGTCGAGCCCGCCGTAGTCGCCCGCCTCCTCGAAGGCGCGGGCGGCGCGGCTGAGGTGCTCCTCGGCCTCGCCCGTGTGGCCCCGGGCGAAGGAGATGTAGGCCAGGTTCCACTGGGCCCAGGCCTCACCCTTGCGGTTGCCCAGCGCCTGGAAGGCGGCCAGCGCCTCTCGCAGGTCGACGGTGGCGCTGTCGGGGTCGCCCGAGTGCAGGCGCGTCATCCCCCGCTCGCTCAGGGCCTGGGCCCGTCCCTTGGCGTACCCCACCCGGTCCCAGAGCTCCAGGGCCCGGTCCAGCGTCGCCGCCGACGCCGTGTAGGACCCCTCGGCCTGCTGGATGCGACCGAGCTCGTTGAGGGCCTTGGCCTCGGAGTGGGGATCCTCCACCGCGATGGCCTCCTCCAGCACGGCGTCGATGTCGACCCGGGCCCCGGCCAGGTCGCGCACCGCGGTGTGGGCCGACGCCCGTTCCAGCAGCAACCGGCGTCGGGCCACGCCGGGGCCGGGCCCGAGCAGTCGGAAGGCGACGTTGAACAGGGTGATCGACACGCGGTAGAGGTCGCGGTCCAGCGCCCGATGGGCGGCCTTGTACACCGCGCCCAGGGCCACGGTCCCGAGGTCGTCGCGCACGCCCTCCACCTGACCGACCTCCGACACGAGCTCGGCCGCCGCGCCGTAGTGGTGGGCCAGCTGCTCCAGGACCTCGTCCTCCCGGCCCGTCTCTTTGACCCGGCCCCCGATCCACTCGGCCAGTCGGGCGTGGCGGCGGGCCCGCTCCGCCTTGGTCAGTGTCTCGTAGGCGACCTCGCGCACCAGGGCCGAGCGGAACTCCCACTCGCCCACGGGCTCGAAGGCGAGCAGGTCCTTCGCCGCCAGCTGGTCGAACACCGCGGCCACGCCCGTCTCGCCCCGCGCCTTGACCAGGGCCACCAGCGCGTCGAGCGAGCCCGTGCGCCCCACCACGGCCGCGTCCTCCAGCGCCTCGCGCTCCGCGGTGGAGAGGGCGTCGAGGCGGGCGGCCACAAGTCCTCTCAGGGTGGCGGGCAGCTCGGACGAGCGCGTCGCCGCGCCCCGCTCCCCGTCCCAGCCCGCCAGCACGGCCTCCTCGCCCAGGAGTCCGACGAGCTCCTCCAGGAACAAGGGGTTCCCGCCGCTGCGCTCGAGCAGGAGCTCGCGCATCTCGGCCGGCGGCTCCCGGCCCAGGAGCGAACCCAGGAGGCGGGCCGACTCGAGCTCGTCCAGGGGATCCACGTGCAGCAGCACCAGGTTGCGGTGGCTGGGTTGGTAGGCCCAGCGGGCTTCCAGCTCGGGGCGGGCCGTGCACACGATCACCACGGGCACGTGACGGAGGCGCTCCAGCAGCCGGTCGATCCCCTCCAGCACCCACTCGTGGGCCCAGTGCAGCTCGGACAGCACGATCACCACGGGCTGGCGCCGGGCCAGGCCCTCCACGAAGGCCTGCAGGGAGCGGCGGGCCTCGTCCCGGGCCCGCTGGGGATCCACGTCGGCCAGGGCCTCCTGGTCGCCCATGAGATAGAGCAGGCCGTCGGTCAGCCGCTCGGCCTCGGGGCTGTCGGGGTCGGTCCCCGTGGCCGAAGCCACCGCGCCCCGGCACTTGGCCGCGAGCACGTCGGCGGGATCGTCGTCGGCGATGCCGGCCGCCTCCCTGACGGCCTCGGCCACCGGCCACCACACGTTGGCCTCCCCGTAGGGGACGCACCGCCCTTCCAGCACGACCGCCTCGTGCTCCTCCCGGGCCCGGCAGGCCACGGCCTCGGCCAGGCGGCTCTTGCCCACGCCCGCCTCGCCGAGGAGCAGGATCAGCTGGGCCCGTCGCCGAGAGGTGGCGGTGTCGAGGGCGTGGGCCAGCAAGCCCAGCTCCGCCTCCCGGCCCACGAGCGGGGTCTCGGCCCGATGGGGCCTGCTTCCGGGGCGGGCCAGGCACCCCTGGGCCACCCACGCATCCACGGGCTCTTCCCGTCCCCGGGCCTGCACGGGGCCCAGGGGCTCGTACTGCACCACCTGTTGGGTGGCGGCGTGGGTGAGGGGTCCCACGATGACCTGGCCGGGCTCGGCCATGACCTGCAGGCGGCTGGCCACGTTGACCACGTCGCCCATGGCCGTGTAGTCGCCGCCGCCCCGCACCGCTCCCACGAGGACCACACCGGTGTTCACTCCCACCCGGAGCAGGACGTCGGTGCTGAGCTCGCTGCCCATGCCCGCCACCGTCTCCTGCATCTGCAGGGCGGCGCGCACGGCGCGCTCGGCGTCGTCCTCGTGGGCCACAGGCGCGCCGAACAGGGCCACGATGGCGTCGCCCACCACGTTGTCGACCCGGCCCCCGTAGGAGGTGACGTCGTGGGCCAGGCGCTGGAAGCAGCGATCCACCAGGTTCTTGACCCGCTCGGGGTCGCGCGTCTCGCTCAGCCCGGTGAACCCGACGAGGTCGGCGAACACCACGGTGACGACCCTGCGCTCGTCGCCGCGCTCGTGAAGCAGCTGCCCGCAAGTCGGGCAGAAACGCGCACCGTCAGGGGCGGAGCCCCCGCACGCCGGACATGTCACCACCCGTCAGGATAGAGGGGGCCCTGCCTCCGAGCCCTGGTCGATTCCGCCACATGTGACCGAAGACCGCGATACAGGCGTCCGTCACCGGGCCCGTCTCACCGGGTCGTGGTGGTGTTCGGGGGCGGCCGGGTGGTCGGGGTCGTGGTCGACGGCGCCGGCGTCGTGGTCGTGGTGGGCGAGGCGGGCTGGCTCGACGGCGGCTCCGACGACGGTGGCGATGCCTCGGTGGTGGTCGTCCTGGGGGCGCCGCCCGGCCCGGCCGGGGTCGACGTCGACGGTGGGGTCTGTGTCGAGAAGGTGTTGCCGACGGGGAAGCTGACGGTCGGGGAGGACGCGAACACCTGGCTGAAGGGCCGCAGCGACAGCTCGTTGGGGGAGAGCACGAACAGGGCCTCCGCGGGCCTGTTGGCCATGGCCCTGCGCATCATGCGCGAGAAGATCTGGGCGGGGTAGGTGCCGCCGGCCACGTCGATGCCGTGCACGCCGGTGAGGGGCACGTTCCCCTCAGGGTGGCCGACCCACACGGCGGTGGCCAGCTGCGGGACGAAGCCGACGAACCAGGCGTCGCCGAAGTTCTCGGTGGTGCCCGTCTTGCCGGCCATCGGTCTACCCATGGCGGCCGCGGTGCCGGTGCCGTGGTCCACCACGCCCGTGAGGGCGTTGGTGACCACGCCCGCCTCCTTGGGGTCCATGGTCTGCTGGGTCTGGGGCTCGTGGCTGTAGATCACGTGGCCGTCGCGGTCGCGGATGCGGGCGATGGAGTAGGGCTCGGCGTAGTTGCCCTTGGCCGCGAAGGTCGCGTAGGCGGCGGCCATGGCCAGCGGGCTGACGCCTTTGTCCAGGCCGCCCAGGGCCACGGCGCACACGGGACGGATGCCGTGGGGTATGCCCAGGGACTCGGCCGCCTTCACCGTGTTCTCCGGCCCCACCTTGGCCACGATCTGGGCGAACACCGTGTTGATGGAGTGGGCCAAGGCTTCGTCGATGCTGGCCTGGCCCGCGGGGAAGACCTCGTCGCGGAAGTTGGTGACAGAGTAGGGCGCGCCCTTGCAGGGCACGGCGATGTGACGGGGAGCAGGCAGCACCGACCGAGGATCGACGCCCTGGCGCAGCATGGCCAGGTAGGTGAAGGGCTTGAAGGCCGAGCCGGGCTGGCGCCGGCCCTGGGAGGCGACGTCGAAGGCGTTACGGCGGAAGTCCAGGCCGCCGAAGAGGTCGCGGATGGCGCCGTCGCCGGGCTGCACCGACACGACGGCGGTGGTCGGGTCCCCGGGCCCGCCCAGCAGGGCTTTGACCGCCTCGGTGGAGGCGTCGAAGGCGCCACGGTCGAGGGTCGTCTCCAGGGTGTAGCCGCCGGTGTTGAGCTGGCTGGACCGCTCCTTGGGCGTGCTGCCCAGGGCGTCCAGGCCTGCCGCCTCTCGCTTGACCAGC
The DNA here is from genome assembly GCA_005884125.1 of Actinomycetota bacterium. Classification (GTDB taxonomy): domain Bacteria; phylum Actinomycetota; class Acidimicrobiia; order Acidimicrobiales; family AC-35; genus AC-35. Next base: position 13,487 of record VAXP01000129.1, on the reverse strand, counting down.
TCGACGAAGTGGGGCGCGACCGTGGGCGGCGCCGGCTGCTCCGGAGCCAGGTCCAGCCTGGCCGCGGTGGCCTGGCCCAGCTGCTGGGCCGTGAGCCAGCCGTGCCTGCGCATCAGGCGCAGGACCTGGTCCCGGCGCACCACGACCGCGGCCGGGTCGGCGCGGGGGTCGAGGCGCTCGGGGGCGCGGATCTTGCCCGCCAGGGTGGCGGCCTGGGCCGGTGAGAGCTGCTCGGGCTCCACCCCGAAGAAGGTGTGGGCCGCCGCGGTTATGCCGTAGGCGCCCTCGCCGAAGTACACCTGGTTGAGATAGCGCTCGAGGAGCTCGTCCTTGCCGTGGCCGCGTTCCAACTCGGAGGCGTAGAGCACCTCGCGCAGCTTGCGCAGCACGGTGTGCTGGGAGCCGGTGTAGTTGAGCTTGGCCAGCTGCTGGGTGATGGTGCTGCCGCCCTGGACATGGTCGCCGCGGGCGTCCCTGAGGAGGGCCCGCATCACGGCGACCGGGTCGATCCCGCTGTGGCTGTAGAAGTGGGCGTCCTCGGCGGCCAGCACGGCGTGGGGCACCTGGGGCGGGAGCTGCTGCAGGCGGATCAGGTCCCGGCGCTGGGTCCCGTTCAGCTGGGCCAGCATGCTGCCGTCGGCGGCCAGCACCCTGGTCGTCGTGGGCAGGGCCTCGAACCTTGCCGTGCCCGGCGCCAGCGGGGCCAGGAGGGTCTCAACCGTGCGGGAGACGACCGTGGACGTCAAGCCGCGCGTGAAGGGAACGGCCAGCAGCACAGTCACCCCGGCCACGGCCAGGGCGGTGGTGGCCAGGGCGCGCCGCCACCAGCGCAGCCACAGCTGCGCCGGCCGCAGACGGAGGGGACGACGGGGAGCGATGACGATCACGCCGCGTGACTTCTTGCACGGGCGGTGAAGTTTCAAACCTGAGGGGCCCGGGCGCCGGCCCCTTCCCCCCGGCCCGGGCCGGGGCCTACCCGGGCTGGCCCCGGTAGACGCTGGCGCCGCCGGAGACGAACTCGGCCGCCTTCTCCTTGAGCCCCAGCTCTATGGCGTCGTCGTCGGACACGCCGTGGGCCAGGGCGTAGTCGCGCACGTCCTGGCTGATGCGCATGGAGCAGAACTTGGGCCCGCACATGGAGCAGAAATGGGCCGTCTTGGCCGGCTCGGCGGGAAGCGTCTCGTCGTGGTAGCCGCGGGCCGTCTCCGGATCCATGGCGAGCTCGAACTGGTCCTCCCAGCGGAACTCGAAGCGGGCCTTGGACAGGGCGTCGTCCCACTCCTGGGCCCGGGCGTGGCCCTTGGCCACGTCGGCGGCGTGGGCCGCGATCTTGTAGGCGATGACCCCGGCCTTCACGTCGTCGCGCCCGGGCAGCCCCAGGTGCTCCTTGGGCGTGACGTAGCAGAGCATGGCCGTGCCGTACATGCCGATCATGGCTGCGCCGATGGCCGAGGTGATGTGGTCGTACCCGGGGGCCACGTCCACGGCCAGGGGTCCGAGCGTGTAGAAGGGGGCGCCCTGGCACACCTCCTGCTGGAGGTCGACGTTCTCCTTGATCTTGTGCATCGGGACGTGCCCGGGGCCCTCGATCATGACCTGGACGTCGTGGCGCCAGGCCACCTGGGTGAGCTCGCCCAGGGTGCGCAGCTCGGCGAACTGGGCCTCGTCGTTGGCGTCGGCGATGGAGCCGGGGCGCAGGCCGTCCCCCAGGGAGAAGGCCACGTCGTAGGCGGCCATGATCTCGCACAGCTCCTCGAAGTGGGCGTAGAGGAAGTTCTCCTGGTGGTGGGCCAGGCACCAGGCGGCCAGGATCGACCCCCCCCTGCTCACGATGCCCGTCACCCGCTTGGCCGTCAGGGGCACGTAGCGGAGGCGCACGCCGGCGTGCACGGTGAAGTAGTCGACGCCCTGCTCGGCCTGCTCGATGACCGTGTCGCGGTACACCTCCCAGGTGAGCTCCTCCGGCCTGCCGTCGACCTTCTCCAGTGCCTGGTAGATGGGGACCGTCCCCACCGGCACCGGCGAGTTGCGCAGGATCCACTCCCGGGTGGTGTGGATGTCGGGGCCGGTGGACAGGTCCATCACCGTGTCCGCCCCCCAGCGCGTCGCCCAGCGCAGCTTCTCCACCTCCTCGTCCACCGAGGAGGTGACGGCCGAGTTGCCGATGTTGGCGTTGACCTTGACCAGAAACGCCCGGCCGATGGTCATGGGTTCGGACTCGGGGTGGTTCACGTTGGCGGGGACGATCGATCTGCCCGCGGCCACCTCGGCCCGCACCTTCTCGGGATCGACGCCCTCGCGGATGGCGACGAACTCCATCTCGGGGGTGACCTGGCCCCGGCGGGCGTAGTGGAGCTGGGTCACGGTGCGGCCCGGCTTGGCCCGCAGGGGCTGCAGCTCGGGAGTGGTCGAGGCCCGGCCCGCGGCCCAGCGTCCGGCCCCGTCCCCGTCGCCAACCGCGGCCCCCGCGCCGGCGCCCTGGGCCGCCCGCCTGGCGGCGGCCCGGCCGTCGTCGCGCAGGGTCGTGGCCCGTCCCTGGTAGGGCTCCACGTCGCCCCGCTCCAGGATCCAGGGCCGGCGCATGGAGGGCAGACCCTGGGCCGGGGGACCACCGGGCCCGCTGGTGTCATACAGCCTCAGCGGCGGGTTGGGGGTGGGCCCGGCGGGACCGGGCGAGTCCCCCAGCCCGACCTCGCTGAACGGGACCCGCAGGTCGCCCCGGCTTCCTTCGACGTACACCTTGGCTCTTGCGCCAGACACCATTTCCTCCCTCCGCCGGCATTACCCGGATCAGGTCGACGGTCGGTGCGCTCCGCACCCTCTCAGCCCCGCTCGAGGCTCCCGTGTTCGAGACAGTGTCCCACAACGGCTGTGGGGGCTGCCCTCGACGTTTCCGGATGCGGCCCGGGTGAGACCAATCCCCGGCGCCCCGTCAGACCGAGTCGTCCAGCACCAGGTGGGGAACACCGCCGGCGACCCGCAAGGTGGCGGGCAGTCCAAGGATCTCGGTGGTGTTGCGCGCCAGTCCGCCGGCCCGCACGGACACGACCTCACCCTTGCGTTCGCCAGAGACGATTACGAGGTCGATACGCGCGCTGTGCGTTTCTTCTTCGCCTGCTTCGACGTCGACGACGAGGACGTCGTAATCACCGTCTGGGATCGTCTCCACCTTCTCAAGCGTTGTCGCGATGTGTGTTCGCGTCCAGCGCGCGTGGGTAGCAAACGAGCGTGATCGCGCCTCCGCGCGCGAGAAATGCTTGACCTGAGCGCCAGAAACCTTTTTCATTTGCATGAACTTCCCCAATCGGCAGGAGGTGTGGTGAACAAGTCCGAGCTCATCGGAGCGGTGCAAGAGAGCACTGGTCTCGACAAGCACAAGGCTGAATCCGCCGTCGAAGCGTTCATCGGAACGGTGATGCAAGCGACCCGTACCGGCAACAGCGTGACGGTCACCGGATTCGGGACGTTCAAGCCGACCTCCCGCGCAGCACGCGAGGGTCGCAATCCACAGACGGGCGAGAGGGTGGCGATCGCTGCTTCCAACAGCGTCCGTTTCACCCCGGGCTCATCCTTCAAGGCGGCCCTCAACGGCAGGGGCGGTGCGACATAGACCGAGCCGGGACAGGGAAATCCGCAGTACAGAGGACCTATCCGGCAAGGAGGGCCGCAAGGCCCTGACGACCAGAAAGCCCTGAGCGGGAGGCACTAAATGGTAACCGTGAAGAAAGCCGTCAAGAAGACGACGGCCAGGAAGAAGAAGGCGCCGGCGCGGAAGAAGACGGCGGCCAAGAAGACGACTGCGGCGCGCAAGAAGTCCACGGCCAAGCGGGCGACAGCCCGCAAGACCACGGCCCGCAAGGCGGTCCGCAAGACCGCCAAGAAGAAGGCCACGGCCAAGAAGCGCCCGGCAGCTCGCAAGGCGGTCCGCAAGACCGTCAAGAAGAAGGCCACGGCCAAGAAGCGCCCCGCGGCCCGCAAGACCGCAAAGAAGCGGCCGGCGGCCCGCAAGGCCGTTCGCAAGACGACCGCCAAGAAGCGGCCGGCGGCCCGCAAGACGGTCAGGAAGGCTGCCTCGGCCGCGAAGTGACGCCGGCTCGGCGCGTCTGACGCCGGCTGTCTACGGCGGCCTCATATACGTCGCGGCCCCCACCGGAACGCTGGTTCCGGTGGGGTTGTCGCGTCGGTCGGCCCAGATCGGTCGGCTCAGACGGGTCGCCTCAGATGGGTCGCCGGTCTGAGACCCGAGGCGGATTGAGGCGCGGGCTGGGGCTCAGAGGCGGTGCAGGGCCTTGAAGGCCTCGCCCTGGACGAGCCCGGCCAGGGCGCCGTGCTCACCCAGGCGGTCCAGCACCCGCCCGCGGAAGGCGGCGACCTCTTCGGTGGCCTCGGGGTCGTCGATCAGCATGGTGGAGCGGAGCTGGCTGCGGTGCTGGAGCAGGGCGTCGAGCTTGGCCTCGGCGAAGCCCTCCACGCTCTCGACGTGATCGGGTTCGTCGGCCTCCCACAGCAGCAGGGCGGAGGGACGGTGGGGAGCAGCCGACTGCTCTGGAAAGAAATGGGGGTCGCGCGCCGCGACGATCCCGTCCGTGGCCAGGAAGCCGGCGCTGCGGTGATCGGGGTGGAGGCGATAGCGCCTCCAAGGGTCGTGGCCCAGGACCACGTCGGGGCGGAGCCTGCGGATCCAGTAGGCGACCTGGGCGCGCTGCAGCTGTCCCGCCTCGAGCTCCCCATCGGTCCAACCCAGGAACACGACCTCTCCCTTGGCGCCCAGGGCACGGGCGGCGGCCCGTTGCTCGTCCTGGCGGATGGCGACGAGCCGGGCCGTGTCCTCGTCGGGATCCCACGACCCCTTGGATCCGTCGGTGCACACGACGTGGTGAACTTCGCACGCGAGGCTGGCCCACTTGGCCAGGGTGGCCCCGCAGCCGAACTCGATGTCGTCGGGATGGGCGCCGAGGGCCAGGGCGCGGCTTGGGACGGGAAGGTCTACCTCCACCGCCGCTGCCTACCTGCGGCCGGCGGGCAGAAGGTCGTCGGGGACGTCGACGTCCCAAGCCAGCTGCGCCTGGCGGGCGATGCGCAACGCCAGCCCCAGGCGAACGGCCTCGGCTTGGTGCCGGGCGAAGGACCCGGGACCGTAGGCGAACCGGAAGCCGGCGGCGACGGGGACGCAGGCCACGTTGGTCCCGTCCTCCCGACGGTCGGGCACCAGCGTCACCCCGGCGAAGCGCGCCGTAAAGGAGACGTCGGTCGCCAGCGGGAGGTCGGCGTGGGCCACGATGACCTGCACGGCCCCGGCCGCGCCCAGCCTGGCGACCCCCGACTGCACGGCACGGTCGAGGCCCCGGCCCGGCTGCCAGACCACCCCCGCCCCTTGGGCCAGGGCCCACGCCGCCACCTCGGGGTCGTCGCACACCACGGCGCAGGGCAAGCCACCGGTGGCGTGAAGCACGCGCTCGGCCATGGCCCGGGCCAGGGCGGCGCGCTCGGGCCCGTCGAGCGCGGGAGCGAGGCGCAGCTTGGCCCTGCGGAAGGACTTCACCGGCACCAGCACCGCGACCGGCCCCAACGACGCGGGAAGCCTGTCTCCTGGGGGCGCCGTTGGTCGCACCGCTGCGAGTGTAGGGGAGGCCCCGGGGGCGCCGCCCCGGTAGCACAGGGGCCCCGCAGGCGGGCCGGTAGCTTGGCGGCATGCCCACCAAGGTGGCCGTGGTCGGGTCCGGGTCCTGGGGCACGGCGGTGGCTGCGCTGGCCGCGCAACGGGCCGGCGTCGTGCTGTGGGCCCGCCGAGCCCAGGTGGCCCGGGCCATCGACCAGGAGCACCGCAATCCCGACTACCTGCCCGAGCACCCTCTGCCCGCCGAGCTGAGAGCGTCCTCCGAGCTGGCCGGCGTTCTCGGGGCCGCGGACGTGGTGGTCATGGCCGTGCCGTCCCACGGCTTCCGGGCCATCCTGGAGCAGGCCGCGCCCCATCTCCCCGCCGGTGCCCCCGTGGTCAGCCTGACCAAGGGCCTCGAGCAGCAGACTCTGCGGCGCATGACCGAGGTGGTGGCCGAGGTCGCGCCTGGGCACGCGGCCGGTGTCCTCACCGGGCCGAACCTGGCCCGGGAGGTGATGGCCGGCCATCCCACGGCCAGCGTCATCGCCCTGGATGACGAGGACCTGGCCGTGGAGCTTCAGCGCCTGTTCTCCACCGAGACCTTCCGGGTCTACACCAACCCCGACGTGGTGGGCTGCGAGCTGGCCGGCGCCCTCAAGAACGTCATGGCCATCGCCTCGGGCATGGCCGACGGCCTGGGCTTCGGGGACAACACCCGGGCCGCGGTGATGACCCGGGGCCTGGCCGAGCTGTCCCGCCTCGGCATCGCCCTGGGCGGGGACCCGCTCACCTTCTCCGGCCTGGCCGGCATGGGCGACCTGGTCGCCACCTGCACGAGCCGCCACAGCCGCAACCGTCACGTCGGCGAGCAACTGGGGCGGGGCCGGTCCCTGGCCGAGGTCACGGCCGAGATGCACATGGTCGCCGAGGGGGTGAAGACCTCGTCTGCGGTGGTCGAGCTGGCCGCCCGCCACGGCGTGGAGACGCCCATAGCCCAGCAGGTCGTCGAGGTCCTCTACCGGGCCAAGCCCGCCGCGGACGTCATCCCCGCCCTGATGCAGCGCGAGGCCAAGCCGGAGCTCCACGGCATCCGGAGCTAGTCGCGTGGGCGTTCGAACTTGGATGTTGCGCCGGGTCATGGGGCGCCTGCGCATCACCGACGACATCGTCCGCTACCTGTCCACGTTTCAGCGCCTGGGCGAGACCGTCGAGGTCGAGCTCCCGGGCGAGCTGCTGCCCGTCGGCGCCCGCACCGTCTTCCGGGCCGTGCGCACCCGGGCCGCGGCCCAGCTCGGCGTCGACTGGGTGTGGCCCTACTGGCTCGACCGCCAGCTCGACCCTCGCTCGCCGGCCTTCGTCCCCCGCGGCCATCTGCCCGTGCTCACCAACCTGACAAACCGCAACTGGACGATGGTCGGCAACGTGGGGTCCCGGCGCGAGGCCATCGTCGACCCCAGGGGTCTGGTGACGCCCTGGTACGACGGCTGGTCCCTCGACTGGTGGGTGGGGGCCGACGACCGCTGGCACCTCCCGTCGCAGGAGTCGGGTGTGCGCCAGCGCCTGCTGGGCAACGCCCCCGTGGTGGAGACGGTGGTGCGGGTGCCCGGAGGTGAGGTGGCCCAGCGCGTCTACGCGGTGACCGCGGTGCCCGGCGGAGGGGGCGACGGCGCGGCCGCCGGGGGAGGGTCGCAGGCCGAGCTCGTCGTGGTCGAGCTGGAGAACCGGTCGCCGGTTCCCGTCGTGGTGGCCCTGGCCGTGCGGCCCTACAACCCGGAGGGGCTGGCCGTGGTGGAGCGCGTCGGGCTCCATCATCGGACGGTGACCGTCGACGGCCGCCCCGCCCTCCTCCTGCCCAGGCCGCCGGCCCGCATCGCGGCGTCGACCTTCCACGCCGGCGACTCGGTCAACGTCGTGACCGCGGGCCGGGCCGGAGCCGAGTTTCCGGAGGGGTTGCGCTGCGAGGTGGGGCTGGCCCAGGCCGCCTTCCTCTATCCCCTGCCCCACACCGCGACCATCCGGGCGGCCATGCCCCTCTCACCCGAGCGCCGGACCCGGCGTCGAGGCCTGGCCCGGCGACGCGTGGAGCGCATGCCCGAGCTTCCCGCCCTCCTCCCCTCCAGCGAGGCCGTGGTCCGGAGCTGGGCCGCCCACGGCCGTCGGGGCATGCAGCTGTCCCTGCCCCCCGGGCGGCTGGCCGACGCGGTGGAGGCGAACCGCCGCTACCTGCTGCTCTTCCACGACGGCGACGAGGTGACGCCGGGCGCCTTCACCTACCACCGCTTCTGGTTCCGCGACGCGGCCTACATGCTGGCCGCCCTCGGCCGCTACGGCTTCCACGCCGAGGTCTCAGAGGTGCTCCGGTCCTATCCCCGACGTCAAAGGCTGGACGGGTTCTTCTTCAGCCAGCGCCAGGAGTGGGACGCCAACGGAGCCGCCCTGTGGGCCCTGGCCGAGCACTGGCGCCTGACCGGGGACCAGGAGCTGGTGGGGGAGCTGGCGCCGGCGGTGAGCCGAGGTGTGCGGTGGATCGAGCGAAAGCGCCACGCCCGCCGCCGGCGCGACCCCGCGGTGGCCGGCCTCATGCCGGCGAGCATCTCGGCCGAGCACCTGGGACCCTTCGACTTCTACTACTGGGACGACTTCTGGTCCCTGCGGGGGCTCAAGGACGGGGCCGCGCTGCTGCGGGTCGCAGGCCGCCCGGAGGCCGCGGCCAAGGCGGAGGAGTGGGCTGCCGGCCTGGAAGCCGATGTGCGCAGGTCGCTGGCCCTGGTGGCCGAGCGCCAGGGCAGCCCCGCCATCCCCGCTGGGCCCGGCCGTCACTTCGACCCCGGCGCCATCGGCTCCCTGGTGGCCTGCTCGCCCCTGGGGCTGCTTGGCGCCGACGACCCCGCCATCGCGGCCACGGCCGAGGCCATCCGCCAGCGCTTCGTGGTCGAGCGGGCCTTCTTCCAGGGCATCAGCCACACGGGCCTGGGCACCTACCTCACCCTGCAGCTGGCCGAGGTGGAGATGCGGGCCGGTGACCGTCGGGCCATGGAGCGGCTGGGGTGGTTGCTGGAGGCGGCCACCCCCACCTTCACCTGGCCCGAGGCCATCCACCCTCAGCTGGGCGGGGGCTGCATGGGAGACGGCCACCACGGTTGGGCCGCGGCCGAGTTCCTCTCCTTCGTGCGCAACCTGGTCGTGCGGGAGGAGGGCGAGGACCTGGTGCTCTTCGGCATGCTCCCCGACGCCTGGGTGGGCCAGGCCGTCGAGGCCCACGACGCGCCCACCCACCACGGGGACCTTTCGGTGGCCCTGCGCTGGCACGGGGAGCGTCCTGCGCTCTTGTGGGAGCTGCGACCCCGGGTGCCGGGAGCCCGCGTGCGTCTGCGGGCGCCGGGTCTGGATCCCGGGTGGTCGAGCCTGGACGTCAGGGGCGAGGTCCTCCTCGGTCCCCACCCCGCCGGGGCCGCAGCCGCGCCCCCGGTCGAGTCTCCCGGATGACGGCCAGGGTGAGGGTGCTCGTCGCCGACGACGAGCCCGAGATGCGCATGCTCTACCGCATCGGCCTGGAGCAGGACGGCCGCTTCGACGTGGTGGGCGAGGCCCAGGACGGGATCGACGCCGTACGCATGGCGCGCGACCTCAGGCCCGACGCCGTGCTGCTGGACATGGTGATGCCGGGCATGGACGGCCTCGAGGCCCTCCCCCTGGTGCGCAGCGCCGTGCCCGACGCCCTGGTGGTGCTCCTGTCGGCCCTGCCCGCCAACGCCTTCGCCGACAGGGCCAGCGCCCTGGGGGCGTCGGCCTGCGTCACCAAGCTGGGCACCGGGTCTGCGGCCGAGGTCCTGGCCGAGCTCCTGTGGGGGCCTGACGGCAACGCGCCCGAGGCGACCGGTCCCTGACCCGTCCGCCGCGGCGCGCCGGGGCGTGAGGTGCACGGCGGCGGGGGCGGTACCTTGAACCGGGTGCGAATCGCCTTCGGGACCGACGAGCAGACGGAGCTCACGTCGGCCATCACCGACGAGCTGGGCCGGCTCGGACACGAGGTCGTCGTGGTGGGAGGGGGCGCCCAGTGGCCCGACGTGGGCCGGGCCGTGGGCCGGGCCGTGGCCGGGGGCCAAGCCCAGCGGGGCGTGGTGTGCTGCTGGACGGGGACGGGCGTCTCCATGGCGGCCAACAAGGTGGACGGCGTCCGGGCCGCCCTGTGCACCGACGCCGAGACGGCGCGCGGCGCCCGCCGGTGGAACGACGCCAACGTCCTGGCCATGGGTCTGCGGCTGACGTCACCCGAGGTTGCCCGGGAGATCATCGAGGCCTTCCTGGACACCGACACCGACGCCGGGGAACAGGAGAACGTGGCCAAGCTGGGATAGCTTGCGTCAATGCCCACGTTCATCATGCTGTCGACGCTCGGCCCGGACGGCGCCGCCACCCTCCGGGAGAACCCGGAGCGGCTCAAGCAGGTGAACGCCGAGGTCGAGTCCATGGGCGTCCACGTCCGGGAGCAGTTCGCGACCCTTGGCCCCTACGACTTCTGCAACATCCTCGAGGCACCGGACGAGACGACCATCGCCAAGGTGGCGCTGGTGCTGGGGGCCAGGGGGACGTTGAAGACCCTCACCCTCACCGCCATACCCGTGGACGAGTTCATCGCCTCGATGCGCAAGACCTGAGCCGCGGCCCAGCTACTGCCGCGCTACTCCCGCGCTACTGCCACCAGAAGCCCTGGCGCCTGCGACGATCGCGCCGCACCTCCTCGGCGGAGAAGGCCACGGGCAGCACCGAGCCGTCGGAGAGGCGCCGGAGGAGATACCCGTCCTCCGTGGTGCCGGCGATCTCGAAGCCGCGGGTCCAGGAGCCGTCGAAGCGGCGGCGCACCTCGACGCGCGTGCCCGTCTCCAGGTCCGGCTCGGCCATGTCCGGCTCGAACTCTCGCGCCATCGTGTTCGGCTGGGCCACCGGGTCGCCCCCCTTGGTCGCTGTCCCTGTGGGTTCAGGGGCGAATATCTTGGGCTCTGCGTCCCTGGACGAGCAAGTGACGATTTCCGGGGGGAGGGCCGATGGCCGGGACCCGTGAGCAGGCAGCACCCCCTCCCGAGGAGCTGAACGATCCTGAACAGGCCGGACGGGTCGAAAGCGCCGAAGGCCCCCGGGGTGGGCCACGGCCCGGACATGGGGGCTCACCTGGGCCGCTGCGGTTGACGGAGTGGACGTCCTGCGGAGGATGCGCGGCCAAGTGGGGGGGCGCGCCGCTGGCCGCGCTGGTCCGCCAGCTGGCGGTGGCGGCCGACGACTCCCTTCTGGTCGGGCTGGCGCCCTTCGACGACGCCGCCGTCTACCGCCTGTCCGACGACCTCGCCCTGGTGTCGACCACCGACTTCTTCCCGCCCCTGGTCGACGACCCGGCCGACTTCGGGGCAGTGGCCGCGGCCAACGCCTGCAGCGACGTGTTCGCCATGGGGGGAAGGGTGGTCCTGGCCCTCAACGTGTCGGCCTTCCCCGAGCGCATGCCCGAGCAGGCGGTGGCGGCCATCCTCTCCGCCGCGGCCGAGATCGTGGTCGAGGCGGGGGGGACGGTGGCGGGTGGCCACACCATCCGCTCGGAGGAGCCCATCTTCGGCCTGGCCGTCCAGGGCCTGGTCCATCCCGACCGGGTGTGGACCAAGGCCGGGGCCCTCCCCGGTGACGCCCTGGTGCTGTCCAAGCCCCTGGGGACGGGGATCGTGCTGGCCGGGGGCGAGCCCGAGGAGCGGGCCGCGGCGGTGGCGGGCATGCGCACCCTCAACCGGGCCGCGGCCGAGATGCTGGCCGCCTTGACCGGCCCCGGGCCCCACGCCGTCACCGACGTGACCGGCTTCGGGCTGCTCGGTCACGCCTGGGAGATGGCCGAGCGCTCCGCCGCCGTTGTGCGCCTTGACGCCGAGGACCTCCCCCTCTACCCCGGCGCCCTGGCCGCGGCCCGGCGGGGCGTGCGCACCGGCGGCGACGCCCGCAACCGCGCCTACCTGTCGGGACGCGTCCGCAGCACCGCCCCCGAGGAGCTGGAGGCGCTGGCGTACGACCCCCAGACCTCGGGGGGCCTGCTGGCCGCGGTCGCCCCACAGGACGCGGCGATGCTCACCGGCACCGGCGCGTTCTCGCTGGTGGGCGGGGTCGTCCCCGGCCAGCCGGGCGTCGAGCTGGGATAGGCGAGGCGGACTCCCGCCCTGGGTGCCACTCCCTCGATATGTTCTGGGGCCAATGGCGCCGACGGCCACCGCCCGCAGGACCAGGACCCGTCCGGCTCCGCCCAGCCGTCGCATCGTTCCCAGCCTGTCGGTGGAGCGGGCCCTGTGGGCCGAGGGTCGCGAAGTCGTCGTCGGTGTCGACGAGGTGGGCCGGGGCTCGTGGGCCGGTCCCCTCAGCGTCGGCGCCGCCGTCCTGCCCCGGGACCGGCGCGTCTACCGGGTTCGGGACTCCAAGGCCCTGACCGAGGCCGAGCGCGAGGGCCTCTTCGACCGGCTGACGGCCTGGTGCGTCGCCTGGGCCGTGGGCCACGCCAGCCAGGAGGAGTGCGACGGTATGGGCATGTCGGCGGCCCAGAGGCTGGCGGCGCGGCGGGCCCTGGACGGGCTGGGCCTGGAGGCCGACGCCGTGCTCGTCGACGGCAAGTGGGACTTCATCGGCGCCGCGGAGGGCGGGCGGGTGGTGAGGCGCATGGTGAAGGGCGACGCCCGCTGCCTCTCCATCGCCACCGCCTCCATCCTGGCCAAGGTCACCCGGGATCGCATCATGCGCGCCGAAGCGCCCAACTTCCCCGGGTACGACTTCGAGCTCAACAAGGGCTACCCCTGTCCCCGGCACAAGGCGGCCCTGAAGGCGTGGGGCCCGACGTCGATCCACCGGCGCACGTGGGTGTTCATGCAGCACCTCCCCTGGGGCGTGCACCCCGTCGAGCCCGAGCAGCCCGAGCTCTTCTTCGGGGACCCCGACGACGCCGAAGAGGTGGAGGGGCAGGACGAGCCTGACGAGCTGGACGAGCTGGGAGAGCTGGAGGACGTGGGCGGGGCCGGGGCCGACCCCGCCGGGGACGAGGAGCGATGACCGGACGGAGGGCGGGCCGGGCCGGGGTCAGGGTCGCCGCGGCCGCCGTCCTGGCCGGGCTGATCACGGCCGCATGCGGGAGCGGCGACACGGGTGGGGTGATCAAGGGCACGCCCACGGGCGTGACCACGACCACCACGACCGCCCCGACCACGGCCACGTCCTCCGCGCCCGCCTACGGCTGAGACCGACGGGCCGCGCCCGGCGCTACAGGACCTTGGAGAGGAAGGCCCGGGTCCTGTCCTCGCGGGCGCCGGCGAGCACGTCGCGGGGGGCGCCTTCCTCCACGATCACGCCCCCGTCCATGAACACGAGCCGGTCACCGACCTCACGGGCGAAGCCCATCTCGTGGGTGACGACGATCATGGTCATGCCGTCCTGGGCCAGCTGCTGCATGGCTCCGAGCACGTCGCCGACGAGCTCGGGGTCCAGGGCGCTGGTGGGCTCGTCGAAGAGCATGAGCTTGGGATCCATGGCCAGGGCCCGGGCGATGGCGACGCGTTGCTGCTGGCCTCCCGACAGCTGGGCCGGGTAGGCCCCCGCCTTGTCGGCCAGGCCCACCCGCTCGAGCATGACCCGGGCCCTGCGGACGGCTTCGTCGTGGCGGATCTTCTTCACCCGGACGGGGGCCTCGATGACGTTTTCGAGGGCGCACATGTGGGGGAAGAGGTTGAAGCGCTGGAAGACCATGCCGATCTCGGAGCGCTTGCGGGCGACCTCGCGCTCGCGCAGCTCGTGGAGGAGGGCGGCGTCCTGGCGGTACCCGACGAGCTCGCCGTCGACCCACAGCCGGCCCCCGTCGATCTTCTCGAGGTGGTTG
>VAXP01000040.1 GCA_005884125.1 Actinomycetota bacterium | reverse complement strand
CGGATCTCCGAGGCCCGGAAGCGCCGGTGACCGCCAAGGGTCCGGATGGCCGTGATCTTGCCGGCGCGAGCCCAGCGGGTCACGGTTTTGGGGTTCACCCGGAAGAGGGCAGCGACCTCTGCTGGAGTGAGAAGTGCGTCAGGTGAGTGCTGATCTGCCATTTGTTGTCCCTTGGTCGCTGTCCGATTGGTACCACGAAGGTAAGACACGCCCCGATTGGGGTCGATAGCACGAACGTCTCATCCGCGGTTACCGATCGGACTAGTCACCCCCCGTGGAGCAGCCCGGCGCAGGCGTGGAGCGGCCACCGCGCAGCGCCTCCGCGCCACCCCCCCGGGGGTACCCTCGGCGGGAGTGCAGGTCTTCGATCGCATCGGTGGCGACGACTACGAGCAGGTTGTCTTCTGCCACGACCGGGCGAGCGGGCTGCGCGCCGTCGTGGCCATCCACTCGACCTGCCTCGGCCCCGCCCTGGGTGGCACCCGGTTCTACCCCTACGCCTCGGAGGACGACGCCCTGGAGGACGTCCTGCGCCTGGCCCGGGGGATGACCTACAAGGCGGCCGCGGCCGGGCTCGACCTCGGAGGGGGCAAGGCCGTGATCATCGGCGACCCCGTCCTCCTCCGCAGCGAGGCCCTCATCCGGGCCTACGCCCGCTTCGTCGACTCCCTGGGGGGCCGCTACATCACGGCCGAGGACGTGGGTACCACGCAGGCGGACATGGACCTGATCCGGCGGGAGACTCGGCACGTGACCGGGGTCAGCCGGGGCCTGGGCGGCTCGGGCGACCCGTCGGCGGCCACCGCCTACGGCGTGCTCTACGCCATGAAGGCGGTGTCCCGCCACCTCTGGGACACGACCAGCCTGGACGGCCGCCATGCCGTGGTCAGCGGGGTCGGGAAGGTGGGCTACGGCCTGGTGCGCCACCTGGTGGAGGAGCGGGCCCGGGTCACGGTGAGCGACGTCGCCCCCGCCGCCGTGGAGCGGGCCGTTCGGGACTTCGGGGTGGACAGCATCCCCCCGGAGAAGGCCCACGCTGTGGAGGCCGACTTCTACTCACCCTGCGCCCTGGGCAGGGTGCTCAACGCCAACACCATCGCCGAGCTGCGCTGCGCCGCCGTGGTCGGCTCTGCCAACAACCAGCTGGAGGACGCCGGCTGCGCCGAGCTCATCGAGCAGGCCGGCGTGCTCTACGCCCCCGACTTCGTGGTCAACGCCGGCGGGGTGGTCAACATCGCCGAGGAGCTCATCGGCTATCACCGCGAGCGGGCCTACGCCAGCGTGCGCCGCATCTTCGACACCACTTCCGCCGTCATCGGCCAGGCCGCGTCGCTGGGCATCACCACGGCCGAGGCCGCCAACCGGCTGGCGGAACGGCGCCTGGCCGAGGTCGGACGCATCCAGCTCATCCGCACCACCTCCCGCAGGGGGAACCCATGAGTCAGACCGTCGAGGAGCAGGACCTCTCCGCCCTCCACCTCCACGACCGCCACAGCGAGCTCGGCCTCACCGACGCCGATCTGGTCGGGATGTATCGCATCATCCTGCTGGCGCGCCTGTTGGACCAGAAGATCTGGGGCCTCAACCGCATGGGCAAGGCCCCCTTCGTGGTGAGCGCCCAGGGCCACGAAGGCGCCCAGGTGGGTTCGGCCTGGGCCATCCGCAAGGGTCACGACCCCGTGCTGCCCTACTACCGGGACCTGGGCGTTGTCCTCACCCTGGGCATGACCCCCTACGACGTGCTCCTGGGCGTGTTCGCCCGGGCCGAGGACCCCAGCTCGGGTGGGCGCCAGATGCCCAACCACTGGGGCCACAAGGACCTGCGGATCATCAGCGGCTCGTCCCCCATCGCCACCCACATCCCCCATGCCGTGGGCCTGGCCCTGGCCGCCAAGCAGCGCCGGAGCGACGAGGTGCCGGTGTGCTACTTCGGCGACGGGGCCGCCTCCAAGGGCGACTTCCACGAGTCCCTGAACTTCGCCGGCATCCACCGCCTGCCCGTCGTCTTCGTCTGCGAGAACAACGGCTACGCCATCTCGGTTCCCCTGTCCAAGGAGTCGGCGGTCGAGAACATCGCCCAGCACGCCCACTCCTACGGCTTCGGCGGTGTGATCGTGGACGGCAACGACCCCCTGGACGTGTACGCCGCCGTGCACGCCGCCCTGCGCCACGCCCGCAAGGGCGAGGGCCCGACCCTGGTCGAGTGCAAGACCTACCGGTACCTGGCCCACACCTCCGACGACGACGACCGGACCTACCGGACACCCCAGGAAGTGGAGATGTGGCGCAAGAAGGACCCCGTCCAGCGCATGAAGCAGTACCTCATCGAGCAGCGCCTCCTCTCCGAGCGCCGGGAGGAGCAGCTGGAGCAGGAGGTGCGCGACGAGGTGGAGGAGGCCGTGGCCCGGGCCGAGGCCGCGGCGCCGCCCCCCGCGTCGGACGCCTTCACCCGGGTCTGGGCCCGACCGGTGCGTCCCGTCGCCGGCGCGCCCGAGGGCGCGGGGGACCCGGTGGTGACCAGGCCGGAGCCGGCGCCCCAGGGCGGCGTGGAGCGCAACATCGTGGAGACGGTGCGGGACACCCAGCGCGACCTGCTGGCCGCAGACGAGCGCGTCGTCATCCTGGGCGAGGACGTGGGGCCGCGGGGCGGCGTGTTCCGGGCCACGGACGGGCTGTGCGCCGAGTTCGGCGAGCAGCGGGTCTTCGACACGCCGCTGGCCGAGTCGTCCATCGTCGGCATCGGGATCGGTCTGGCCCTGGCCGGGATGCGGCCCATCGCCGAGATCCAGTTCGCCGACTTCATCCACTCCGCCTTCGACCAGATCGTCAGCGAGGCGGCCAAGCTCCACTACCGCTCCAACGGGGCCTTCCCGGTCCCCCTGGTCATCCGGGCGCCCTGGGGCGGGGGCGTGCACGGGGCCCTGTACCACTCCCAGTGCATCGAGGCCTTCTACGGGCACGTGGCCGGGCTCAAGGTGGTGGCCCCCTCGACACCCGCCGACGTGGCCGGCCTCCTGCGGGAGGCGGTGGACGATCCCGACCCCGTCCTTTTCCTCGAGCACAAGAAGACCTACCGCCTCATCAAGGGGCTGGTGCCCGAGGGTGACTGGCGGGTGCCCATCGGCGTGGCCGCGGTGGCCCGGGAGGGAGAGGACCTCAGCATCGTGACCTACGGCCTGCACCGCCACCTGGCCCTGCAGGCGGCCGAGGACCTGGCCGAGGAAGCCTCCGTCGAGGTCATCGACCTGCGCACCATCAACCCGCTGGACCGCGACACCATCCTGGCCTCGGCGGCCAAGTGCGGCCGGGTCCTGGTCGTGCACGAGGACAACACCAGCTACGGAGTGGGAGCCGAGGTGGCGGCCGTGGTCGCGGACGAGGCCTTCTACGACCTCGACGCCCCCGTACGCCGCCTGTGCATGGCCGACGTCCCCGCCATGCCCTTCGCCGCACCCATGGAGCAGGCCGTCTCCATCGGCGCCGACACCATCGCCGAGGCGGCCCGCGCCCTGCTGGGCCTCTAGCTCAGTCGGGCTCTATGAAGATGCACTCCCCCGGACAGTCGTCGGCCGCGGCCACCACGTGGGCCAGGACGGGCTCGGGCACCCGGGCCAGGCTCTCGGCCCCGCCGGGGTCGTTCTGCACCAGCCCCGACTCTTTCACGTAGGCGATCCCGTCCTCGAGCAGGGTGAAGACGTCGGGGCAGTGGTCCATGCACAGCCCGTCGCCGGTGCAGAGGTCCTGGTCGATCCAAACGTGCATCTGCGTCCGTCCTCGCGGGTGGCCCAGGGAGGTGACGCTACTCGGCCGCGACCAGGCGCACCTGGCCCCGGCCGGGCACGACCTCGCCCACCCTGGCCACGCCCACCCCGGCCGAGCGCAGGGAGTCCAGGGCCCTGTGCTCATCGGCGGGCCCGACCACGGCGATCATTCCCACGCCCAGGTTGAAGACCCGGGCCATCTCTTCGTCGTCGACGGCGCCCAGACGGCGGATCTCGGAGAGCACCCGGGCCAGGTTCCCGGGGATCCCGCCCCCGGTGACGTGGGCCAGGGCCCGCACCTCGACCCGGCCGAGGAGGGCCATGACCGCGGGGGCGTAGACGACGGAGGGCAGCAGCAGCTCGTCGGCCAGGCTGTGGGCCGCCCCCCGGTAGGCGGGCCCGTCCAGGGGAAGGCGGGCGTGCTCGAGCAGGATCCGGCGGGCCAGCGAGTAACCGTTGCAGCGCAGCCCGGGCGAGAGCAGGCCCACCAGCACGTCGCCCGCCCTGATGCCCGCCCCCGTGAGCAGGCGGTCGCGCTCGGCCACGCCCACGGCGAAGCCGGCCAGGTCAAACTCCCCGGGCTCCATGGCCCCGGGGTGCTCGGCCATCTCTCCCCCGATGAGGGCGCAGCCGGCCTGGCGGCAGCCGGCGGCGACCCCCTCCACGAGCTGCTCGACCTGGCCCGGGTCGAGCCTGCCCACCGCGGTGTAGTCCAGGAAGAACAGGGGCTCGGCGCCCTGGCACACCACGTCGTCCACGCACATGGCCACCAGGTCGATGCCGATGGTGGAGAACCGACCGGTCACCCGGGCCACCAGCGCCTTGGTCCCCACCCCGTCGGTGGAGGCGACGAGGACAGGGGCGCGGTAGCGCTCGGCGGGGAAGGCGAACAGGCCGCCGAAGCCGCCGATGTCGCCGATGACCTCGGGCCTGAAGGTGGAGCGCACCCTGGCCTTGATGCGCTCGACCGCCTCCTCCCCCGCGCCGATGTCCACGCCGGCGCCGGCGTAGGTGAAGCCCTCAGACACGCGCCGGCGGCCGCTCGAGCACGCTCTTGCGCAGCTCGACGGGGACGGGGACGGGGTACTCCCCGGTGAGGCAGCCGCTACAGAAACCGGCGCCGGGCACGCCGATGGCCCGCACCAGGTTCTCGAGGCTGAGGAAGGCCAGGGAGTCGACGCCCAGGTACTGCTGGATCTCACCCAGGGTCATGTTGGCGGCCAGCAGCTCGGAGCGGGTGCCGGTGTCGATGCCGAAGTAGCAGGGCCACTTGTACGGGGGCGAGGGGATGCGCACGTGCACCTCGGTCGCCCCTGCCTCCCGCAGCATGCGCACCAGGGCCCGCTGCGTCGTCCCCCTCACGATGGAGTCGTCCACCACGATGAGGCGCTTGCCCGCGATGTTCTCCCGCAGGGGGTTGAGCTTCCTGCGCACGCCGCCGGCCCTGGCGTCCTGGTTGGGGGTGATGAAGGTGCGCCCGATGTAGCGGTTCTTGACCAGGCCCTCCCCGTAGGGGATGCCGCTGGCCCGGGCGTAGCCCTCCGCCGCGGGCACGCCCGACTCGGGCACGCCCATGACCATGTCGGCCGCCACCGGGGCCTGCTCGGCCAGCAGCTCGCCCATGCGCCGGCGGGCCCCGTGCACCTCACGCCCGTAGAGCTGGCTGTCGGGCCGGGCCAGGTAGACGAACTCGAAGATGCACAGGCGGGGATCGACCCGACCGGGGGGGAAGGGGTGCAGGGACCGGCACCCGGCGGCGTCGATGACGATCACCTCACCCGGCTCGATCTCGCGCACGAAGTGGGCGCCGATGATGTCCAGGGCGGGCGACTCGGAGGCCAGCACCCACCCCGAGTCGAGCTTGCCCAGGCAGAGGGGACGGAAGCCGTTGGGATCGCGGACGCCGATGAGGTGGGCCGTGTCCATGAGGACGAAGGAGAAGGCGCCCTCCAGGCGGGGCAGCACCTTGGCCAGGGTCACCTCGAGGTCGCGCCCGTCGTTGCGCGGCTCCTTGGGGAACTCGCGGGAGACGAGCTCCCCCACCAGGTCGCTGTCGCTCGTGACGACGCCCGGCAGCATCCCGGCCTCGGCCGCCAGCGCCGGCGTGTTGGTGAGGTTGCCGTTGTGGCCCAGGGCGAAGCCGGCCTCTCCCACCGCCCGGTACACGGGCTGGGCGTTGTGCCACGTGCTCGAGCCCGTGGTCGAGTAGCGGGTGTGGCCGATGGCCAGGTGGCCCTGGAGCGGCGCCAGAGTCCGCTCGTCGAACACGTTGGTGACGAGGCCCATGTCCTTCACCACCGTGACCGTCTCGCCGTCGCTCACCGCCATCCCCGCCGACTCCTGGCCCCGGTGCTGCAGGGCGTAGAGGCCGTCGAAGGTCAGCAGGGCCACGGCCTGGCCCGTGGCGTAGACGCCGAAGACGCCGCACGCCTCCTTGGGCGAGTCGTCGTCGGGGACGTCGGGATAGGGCGGCGGCACCTCTCCGCCCAGGTGCGGCGCGACCACGGCCCCATTGTCCCATACCGACGGGGCCGCCCCCGGCTCCACGGCGGCCGCTACCGTCGCCCCGCCGTGATCGACCTGCACGTCCACTCCACCGTGTCCGACGGCTCCGAACCGCCCGGGCGCATCGGCGAGCTGGCGGCCGCGGCCGGGTGCCGGGCCGTGGCCCTGACCGATCACGACCGCCTGGACGGGCTCCCGGCCGCCTCCGCCGGCGCGGCCGCTGCCGGCGTGGAGCTCGTGCCCGGCTGTGAGCTGTCCTGCGAGTGGGACCCGGGGACCATGCACGTGCTCGTCTACTTCGTCGAGCCCGGAGACGGTCCCCTCCAGCTCGAGCTCGTCCGCCTCCAGGAGACCCGCGCGGCGCGGAACCTGCGCCTGGCCGAGCGCATGGCCCAGCTGGGTCTGCCCGTCTCCTACGACGAGATGGTCTCCGAGGCCGGAGGCCCGGGCGTCGGGCGTCCCCACGCCGCCGCCGTTCTGGTGCGCAAGGGCGTGGTGGGCAGCGTCCAGGAGGCCTTCGACCGCTGGCTGGCCAAGGGCAGGCCCGCCTACGTCGAGAAGGAGAGGCTGGCCCCCGCGGCCGCGGCCCGGCTGGCGGCGGCCTCCGGCGGCGTCGCCGTGCTCGCCCACCCCCTGAGTCTGGGGCTGGACCCGGCCGCCCTGGAGGGCACGGTGGCCGAGCTGGCCGGGCTCGGCTTCGCCGGCGTGGAGGCCGTCTACGGCGCCTACCCTCCGGCCGTGCGGGACGATCTGCTGGACCTGGCCCGCAGGCACGACCTGGTGGCGACCGGGGGGTCGGACTACCACGGCCGCTACAAGCCCGACCTCTCGGTGGGGACGGGTCGGGGCGACCTCAGCGTGCCCGACGAGCTCCTCGACGCCCTGTCCGCCCGCAGGCCCTGAGGGCCGCTCCTCAGGCGAGCGCCAGGGGGATGGCCCCCCTCCACGCCTCGGCGGCGACCGAGACCTCAAGGTCGACGAGCCCGCCCAGGACCAGCCTGTCCCCACCGGCCACGCCCAGGCCGACCAGGGGCACGCCCGCGCCCAGGGCCCGCCGGGCCAGCTCGGCTGCGGCCCGCTCACCGTCGGGCCCGGGAGGGAGGCACACCACGGCGCGCGAGGGCGACTCTGAGAAGAGCATGGCGTGGTCGGTCACGGCCGGTCCCGACACCTCCATCCCCACGCCCGAGGCCACCGACATCTCGGCCAGGGCCAGGGCCAGGCCGCCGTCGGCCACGTCGTGCACTCCGGCGACGATCCCGTGCGCCACCAGGGCCCGCACCAGCTCGAGGACACGTCCGTGCCCGGCCAGGTCGAGGGCGGGCAGGGTCCCGCCCCGTAGGCCCCGGCACTCCACGGCCCAGCGCGAGCCGCCCAGCTCGCCGGCCATGGGGCCCAGGAGCCAGAGGGAGCCGCCCGCCTCCAGGTGCAGCCCCGGGGGCCTGCGCTCCAGGAGGTCGATGAGGCCGAGCACGCCCACGACGGGGGTGGGGTCGATGTCGCGCCCCCGGCTCTCGTTGTAGAGGCTGACGTTGCCCCCCACCACGGGCAGGTCCAGGGCCAGGCAGGCGCCGGCCAAGCCGTCGATGGCCTCCGACAGCTGCCACATCACCTCCGGGTGCTCGGGGTTGCCGAAGTTGAGGCAGTTGACCAGGGCCACGGGTTGGGCGCCGGCGCAGGCCACGTTCAAGGTGGCCTCGGCCACGGTGAGGGCGGATCCCAGGCGGGGGTCGATGGCGCACCACCTGGCGTTGCCGTCGGTGCTGAGGGCCAGGCCCCGGCGGGACGGAGGCAGGCCCGGGGCCTTGAGCCGCAGCACGGCCGCGTCTCCGCCCGGGGCCACGACGGTGTTGAGGAAGAGCTGGTGGTCGTACTGGCGGTAGATCCATGACGGGTCTTGCAGGAGCTGGAGCAGGTCGGGGCCGCAGTCGGCCGGCCCCGCCTCCTTCGACGGGTCGCCGGCGCCACCCTCCGGCGCCGGGGGCGGGCGCCGGGGACGGTCGTAGACGGGGGCGTCCTCGGACAGCGATGGGGCGGGGACGTCGGCCAGAACGGGGCCGTCCCAGCCCTCAACCACGCGCAGGCGCCCGACGCCGTCGGGGCCCGGGGCCGTGACCCGGCCCACGACCGCGGCCCGCACGTCCCAGCGGGCGCAGACCTCCTCCAGGCGGGGCAGGTCGTCGGGCGAGACGATTGCCAGCATCCGCTCCTGGCTCTCGCTGGTCATGACCTCGAAGGGCTCCATGCCCGGCTCCCGGCGGGGGACGGCGGTGACGTCGACGTCCATGCCCACCCCACCCCGGGCCGCGGTCTCGCTGGTGGCGCAGGTGAGCCCGCCCCCGCCCAGGTCCTGGATCCCGACCACCAGGCCCGCTTCCAGCAGCTCCAGGCAGGCCTCGATGAGCCGCTTCTCCTCGAAGGGGTCGCCCACCTGGACGCTGGGCCGCTTGGACTGCTCCTCCTCGACGTCGCCGAAGCCGGCGGAGGCGAGCACGCTCACCCCGCCGATCCCGTCCCTGCCCGTGGACGAGCCCATTAGGACGGCCAGGTTCCCCACCCCCGAGGCCCGGCCCAGGACCAGCCGCTCCCGGGGCATGACCCCGAGACAGAGGACGTTGACCAGGGGGTTTTCGGCATAACAGGGGTCGAAGGCCACCTCTCCACCCACGGTAGGGACGCCTACCGAGTTTCCATAACCGGAGATTCCGCTCACCACTCCCTCGAAAATCCACCGGGTGCGCGCTTCGTCGAGAGGGCCGAATCGCAGGGGGTCCATCACCGCGATTGGGCGGGCACCCATGGTGAAGATGTCCCGCAGGATCCCGCCCACGCCGGTGGCTGCTCCCTGATAGGGCTCGACCGCCGAGGGGTGGTTGTGGCTCTCGATGCGCAGGGCCACGGCGATGCCGTCGCCGGCGTCGATCACGCCCGCGTTCTCGCCCGGGCCGACCAGGACCCTTTCTCCCTCGGTGGGCAGGCGCCTCAGGTGGAGCCGGGAGGACTTGTAGGAGCAGTGCTCGCTCCACATGACGGCGTACATGGCCAGCTCCAGGTGGTTGGGCTCCCGGGCCAGCAAGGCGCGGATGGAGCCGGCCTCGTCATCGGTCAACCCCAGCTCCCGATGCACGTCCGTCCGCACGTCAACAAGCTAACTCCCGGCGATGTAAACCCCGACCATCCCCTATGGCACCCGCCGCCTACGGTTGTATGTCGTCGCCAGAAAGTGCGATCATCGCGAAATGCCTTCGGCCAAGAAACGAACAAAGACCGCCATGTCAGCCCAGCACAAGGAGGCATTGGCTCTCGGACGCGAGCAGGGGCGCGTCGTGCGCGGCTATCTGGAAGCGCTCGACGCCCACCGCCCCAAGCGGGGGCGAAAGCGCACCCCGGAATCGATCAAGAAGCAACTGGCCGCGCTGGACGGGAGGATCGCGGCCGCCGACCCCCTGGCCCGGCTCCTCCTCACCCAGGAGCGCATGGATCTACAGGCCGAGCTGAGCTCCATGGAGGCGGGCGTGGACCTGACCGAGATGGAGGAGGAGTTCGTCAAGGCCGCCGCCGACTACGGCCGGCGCAAGGGGATCAGCTACGCGGCCTGGCGGGGGGCGGGCGTGACCCCCAACGTCCTCAAGCGGGCCGGCATCCGCCGGGGCCGGGGGGACGCCTAGGGGCCCGGTCGAGCGCCGGACGAAGCGGGCAGGGACGGGTAGGCCGGCGCGGCCGGATGCGGGGCGGGCCAGCGCTCCCCGGCGCAGGCGGCGATGAAGGAGCGCACCAGCACGGCCCCGTCGCCCGAGCCCAGGAGACGGTCCCAGGCCCGCTCGGGGTGGGGCATGAGGCCCACCACGTTGCCGGCCGGCGAGCAGATCCCGGCGATGTCGTCGAGGGAGCCGTTGGGGTTGTCCACGTAGCGCAGCACGACGCGGTCGCCGGCTCTCAGCTCCTCCAGGGTGGCGGGGTCGCAGGTGTAGGCGCCCTCGAAGTGGTTGATGGGCACCCGCAGGCTGTCTCCGGCCGCGGTGAGCGACGTGAGGGCGCTGGCTGTGGTCTCCACCCTCAGCTCCACCGTCGCGCACAGGAACTTCAGGCCCCGGTTCTTCTGGAGGGCCCCGGGCAGCAGTCCCGCCTCGGTGAGTATCTGGAAGCCGTTGCATATACCGAGCACGGGACCGCCGGCGCGGGCCAGCTCGGCGACCGCTTCCATCACCGGGGAGAAGCGGGCGATGGCGCCGGTGCGCAGGTAGTCGCCGTGGGCGAACCCGCCCGGGAGCACGACGCCGTCCACGCCCCGCAGGCTGGCCTCGTCGTGCCACAGGAGCTCGGCCGAGCCCCCCAGGGCGCAGAGCGCCTCCACCGCGTCGTGCTCGCAGTTGGAGCCGGGGAACACGACCACGCCGATGCGGGCCGTCACCGGCGGGCTCCTTGGGCCGAAGGCTCGAGCGTCACGGTCGAGTCCTCCAGCACCGGGTTGGTGAGGAAGCGCCGGCAGAGCTCGTCCACCCTGCGCAGGGCCGCCTCCTCGTCGGCGGCGTCGATGGTGAAGCGGACGGCCTTGCCCATGCGCACGCCGTGGACCTCGTCGAATCCCAGCCTGGGCAGGGACCGCTCCACGGTGGCGCCCTGGGGATCGGCGATGCCCGGGCGCAGCGACACCTCCACCAGGACGTCGAAGGTCATCTGCGCACCGTCACGTCCCCACTCCGTACCACTGCGAGAACGGGCGCCGGGTGATGCGCTCGTAGGCCGCCACGTAGCGATCGGCGGTGGCCCGCACCACCTCGGGGGGAAGGGCGGGCGGCGGCGGTTGCTTGTCCCAATCCCGGGCGTGGAGCCAGTCCCGCACCGGCTGCTTGTCGAAGGAGGGCGGCGCGATGCCGGGCTTCCACTCGTCGGCGGGCCAGAAGCGCGACGAGTCTGGGGTGAGGACCTCGTCGCAGATGGCCAGCCGGCCGTCGATGTAGCCGAGCTCGAGCTTGGTGTCGGCGATGAGGATGCCCTGCTCCTCGGCCTTGGCCGCCCCCTGGCGGTAGACGGCGAGGGAGATGTCCCGGGCGGCCTCGGCCGCTTCCCTGCCGACCAGGACGCATGCGGCCTCGAAGGAGATGTTCTCGTCGTGG
>VAXP01000039.1:395-13403 GCA_005884125.1 Actinomycetota bacterium | reverse complement strand
AGCGCATCGCGGACGTATTCCGCTCGGACACCCGCGCTTCCTGGCTCGGCCGGCTGGGCGCGGCCGGCTGCCCAGCCGGTCCTGTCCTCAAGCGCGGGGACTGGCTGGACCACCCCCAGCTCGAGGCCATCGGGATGCGCATCGATGTCGAGTGTGGCGAGCACGGGCCTGTCGTGATGCCGGGAGTGCCGGTCATCCTCCACTCGACCCCGGGCAGAGTGCAGGGGTGCGCTCCGCCCCGGGCCACCGAGCCACCTTCGATATGGACCGAGGCGCAGTGGGCGACCACGCCCGCATCCACGACGAGGTTGGGTGCAAGGGCCGCGGGGGGCGGGGCGGGCGGGCCCTTGGCCGGGGTGAGAGTGCTCGACCTCGGAGCGATCATCGCCGGGCCGTTCGCCGGCGCCCTGCTGGCCGAGCTCGGCGCTACGGTGATCAAGGTCGAGCCGCTCGGTGGCGACAGCTTCCGCGGTCCCGGCTTCGCCGCCTACAACAAGGGCCAGCGCGGGCTGGCCATCGACCTCCAACACGCGAAAGGCCGCGAAGCCCTCCTGGCGCTGGCGCGCAGCACCGACATCGTCATCGACAACTACCGGCCCGGCGTCCTGAAGCGGCTCGGGCTTGACTGGAGTGAGTTGCGGGAGGTCAACCCCGACATCGTCAGCGTCTCGATCACCGGTTTCGGGGACCGCGGGCCGCTGGGCGGGGAGCCGGGCTTCGATCCCGTCGTTCAAGCGATGAGCGGCATGATGTCGGCGCAAAGTGTTCTTCACCGTACCTGTCAACGACGTCGCAGCCGCCGCCGCGACCGCGCTCGGCGCCTTGCTCGCGCTGCTCCACCGGCTCCGCAGGGGCGAAGGGCAGAAGGTGACGACATCGCTGGCCGCCATGTCTGCGGTGCTGCAGGCGGGTGAGATCGTCCGCTCCAGGGACCGCTCCCCGGTGCGCGTCGGGAGCCGTGACCACCGCGGCGCGTCGACCCTCGACCGTTACTACCGGGCCAAGGACGGATGGATCCGCGTCCTCCCGCCGGACGCAGCGACGGCGGATGAGGGCCTCCGGCGACTGGGGGTCCATGCACTGGAGGAGGGGACGCTCGAGACCTGGGTCGCGGCCCGTTCGCGCGCCGACGCGGTGACCGAGCTGTTGGGCGCCGGCATCGCCGCCGTCGCCGCGCGGCCGGCGGGCGAGCTGGTTCAGGACGAAGGGCTTATCGCCACGGAGGTGCTCCGGCCCGACCCACGCCCCGGTCGGGAGGGCAGCTGGACGACGGGCACCTATGCCCACTTCAGCCGGACGCCGGTGGCCGCCACCCGGCCTGCGCCCGCTCTGGGAGAGCACACCGTGGAGGTGCTGACCGAAGCGGGCTACACGCGCGCCGAGATCGAAGAGCTCAGGGGCGACGGCGTGGTCGCATCGGCTCAGACGCCCGGCTGAGCGGCTGACCTTCGGGACGTCTCTACGAGTTCCCGATGCCAACCGCCCCGAGCGCACCACATTGCGGCGGTGTGGTCGGTGCGCAGCCGTCGGAGATGTTCACTGTGATCGTGTCACCCGCCACCGCGCCGGGGACGCCACCGTCCTTCGATGTAAGAGGGTCTCCCGGGCTCGACACCGCCGTCGTAGCGGCGGGGGAGCTGGCGCTGGTCACGTAGCTGCACGAGACCGCCGGTGTCGTACTGGGGCTGTTGCTGTCGTTGGCGACTGCCGCCACGCCATTGTGCGGCGGCGATCCACCGGCATCGCAGCCCTCGCCCGCGTTCGGCGACGCCTGGACGCGAAGCGTCAAGGCTCCGATGGATGCCGCCAAGGTGACGCACGACATCGCCGTGATCCCGATTCGTCGCACTTCCCCGCCCTCCCTTTTGGGCGCGATTCACCTTTCGCGAGTATTCGATGGCCTTGGACAGTCCTCCTGCTCTTCGACGATTGACGGGCTGGAGGAACGTGTCGTAGACGAGAGCGTTCGAGGCACCTATCGCTAATGCCGGTCCCTGGGTTGATTCGCGATCCAGAGCCGCCCATATCGGCCGCCCATAACAATCCTGTCCCACCGGACGGAGGCCGAACCGAGCGGCGCGTATTCGGGCCGACGTTTCCGGTCGGGTTCGCCCGCGACCACGACCGACGAGTATCGGCACTTACGAGCGTGCTGATCAGTAAGTCGGCGTGAGCAGTATTCGTTGATCCCGATAGCTCTCTCACATCAACCGCGATCGGGCAACGTCACCGAACGGCCGTGCCAGGCGCGAGGGCGGTAACAGCAACGCTGGCCCGCCCGCATGGATTCAGCCGCCCTTCGATAACCAGCACGTCGGGCTGATCGGGCGGCGTGATCTGCAAGTAAGCAGACACTGGACATGGTGACGGGTCCCCATCGACAGGGATCTCATTGAAGGTGATCCAAGCCGAGGCCAATTGGTCCGGCAGGAGCACGATCAGAGTCGGACCGGGATCGGTTACGGACATCCCAGGCCCTCGGAACAGTCGCGTGGCCATGGGCCGCCGGTTGGCGTCGAGGAGGCGCAGGCCAACGTAGCCGTAGAGAGTGCACGTCCGGGCTGAGGTGTTCTTGAGAATGAGCTGGACGGCCACGTGCCCGGCTCCCGCATCTGGGGGCCCGAGGGAAGCACTCAGTTGAGTGGTGGTACATCGCGGCCCCGCCACGGCTGCGGGCGACGGGACCGCCGAGTTGATGGTCACGCGGGCCCAGGTCGCACCAGCATCCGATGTGAGCCAGAAGTGATCGAGACTGAGGGCCGGCGAGCTCGCGCTTGTGTACTCGAGTGCAGCCCCATGAGTGCGATCGGTAAAGCCGATCCACTTCAGTGACGTGCCCTGGTCGGGCTGCAGCGTTGGCTCCTTGGTGAAGCTCGCCCCACCATCGGTGGTTCGATAGAGGCCCGGGTAAACGGCGCTGCCGATGGACAGGACAGCGGTCGAGTCCGAGGCCGCGCCTACGTCGGCAGAGTTTTCGAGCATCTCGGGGGCGTAGTAAGTGTTGCCGAGGCTTCGCGCAGCGAGGGTCTTGAAGCTGGCCCCACCGTCGGTGGAACGCATCGCATGGGACTTCAGGCCGGTCGGTACCACTGCCCAGAGAACTGTCGAGGAGGTCGCCACCAACTTGCCGCCAAGGTCAGGGGTGAATGGACTGTCGAGCGTCGCGAAACTGTCACCGCCGTTCTGCGACGAGAGGAGCACCGCGCGAGTGCCGGAAGAGACAGACAGCCATACGTGCTTGCCGTAGGCGGTCAGCGGTGCGATGGGATGGCTCGGCGTGACTGGCAAGGGCACGTCACTCCACGTGTCCTGCGTGACCAGGCTTCGCTCGAACCGGTATCTGGAGCAGTCGCCGCTTGTGCAGGTGGCGACCACCGCGTAGGCCTCACTACCCGCAGTGGCGAAGGCGATGACACTCCCGCCGATAGTCACCTGGTGCCAGCTGGTGCCGCCGTCGTGGGTTACATAAAACCCTGACTCGGGACTGCCCGTGTCGGATGGGGAATACCCGACACCCGACTCCGAGAAGAGGTAGCCGTCCCGGCTGTTGGCAAGACGAACCTCGGAGGACGCGCGGAGTGGGAGTGGTGGTGATGGGATCCGCTCGAAACTGCGCCCGCCGTCCGTCGTGCGCATGATGGCCGTACAGGAGCCGTCGCCGCACCGCGCAGTTCCGAGCAGCCAGAACGTGTCGGACGATGCCGCCGCAAACGAGATCGGGGCGAAGTCCGAGGGGACCTGTCCAACGCCGGAGCCCGAGGCGGTGCTAGTGGCCGTGCCTTCGGGACCCGGCGTGCTCGCCGTTGGGGGAGGGCCGATCACGCGAACCCGTGTCGACTGACGACCGTCGTGGGTTGCAATCCCGATTCCGCCCGCCATCGCGGCCAAGATGCCCAGCGAGATCCCCACACGGCGGACGCGCCTCTTGTGGCGCTTGCGGATACGAGAGCGAAGCTCATCGATCGAGGGGCGAAGGCTCGGATTGCCCGGGAGTCCCTCGGTCAGCGACCTCCGAAGGTCAGCCATTGCCGTCCTCCGATTCTGCGTCTCGCAGCACGACGCCAAGGGTCTGGCGGGCAGCGGCGAGCGTGGCCCCCACGGTTCCGAGTGTGACATTCATGACAGCTGCAACTTCGTCATACGGCAGGTCGACGACGTAGTGCAGGAGGACTGCGGTGCGCTGACGAGCTGGAAGCCGAGCGACCGCGTCCCACAGCTCATTCGCGGGAAGGGTCGGGGGACCCTGTGGTCGCTCCCGCCGGAGAATCGCTCGCTCGAGTCGGCCTCTCCTGGCATGCCGACGGAGGAGGTTGAACGCCACTTGGTAGGTCCAACCTGCGGGTGAGGCCATCTCGACAAGCCGGTCCCAGTGCTCGAGCGCCCGAGAAAAGGCCTCGGCCGCAATGTCTTTGGCCGTCTCGACGTCGCCGTCGAGAAGCCGAGCGAGAACGCCGAACAAGCGCCCCTGGGTCGCCACGTAAAACTCCTCGAACGAGTCGGCCGTCGCCGAGTCGGCGTGAGAAGTGGCCGTCGGTTCATCAGATCGGCCGTCAACCACCCCGATCCACACCCCCAATAGAGTCACGAGGCAAGGGAATTCTTTAGTCTCGCGCCCTCTTTTCTCTAGCCCCGTCCCCTCGACTTGCGGTCTGAAGGCGGGCAGCGTGAACAACCACCTCAGAAATCGCGACCCAAGGGGCGGTGATGCCGAGCGGGTCATGCGAAGTGCCACCCGCCATCATGCGGTGAGCGAGGCACCCCGAGTGCGGGGCGAGACCGCTCGGGATTAACCCGACATGCGCTTGAAGGGTGAACGCGTAAGCTGCCCGGAATTGCCGGGTACCGGGACTCGGTGTCAGTCGCAAACCACGCGATAATGCGCGGGCAGAACATTCACGTGGAATGCTCCTCGAGCCATCTACTACCGGCGTCGCGAGGCCTGGCCTTCCCGGAAAACCTCGGGCGCGCAGCCGGCGCTCCTGGCAGGCTCCGGGCGTGGCTTCCATCGTCTGGGGACCGGAGCTAGCCGAGGCCTACGACGCCGCCTCGGCCTCGATGTTCGACCCCGCCGTCCTCGACCCGACCGTCGACCTCTTGGCCGAGCTGGCTCGCGGTGGGCCTGCCCTGGAACTCGCCGTCGGCACCGGCCGGGTGGCCCTGCCCCTGAGCGCCCGAGGGGTGGCAGTGTCCGGCATCGAGCTCTCACCCCACATGGCCGACGAGCTCCGGGCCAAGCCCGGCTCCGAGGCGGTGGAGGTCACAATCGGCGACATGACGACCACGCGGGTGGACGGCGCCTTCAAGCTCGTCTACCTGGTGTGGAACGCCATCATGAACGTGACCACGCAGCAGGAGCAGGTGGCCGTGTTCAGAAACGCCGCCGCCCACCTGGAGCCGGGAGGGTGCTTCGTGGTGGAGCTGGGCGTCCCCGAGCCGCACCGTCGCCCGCCCGCCGAGTTGGGACGCGTCTTCAGCATGGAGGCTGACCACGTGGGCATCGACACCTACGACGACCCGGTCGGGCAGATTCTGTCCTCCCACCACTGGATGGAGGTCCATGGCCACCTGGTCCGCCACTCGGCACCTTACCGCTACGTCTGGCCATCCGAGCTCGACTTGATGGCACAGCTGGCCGGGCTGGCCATGGCCCAGCGCTGGGCGGGTTGGCAGAAGGAACCGTTCACGGCCGACAGCACCGACCAGGTGGTGGTGTTTGAGAAGCCCGGTTAGAGCGACCTATCGCCCGCCAAATATCACGGCCAGCCTCCCGTGCGAAGGCTCGACATATCGGCGCTTCGTGGACCCAACGAAGCCAGCCACGCTGGGGCCGGAGCTGCTCTGCGTAACGTTTGGCTATGGACGATGCAGGTGGTGGGCGCCGCGGTCGGCGGGCGCTCTGGAATACGGACGTCGATGACCTCCTTCGCAGCGCCTGGGGCCTGTGGCCGGTCGGCGAGAACGCCGACCTCGGCGGTTCGACGAGCCTGAACCTGCTCGTTACCGATGGCAGCGCTCACTTCGTGGCACGAATCCATAGACCCTCGGTCACCTCCGCCCGGCTCGGAGCGATCCAAGACGTGCGTCGCTACCTGCACCGGCGCGGTGTCCCCTGCACCGAACCCGTACCCACGCTGTGGGGCAAGCCGTTTGCCGTCCACGAAGACCGACTCGTGGAGGCGGAGCCCTTCATCGACGCCCCCGACCGGATGAACACCCTCGGGCGTGTCTCGTCCGGGGTCCTCACGCTGGGCCGAATCCACGCTGATCTCTTGGCATTGGCGCTCAATTCGGCCGCCGCCGAGGCCACCTTCGCCAACTACGTTCCGGCCACCGGGCTCCGGGAACTCGTCCGCGTGGGCAGCGATCGTGTCCGCTCCTGGCAGCCGACGCCTGACGAGGCCCGACTTGCCGACGAAGCCGACGAGTTGGCCGAGCGCGTCGCTGGGCTCGGGGCAGCCATACCCGTCGAACACGTGCAGCTTGTCCACGGCGACTTCTGGGACAACAACGTTCTGCTCCGAGACGGCGATGTCGTCCTCGTCACCGACTTGGACTTCCTCGGGCCACGCCCCCGCGTCGACGACTTGGCCTTGACCTTGTACTTCGCGAGCGTGGATATCGAAGACCTCACGACCAGTCCCAACATGCTCGCCACCATGATCGAGCGCTACGAGACCGGCCTCGGCTCGCTCTTGAGTGAAGGTGAGCGCGCCGCCTTGCCCATCGCCATGGCCCGCCAGCCCCTGTGGTCACTCGCCGTGTGGGTCGCCCATCTCGACAGCGACCGAGCTGCCCGCCGGCATCTCGCCGCGGTGGGCCGCGAACTTGACTGGGCCCGGCGCCTCGTGACCCGTGTCCCCGGCCTTCAGGACTTCCTGATAAACACGCCTACCGGCTCAGGGGCGTTACCGACGTGGCGCTGTGGGACACCCCCTATCGCGCGCTCATAACCTCGGCCGATCGGTTGCTCGCGCGGGCGCCCACGGCGCATCTCGAGGTGCTAGTGGGACGCTGACGTTGTTGTATTGGACGACGGTGGCGGAGCGAACGCCGTGGTCGTCGTGGCGCTGGTCGAGGAACGGGTTTGCCGATCGCCGCTGCGCGATGCTTGGCTTGGGAGGAGTTCGGCGCTCACCAGGCGGATGACCAGGTCGTCGAGGTTGTCGGGCGTGTACCCGCTGACGTGATGGGTCGTGGTGTCGTTCGGACCGTAGGTGAGGAACAGGAACTGGCCCAGCGTGACCTCAGCCAGCTGGCGCCAGATGTATTCGCCCTGGTCGTCGAGGCCGCTCGCACCGAGAGACTCGATCTTGATGCCGTCACGAGCAGCGGAGGTCACGTCGGTCACATAGTCGGGGTCATCGGGGTAGTCGAGATGAGGCGGAGCGTCACCCACCAGGAACACCACCTTGACGGTGCCAGGACCCCGCCAGGACGGCTTGGTCAGCGCATCGTGGAGGCCCTGCTGGACATCCTCGGGATAGTCGCCCCCGCCCTCGGCGGTGACACCCGCGATCGACTGCTGGAAGGCGCCCACATCTGAGGTGAAGTTCCAGGTGCGGGTCAGGAAGCTGTCGACCCGATCGCGGTAGATGGTGAGCGCGAAACGGACGTCGGGATGAGCGGGCAGCGCGGCGATCCGCCCCGCGATGTCGGCCATGCTCGCCTTCAGCTGGGCGATCTCGTCGGCCATGCTGCCGGTGGCGTCCACCAGGAACTCGATGTCCAGGGGAACCGACCCGGGCCTCGGCTGGGCATCGAGCACGACACGATGGTCGAGGACCGAGCGGTCCAGGGTCACCGTCTTGGTGGCGTTGTCCTTGCTGACGACGGCGGTGAACCTCTGGGCATCGCCGACGCCGGTAGCGCGGGGGAACCACAGCGCCCTCCCGTCTGAGTAGGTGCGCAGCTCCGACACCTTCTTCCCGCCCCCGTCCAAGATGGCCACGTCGGCGCCCAGCACAGGGTCGCCAGAGGACGTGTGACGCTCGGTCACGTCGAGGCTGTGGGTGGCCAGGTGCTCGGCGTCGAAGGCCTGGCGGTAGGTCAGATAGTCAGCGAACCGAGCGTTGTCGTCGACGCTGCCGGCGCGCAACCCCACCTGGATGTTGGAGCCGGGCTGCGGTGGCGCTGCTGTGGGCGACGCACGGCCTGCTTCCCCGCCACCTGGCCCGCCTCCCGACGTTCCAGCCCCCAGCCCCGCGCTTCCAGCCGCCGCCGCCCCAGCAGCGACGCCCCCGGTTGGCCCCGCTCCAGACCCGCCTTCCGGCGATGGCGTCTCCGAGAATCCACCGGGCATCGATCCGCCCCCGGTGGGCGCCGCCCGGCCCGCGATCGTGGGGTGCGAACCACCCCACCCGCAACCCGCAGCAACCGTCGCCGTCAACGTCATGGCAACCGCCACCATGCCCCGACGACTGGTCATCGCTGCCTCCCTGGTCTGCTTGGACGGACGACGGGACCGGATGGTTCCCGGGTCCTGCGACCCAGGCGGCCCTCTCCGGTGTGGCCCATATCCATGAGTGCGCCCCAGCAATCAACCGCTAGTCCGCCGGCCTCGAGCCACGGGTCGGGGCGGGCCTCTCGGTGGTGTCCCGTCAATCTCGTTTCTGTCCGCGGTGCGGGCGCACTAGACCACCAGGGTGATCTCGGTGGAGTGGTTGGTGGGGCCCTCGGAGGGCGACTTGAGCCAGGTGGCCAACCTGTTCAGCACCTTCTGGCGGGAGGTGATACCGGCCGAGCCCGATCTCGCCCTCGCCGAATTGGTGGCCGAGATCCGCCAAGCCCCGGGTCACCGCCGGGTGCTGGTCGCGGTCGCCCACAACCGGCGCGAGTTCACCGGGGCCGCCGAGGTGGTCCTCGATGACCTTGCCGGTGCCCAGACCAAGGCGTGGGTGAAGCACCTGGTGGTTCGGCCTGAGCACCGCCGGCAGGGAACAGGCACCGCTCTCCTCAGCGCCATTGCCGAGCGGGCCCTGGCCGAGGGCAGGAGTCGTCTGGAGGCATCCGTTGCCACGTCGCACACGCCAGGGATGGCCTTCGCGTCGGCTGCGGGTGCAACCACCGGCCTCGTCGACCGTCAGAACCGTCTGCGCACGGAGCGCCTCGACCGGGCGCTGCTGGAGAGCTGGATAGCCCGCGCCCCCGAGCGGGCCTGTGACTACTCGCTGGTCACCTTCGACGGACTGTGCCCCGAGGAGTGGCTGGCGGCGTTTACCCAGGTCATCTCGGTGATGAACACCGCCCCCCGGGCCGAAGGCACGGAGGATGTCGAGCTCACCCCGGAACAGGTGCGCAACAACGAAGAGGCCCACCTCAGACGAGGCGGGTGGGGCTGGACGGTGTGCGCCGCGCACGGCCCGACCGGCGAACTGGTCGCCTACACCGAGTTGGGGGGCTCCGGCCACCGGCCATGGCTGGGCATCCAGGGCGACACCGCCGTCCACCCGGCCCACCGCAACCGGGGGCTGGGGCGCTGGATCAAGGCCGTCAACGGCCTGCGGCTCCTCGATGACAGACCCGAGGTGAACGTGGTTGAAACCTGGAACGCCGGTATGAACGCTCCGATGCTGGCCATCAACGACGCCATGGGTTTCCGACGGGTGGCGGAATGGCAGGAGTGGAGACTGGACCTCGTGTCGTGGCGCGCGGCCCACAAGGCGTCTAGCCGATCGCAGACAGCGAACAGCACTTGAGGGGTCGAGTCTCCTGGCTCGGCTATAGCTCAACCTGTTTACACATGCGGGTCGGGAAGGTCTGCCCGCCTGAGACGTCGGGCTGTCCGTACTTCGTCCTATCAACCTGCCGGCTCACGCCTGGAAGATTCGGAGAGTTCCCTTGCCCGGAATAATGCTGAGGTCGGCATTCGACGGCAGCGGGCCCCAACATCGACTCGCGCTGGTTGGGAGGCCCGCAACTACCCGCAGCGCGGGGCGGGCCACGGCGGTGCATCCTCTACTGATCGCGCCCACTCGGTGTGCGCGCGGCCCGAGCTCCAACCCAATCGCCTACGGAGCTTTGCTGCTGAGCGTTCGCCGGCGTTCTGCGACCACCTGCGGGTCGGTCTCTCGGGTCTGGACTCGGGCGGATCAGCCAGCGGAGCGCGTCGGCGACGAGGCAACGATGTCGTCGTGCAAGGCGCAGGGGTCGAGGTCGGCGCCGTTGGGCCAGGCGATCGTGCCGAGTTCGGGATCGACGTGGACCTGGGCGAAGACGGCGGGGTCGCGGAGCTGCTCGAACACTGGCCCCCACAAGTCGTCGGAGAGGTCGACCTCACCCATGACGCCGTCATCGAAGGTGAGACGTAGGCGGTAGCCGCCGAGGGGCGTAACGCTGGTGACGTGAGGTAGGACGGTCATAGAAGTGGTTCGATGGTACCGAGTTCTTCGTGAGCCTGGGCTCGGCGCCACATCTCCTGGAGTTCGCCACGATGGAGCTCTGTCCACTCCTGTACCAGGCTGAGCGCTCGGCGGGGGAGCTGGCCTACAAGCAACCCGCCGGTGGCAATGTCGATTGACGCCTCGTACTCGCCGTAGCGAGCGTGGAAGTGCGCCAGCGGATGCTCTCTTGCTCCCCAGTGCAGCAGGATCACGATCCCATAGAAGGCGGAGATCCGAGGCATCGCGTCAGGCTAACGACGTGGTTCGAGAAGTCGAGGAGCAGCGGATCGAGGGTGTCGAGGTTGATATCCTCGGGATCCCACCAAACCGTCGAGATTCGGCCGGCTTTTCCTTGGCGGTGATGAAGCTCCCGTTTACCCAAGGCGAAGGCAGCCCGCCTGGGGCCAGAACCTCGGTGGACTCGGCCACACCGTTGAGGACCTGGTGGCGCTTCGGGTTCCCGGCCAGGGTCCAGTACTTCAGCCCGCCCAGCTTCGTGGACACTCTCCGGGAGCCGGCCGGTATCCGGATCCAAGCGCGGGAGGTGCAGCAACGGCTGCAGCAACCCAACCGCGATTCAGGCCGGACCGACTCGAACGCCTCCAAACGTGTTTGTGCCTCTGACCTGGGACGATGCCGACGAGCACGAACCTCGTCGAACCCCTCCGGACGGCTTGGGAGTGCATGACGCGCAAGAGGTCGGGGGTTCAAGTCCCTCACGGCCCACCCGGTCTGGCTGGCCCGTACGCGAGTAGAGCAACCCGCGGAGCGGCTCTGCTGGAGCAACCGCTGCAGCAACGCATCTTCAGGTTCAGCCGAACAGCTTCGCCATGGTGCCAATGAATGGGGCGGCGATCCCTTCGGGAACGGAATGAACATCGCGACCTCAGCATCGGAGCCCCGCCATGGCATCAAGGTCGTCGAGGCCCAAGGTCGCGGAGCGCGAGCGGGACTATCTTGACCTGCGCGAGCCCGAGAGCCCATCCCGACCTTGATGGTGGTCGCATACATCACCGGCTCGATGACGCACCGACTGACCTCGGACATCGCTACAGGTGAGTCCCGATCTCGGCGACCCTCCAGAGTCGCAGAGCAGAGGCGGGAGGGATCGATCTGACCACCGGAGGTCGTATGACGTGATATCATACGCCGTATGACGACGATGGTGAGCTTCCGGGTCGAGGACGAGGAAGTCGAGCGTGTCGATGAGTGGGCTCGCCGCCTCCGCGTGGACCGCACCACCTTGCTGCGTGACGCCGTCGCCGCCTACCTGGCCCGGCTGGCCGGCGAGCACGACGCCGCGGCCTACCAAGCCCAGCCGCTCACCGATGAGGAGTTGGCGCTCGCCGCGGCCGAGGACTGGGGACCGGCGGAGGACTGGTCCGACCTGGCGGCCTGGCTGGACAAGCGCGATGCGAAGGGGTGAGGTCTGGTTCGCCGCGGTACCGGGCGGCGGAGACCGCCCGGTACTGGTGCTCACCCGTGACCCAGTTGCCGACCGGATCGGCCACTTGGTCGTGGCCTCGCTCACCCGTACTCGACGCAACCTCGTGTCTGAGCTGCCGATCGGTGAGGCCGACGGAATGCCGCTGGAGTCGGTGGTCAGCTTCGACAACCTGCGCACGCTGCCCCGTGACGCATTCCGCAGGCGCGTGACCACGCTCAGCGATGCCCGGATGGCCGCGGCGTGCCGGACCTTGCGCGCCGCGCTGGGTTGCAGCTGATGAGGATCCCAGGCGGCCCATAGCGGCTGGCCAGCGGCGTGGAGCACGACATCGCTCTCGCCGAGGACCCATGCGGCCAAGGGGCCCGGGCGCGGTGACGCTTGGAGGTGGACGTCCAACGTGCCGGCCGGGCTCGCGTCTTTGCTTTCTCAGTCTCAGGTGAGGTTCCTGGCACCCCGGAGCCCGGGAAAGTCTCAGCGTGATGACTACCTATCCCTCATGCCGAATGTCGCCCCTCCGGCAGCACGTGACGCGACAGATCGGCGCGAAGCGAGCCGCCCGACGACCGGTGTTGGGGCCAGGTGGGGCGCTGGTCCCTGGCGAACTCGCTATCGGGGCTCAACACACAGAACTCGTTGCCATCGGGATCGGCCATGACCACCCGATCGACATCGCCTTGGCCGAGGTCTATTCGAGTCGCCCCGAAAGAGGCCAGACGGTCAACCTCCGCTCGCTGATCACCGGGGGCGGGGGGCGCGATGTCGAGATGAAGCCGGTTCTTCGTGATCTTCGGGGGAACCGGCGGGCCCCAGGTGATGAACGGACTGGTTCCGTCTGGCGCCCGGATCGCGG
The DNA here is from genome assembly GCA_005884125.1 of Actinomycetota bacterium. Taxonomy (GTDB): domain Bacteria; phylum Actinomycetota; class Acidimicrobiia; order Acidimicrobiales; family AC-35; genus AC-35. The sequence goes on along the minus strand of VAXP01000039.1, from coordinate 727 downwards.
TCTCTTCGTCCTGATCCCAGACTAACGGCCATCCGAGCGCTGCGCTCCAGAAGTACCCAACCTGTCGTGAACCGTCGCACACGATCGCTCCGAGGCGCCCGCAGTCGGCGAGGAAGGAGTTGTCCGGCCCGATGATGCAGAACTCGTTGCCTTCCGGGTCGGCAAGCACGACATGCGGTGCGTCCGGGCCCTGACCGATGTCGATGTGCCTGGCGCCCTGTTCGACCAACCTCGACACCGATTGGTTCTGGTCGTCGAGCGATGCGGTGGTCAGATCGAGATGGATGCGGTTCCTGCCCTTCTTGCTCTCCGGAACGGGCCGGAAGACGATC
>VAXP01000039.1:0-344 GCA_005884125.1 Actinomycetota bacterium | reverse complement strand
ACGCGCAACATCGAGAGGCTCGTTCGCGTCGACGCAGAGGGCGAAAAGCCGTGCAGTCAGCGGACGCTGCCCCAGCCGACAGCAACTGCAGCGTCGCCATTCGGTCCGCAGATCCCCGACACCGCGTCACCGTGCCGCAGCAACGGGATCGCAGCAACCGGATTTCGGCTGCTGAGGGTCCCGATGTGCCGTTTGGGGAGTGTGAACCGTCAGCCGCCGGCGACGAAGGCGACGACGACGTAGGCGGCGTGCCGGTCGTTGTTACTCTCGGCGGTCACCGAGGTGGACGTGACCGAGGGCAACGGACGTCGCCAATCAGGTCCTCACAGAGATCCACACCCGAC
>VAXP01000038.1:22809-23778 GCA_005884125.1 Actinomycetota bacterium | reverse complement strand
CCCAGAACTGCAGCACCCGGGTGTGGGCCAGGAGGTGCTGTTGCACTCCATGCTCCCAATACAGATGCAGGGCCCTCTCCAGAGCCACTATGTGTTGGGCGTTGTGGAAGGCGGCGGAGCTGCTGCCCGCCACCTTGGCCCGGACGAGCTCGTAGAGCTGGTACACCGAGTACACCACCACCGCGTCCCACAGGAATCGCCAGCCCCAGCGATGTCGGGTCCTCATTGGGGGGGCGCGGTCGGCGGTCACCACCGCCCCGGCCACGCTCACCACTACCGGCTCGGCCACCACCGGCTCGGCCGCCACCGGCTCGGCCGCCACCGGCTCGACCGCCACCGATTCGGCCACGGCCACCATCGGGTCGGCCACGGCCACCACCGGGTCGGCCGTGTCGACCACCGGCTCGGCCGGACCCACCACCGGCTCGGCCGGACCCACCACCGGGGCCGCGGGGGCCACGGGGGCGGCGTTGCTCACCACCGGGGCGGCGGGGCCGCCCAGCGTCCACGGTTCGCCTGTCATCCGAGGGTGAGCAGGCGCTGGAGGCCTACGGAGCGCAGTGCGTTCTGCAGCTGAACCGTGACCCAGCTCAGTCGATCGAGCATGAGAAGAACACCGAAGAATGCCAGCGAAAGCGCGGCCGTGAGTGTCAATCCCGTGAAATGCCTTCGTACCCACCCGAAGGCACCTACCAGACGCCCGAAGGCCAGCCCCGTGGCCATGAAGGGCAGGCCCAGGCCCAGGGAGTACAGGGCCAGCAGGGCCGCTCCCCGCTCGATGCGCCCGCTGACGGCCGCCGCGGCCAGCACCGAGCTGAGCACGGGACCGAGGCAGGGGGTCCAGCCGAACCCGAAGGCGGCCCCGGCCACGGGCGCCGCCAGGGGCCCGAAGCGGGACGGGCTGGGATGGAACCTCCTCTCCTGGTAGAGCCAGGGAGCCCGGGCCACCAGGGAGCCGGCCAGGAAGAC
>VAXP01000038.1:20550-22804 GCA_005884125.1 Actinomycetota bacterium | reverse complement strand
CAGGAAGACGGCCATGGCCAGCACCAATACCCCGCAGATCCGGGTCAGCAACCCCAGGTGGTTGCGCAGGGCCACGCCCACGGCGGTGGCCGACAGGCCCAGCAGGATGAACACCACGGAGAAGCCGGCCACGAACATCCCCGTGTCCCGGGCGATGCGGGCCAGGTGGCGGCGTGAGCCCCCCTCCACCTCGGCGATGTCGAGGCCGGTGATGACCGACAGGTACGCCGGCACCAGGGGCAGCACGCAGGGCGAGATGAAGGAGACGACGCCGCCGCCGAAGGAGGCCAGGTAGGTCACCGAGGTCGTGGTCATGGAGCGGCACCCCGAAGGATAGGTGGGCCTCACGTGGGGTAGACGGCAACCTCGGTGGCCTTGACCGATACCCACACCTCGAGCCCGGGGGCCAGGGCCAGCTCGGCGCGGGCCGCCGCTGTCAGCTCGGCCACCAGCGGTATCGCACCACCGAGCCGCACCCGCACCCGGTCGCCCTCGGGGTCGAGATCCTCCACAGGCGCCTGCCAGACGTTGCGGGGGCTGCCCTCTGGGCGGTTGCGGTACAGGCCCACGGCGCGGGGGTGGATGAGGGCCAGCACCGGCCCCTGGGCGCTGGACGCCACCGCCACCGGCGCCCCCGAGGCCAGCACCACCCGGCCGTCCAGGCCTCGGCCGTCGAGCAGGTTGACGCCGACGAGGTCGGCCGCGTAGCGGGTGCGGGGACGGGCGGCCACGTCTTCGGGCGTGCCGGACTGAGCCACGCGACCGTCTTGGAGCACGACCACATGGGATGTCAACCCCAGCACCTCGTGGGGCTCGTGACTGACCAGGACGCAGACACCCCCGAAGGCTGCCAGCTGCGCCCGCAGGGCCCTCCGGACCTCGACCCGGCTGGCCTGATCCAGCGCCGACACGGGCTCGTCGAGCAGCAGGAGCCGAGGTTGGGGGGCGAGGGCGCGGGCCAGGGCCACGCGCTGAGCCTGTCCACCCGACAGGGCCTGGGGTCTGAGGCCGGCCACCCCGTTGAGCCCGAGGCGCTCCAGCCAGCCCGCCGCTGTGGCTCGGGCCGCCGATCGTGAGGCGCCTCGGCGGCGCACGCCGAAGGCCACGTTCTCCAGGGCGCTGAGATGGGGGAAGAGCAGTCCGTTCTGGAACACGACGCCGATGGGCCTGCGCTCGGGCGGCAGACGGAGCCCGGCGGCGACGTCCTCGAGGATCTCGCCATCCAGGACCACCGAGCCCCGATCCAGCTGCGCCAGCCCGGCGACGGCCCGCAGCACGGTCGTCTTGCCCGCCCCGTTGGGGCCGACGAGCGCCGTGACCTGGCCCGGGCGGGCCACCAGGGTGGCGTCGACGTCCAGGGTCCCGGCCGAGAGGGCCACGCTGGCCTCTAGGGTCACGGGGCCGAAGTTAGGAGCTGGCCGCCTCACCGGTCCCGTGGGCGCAGCATGTGTCCCACCGGAAGCTCTGTCGCCGGGACCACGCCGCCCACGCCGCGGTCTCGAAGGAGGGGGCGCCGGGACCGGCGACCATGCGGGCCAGCGGCACCACGGCCACAACGGTGGCGCCCGCAAGGGCCAGGGCCGACGCCGCGCTCTGGGCCCGGGCGCCGGTGGCCAGGACGTCGTCCACCACGACGATGCGCCTTCTCCGCACCGGAGCCACCACTTCAAAGCCATCGTCCCCCGCGACCCGGCGGGCCAGCGTCAGGGTTCCTGGCGCCAGCACCCGGCGGTGGCGGCGGGCCAGCCACGGCACCAGCGACACGGCCCGTTCGAGTGGATGCCGGCCCGGCCGTCCTTCCGAGGACGGCACCGTGGTCAGGAAGTCCCATGGCCCGTGGTCGCCGGCCAGGCATGCCGCGTGGTCGTGGAGGAAGCGGGCCAGGAGGGCGGCGACGACCACCGCCCCGCCCCAGCGGGCCTCGGGTTCGGCGTCGTCCTTGTAGGCCCGAAGACAGCGGTTGAGCGGGCTGCGGGCCACGCAGAGGGTCACGGGCACGACCCGGGGGCAGGGCCGGCTGACCTGGGCCCGCACGCAGGCGCACGCGGTGCACATGGACCGCCCCGGAGGGGACCAGGCGTGGCAGACCGCGCACATGTCAGGGCCGGCCGGGGGAACGGGGGTGCACAGCGCGGCAAGCACGCGCGACAGCTCTTCGACGGTGGGCACGCCGACCTCGCTCGCAAGGCGGACGACAGGGCCGCGCTGAGCGGCCGATCGGAGGGGAAGCGCGCCGTGAGCCCGAGACGGGTGA
>VAXP01000038.1:0-20545 GCA_005884125.1 Actinomycetota bacterium | reverse complement strand
CCTTGGAAAGGCCGGTGTGGTCGACCTGAGCCGGCGTCAGGCGAAGTGGACCGCGAGGACCAGTCCCACCACCAGGCAGTAGACACCGAAGGGGGTGAGGTCGCGCGACCTGAAGTACCGAACCAGGAACCGTACGGACACGTAGGCCGCGACGGCGGCCACGATGCTGCCCACCACCACCTGCCCCCGGATGCCGTTGCCGTTGTGGCCCAACAGGTCGGGGGCCTTGTAGACACCGGCGGCGAAGATGATGGGCGTGGCCAGGAGGAAGGCGAAGTGGGCGGCGTCGTCGTGGTCGAGGCCGCGGACCAGCCCCGCGACCATGGTGATGCCCGACCTGCTGATCCCGGCGAAGAGGGCCAGCACCTGGGCCACACCGATCCCCACCGCCTCCTTAGGGGCCAGGGCCTCCAGGGCGCCCGTCGATCCGTGTGCGCCGTCCGGAGACGGGCCGGCCGAGCTTTCGCTGTCGTCGGTGGCGCGTTGTCGGGCCAGGGCCCGGACCTCGGACCTGCGCCTGACCCGTTCGCCGGCCAGCAGGATGAGGCCGTTGACGGTGAGGAAGCAGGCCGCCGCGAAGGGCTTGGCGAATACCGTGCGCAGCTGGTGCTCGAAGGCGAGTCCCGTCACCCCCGCGGGCACGGTGGCGATGGCCAGGAGCCAGGCCAGACGCTCCTCGGGCGCCTCGATGCGGCGGCGCCTGAGCGAACGCAGGAAGCCCAGGATGATGCGTCGCCACTCGACCCTGAAGAACCAGAGCAGGGCCAGGGCGGTGGCCACGTGCAGGCCGACCAGGAAGGCCAGGTAGGGCGACTCGCTGGCCGACTGCTGGCCCACCAGGTTGTGCCAGCCCAGCAGGGCAGGCACCACCACGGAGTGGCCCAGGCTCGATATCGGGAACAGCTCGGTCACGCCCTGCAGCAGCCCGATCACGATGGCCTGGAGGTAGCTGAGCACGGCGCCACCATACGGTGGTGTCGCCCTATCGTCGGGGCATCGACGGCGCTCCTTTCCCCCGTCCTCGGGCCCGCCGTTACGTGGTGCCCATCGTCGTGCTCACCGCGCTCGGCGTCGTGGGCAGCGCCCTCACCCCGCCGCTGGCCGCCCACCATCCGCTGCTGCTCATCGCCCTGGAGGCCAGGGACCGCAACCTGCTGCTCGCCCTCCACGTGGCCTTCGTGCCCTTTCTCGTGGTGGGAACGATCCGCCGTCTGGCCTCCGACCCGTTCTTCTACCTCCTCGGGCGCCACCACGGCGACGCCGGCGTGCGCTGGATGGAAAGGCATGGCGGGGGCGCGCTGGTGCGCTGGACGGAGCGCGCCTTCCGCCGTGCCGCCTACCCCATGCTCATGCTCTTCCCCGGCGCCGTCGTGTGCGCTCTGGCCGGAGACGTGGGCATCCCCGCGAAGACGTTCTCCATCCTGATAGTCGCCCGCACCCTGGTGGCCCTCGTGGTCATCCGCATGCTGGGCAACGCCCTGGCCCGGCCCATCGACTCCGTCCTGCGCCTCTTCGATCGCTGGACCATGCCCGCCACCGCGGCCTCCGTCGCGGCCGTTGCCCTGTACCTGCTGTGGGAGCACCTGCGCCGCCGCCGCCACGAGGCCGAGCGCAGCGTGGCCGAGGTGGAAGGCGAGGGCGAGGGCCACATCGGTGGACGTCGCGCCGGCGGGGGCAGCGCCGGCGGGGGCGGCGCCGGCGGTTAGGGCTTTAGGCCGAGACCTGCAGCTCCCCGATGCTGACCTGGCCGTTTCCGTCGCCCAGGTCCGTGATCCACACCAGCAGCGCGCCACCCTGGTGGTTCCCGAGGTCCACGGTGGTGTCACCGGGGATGCCGGTGGCGGTGGCCACTGGTTGGCCCCATCCCCCCAGGTCGGACGCCGGGGCGGTGGCCACGTAGAGCTCGGCCGTCCAGCCGTGGGTCGGGGACTTGATGGCCAGCCGGCGCAGCTTGTGGGGGCCGTCGAGGACCAGGGCGACGCCCACGCCGCCCTTGAGCCCGCCGAAGTGGCGATCGGCGTAGTGCTCCGTGGACCAGACGGTGGAGGGGTTGCCGTCGGTCAGCTTGGCCAGGTCGGCGTCGTGCTCCTGGCCGTCACCCTTGGGTGGGGGGTCGAAGGCCTTGACCTCCTTCACGCCCAGACCCGCGCCCGGGGCGGGGGTCGACGCGCCGGGGTGAGCGCCACCGTGGGTTCCGCCCCGCGAGCCCACCAGCTCCACGGCGGAGACGACGCCCGCGGCCACCAACACGAGTCCGGCCAGGCTGAGGGCGACGGAGCGGGTCGAGCGGCGCCGGCGCCGGTGCCTTGGGCCCACGGGGACACCAGCCACCGGCGTTTCCTCCGACCGGGGCGGCGCCCACGGCCCGCCCTGGCCCGGGCTCCGCGGCGACGGTATGCCGACGGTGGCGTCGGGGTCGGATCGGGCGCCGATCTCGTGGAGGGGCACGGCCAGCAGGGCGGTCCTCAGCTCGCCGGCGCTGGCGATGCGGTCGTCGGGCGAGCGGGCCAGGGTCCGGGTGACCACCACCTGGAGCGAAGGCGGGACCTCGGGGCGTCGCTCCAGCACGGACGGGGGGTCGCGGTGGAGACGGCTGACGGCGATGGCCATGTCGCTGTCGCCTCCGAAAGGGGCCTCCCCACACAGCATCTCGTAGAGCACGACGCCCAGGGCGTACACGTCGGACCGACCGTCCAAGGCGTGACCGTTGACCTGTTCGGGTGACAGGTACCGGGCCGTGCCCAGAACCATCCCCGTCTGGGTGAGGTCGCTGCCGGCCAGCGCCTTGGCGATGCCGAAGTCGGCCACCTTGGCCCGGCCGTCCTCGCACAGCAGGATGTTGCCGGGCTTGACGTCGCGGTGGATGATGCCGGACCGGTGCGCGTAGTCGAGCGCACCCGCGACCTGGGCAGCGACGTCGATGGCCCGCTCCACGGGTAGCGGGCCGTCCGTGTCCAGCACCTGGCGCAGGGGCGATCCCGACACCAGCTCCATGACGATGAAGGGAAAGCCACGGTCCACACCCGTGTCGTAGATGGCCACCACGTTGGGATGGGTCAGGCGGGCGGCGGCCACCGCCTCCTGCCGGAAGCGCGCCACCAGGGCTTCGTCCCCGGCCATGTGGGGATGGAGGACCTTGACGGCCACGGTGCGGTCGAGAACCTCGTCCCGTGCCTCCCAGACCTGGGCCATGCCGCCACGGGCCAGCGCCCTCAGGAGCCGGTAGCGCCCAGCCATCAGGCGCTCGGCCACGATGTCGGGGGCGGCGTCGGCCACGGCGCCACGGTACTAAGTGACGTCGCATTCCCTGCCGCGCCGGCGGGCTGTGGGTACCGCTATGTGGTGGGTACGACCTCGGTCCGAGACCGTCCGCGCTCGCCCAGCTCGGCCCGCTCGGCCCGGGTCAGGGCTATGACGGCGGTGGCGGCCAGGATGGCCATCCCCCCCACGACCTGTCCCGGGGCCAGGTGCTCGCCCAGCAGGGCTGCGCCCAGTACGACGGCGAAGAAGGCTTCCAGCGTCATCACCACCGAGGTCCGCCCCGCGCCCAGCCTGCCCAGGGCCACGAACATGAGTGCGAAGGCCACCGCGGTCTCGAGCCCGTAGGCCACCAGCGCGGGCAGGTGCCCGGCCGGGGAGTGGAGCTCGCCGGTGAGCAGGCCGCGACCGAGCAGGGAGAGGGCGGCCCCCCCCGCCACCCACGCCGCGGTGATGAGGGGATCGGTGGCCCGAACCAGGCGGGTGCTGACCAGGGCGTAGCACGCGAAGGTGGCCGCCGCCCCCAGGGCGAAGACCACACCCACTGCGGAGATGGCCACCTGCCCGCCGGAGCCGACCACCAGGGCCGTCCCCGACAGGGACAGGACCAGGGCCCCCACCGTGCGCCTGCTCGCCGGGGCCCAACCCGCGGCCAGCTCGATCACGGTCACGACCGCGGGGTACACGTAGAAGAGGAGGGCGACGGCGGCGGCCGTGCCCCGCTCCAGGCCCATGAAGAACAGGGTCGACTCGGCCGCGTAGCCCACGGCTCCGAGCAGGAAGGCGGCCGCCCGCTCCCCCCGGGCGGGCACGAGCGCGGTCCGGCGCACGGCCAGCACGGCGAGCGCGCCCATGGAGGCGATGGCGAAGCGCAGGCCCAGCGCGGTGGGCGCTCCCATGTGGGCCTTGGCCAGGCTGCGCCCCTGCACGATGGTGATCCCGTAGGCCAGCGCGCCGCCGGCGGCGGCCAGGACGCCGGCCAGGTCCGAGGCGTGGCGGTTGCGAGGTTCAGCCGGCGTACAGGGCCTCGATCTCGGCCGCGTACTTCTGGGCGATGCCCCGCCGCTTGAGCTTCATGGTGGGGGTGAGCTCCTCCGAGTCGGGCAGCCACTCCTCGGTGAGGACGGTGAACTTCTTGATCTGCTCGACGTGGCTGAAGCGGGCGTTGGCCTCCTCCACCGAGCGGGCCACCTCGGCTTCCACGTCGGGCTCGCGGGCCAGGTCGGCGAGGCTCGATGCCTCGATGCCGCGCTGCTTGGCCCATGCCGGGGCCACCTCGGGGTCGAGCACGATGAGGGCGGACACGAAGGGGCGGTTGTCGCCGATCACGCAGGCCTGGCCGATGAGGGGGAACGAGCGCAGGGCGGCCTCGAGGTTGGCGGGCGAGATGTTCTTGCCTCCGGCTGTGATGATGAGCTCCTTCTTGCGGTCGATGACCCGGAAGTACCCCCCGTCGTCGACCGTGGCGATGTCACCCGAATGGAGCCAGCCTTCGGCGTCGAGGGCCTCGGCCGTGCGGGCCGGGTCCTTCAGGTAGCCGTCGAAGACGTTGCCGCCCCGGCACACGATCTCACCGTCCTCCAGGAGCTTGACCTCGCAGCCGGGGAAGGGGGGTCCCACCGTGCCCGGCTTCACCCGGTAGGGCTCCCAGGTCATGGGCCCGCAGCTCTCCGACATCCCGTAGATCTCGCTCATGGGGACCCCGATGGCCCGGAACCACTCCAGCAGCTCGACGGGGATGGGCGCGGCCCCCGTCACCGCGATCTCCAGCTCGTCCAGGCCCAGAAGCTGGCGCACGCCGCGGAAGGCGGCTTCGTCCAGGGCGCCCCAGAGCTGAGCCAGGTTCTCGGCCAGGGGTTCCCCCCTCCCGGCCCTGGCCCGGGCCTCGGCGACGGGGCGGGCCGCGGCCACGGCCTCGTCGAACTGGGCCAGCTTGCCCTGCGAGGCCAGCGCGGCGTTGACGCCGGCGTGGATCTTCTCCCACACCCGGGGGACGCCGAAGAAGGTGTTGGGTCGCACCTGGGTCAGGTACTGGCCGACGAGCCCGGCGTCGGGGCAGGTGGTGACCTCGAGGCCTCCGGTGATCCCCAGGTAGTGGCTCGACATGCGCTCGGCGATGTGGGCCATGGGCAGGTAGGAGATGGCCCGCAGCCCGGCCGGGTCGAAGCCCAGCGCCCGCTCGTAGCCCTTGGCCGTGAACACCACGGTGTAGTGGGACAGCATCACGCCCTTGGGCGGCCCGGTCGTGCCCGAGGTGTAGATGACGGTGGCCAGGTCCCCCGGCTCGGCGAGCGCGGCGGCGGCGTCGAGGTCGACGGGCTGGGCCGCGGTGAGCGCGGCCCAGCTGGTCACGTCTCGGGGTGCCAGCCCGTCGGGGTCCCGCACCACGATGATGTGGCGGAGGTCGGGGAGCTGGCCCCGCACCTTCAGCACCCGCTCCAGGAAGCCCACGTCCTCCACCACCGCGATGGACGCCTCGGAGTGGCCGGCCAGGTACTCGACCTGCTCGGGGGCGGAGGAGTTGTAGATGGAGATTGGTGTCGCGCCGCACAGGAGCGCAGCCGTGTCGGCGACGTGGAACTCGGGGCAGTTGCGCATGAGCAGCACGATGCGCTGGCCCGGGCCCAGCCCCAGGGCCCCCAGGCCGGCCGCCACCCGGGTGGCCTGGTCGGCGTAATCGGCCCAGGTCCACTCCGACCAGCCCTCGTCCTGGTCGCGCCAGCGCAGCGCCACCGCCCCGGGGTTCCGTTTCACCCGGTCCCGGAAGGCGCCCGCCACCGTCTGGCCCTCCACCAGGCGGTCCAGCTCCTCCTTGGTGACGCTGGCCATGGTGTCCTCCTCTGGCGCGGACCACATATTCAAGCGCAACGGTGCGGCCCTGCTGCCCCGTCGCCCCCTCCCGACCGCCCTCGCCCGGCTCTTGACCGACCGGTCCAGTCCGGGCCCCGGAGCCGTTAGTCTGGGGGCGCCGCCGAGGAAGCGAGGAGACCATGCCCACCGCCGTCATCGTCGATGCCGTCCGCACAGCCGGAGGAAAGCGCAACGGGAAGCTGTCGGGATGGCACCCGGCCGACCTGGCGGCGGAGACGCTGAAGGCCCTGGTGGACCGCAACGACCTCGACCCCGCCCTGATCGAGGACGTCATCATGGGCTGCGTCATGCAGGTCGGGGCCCAGGGCCTGAACATCGGCCGCAACGCGGTGCTCGCGGCCGGGTTCCCGGAGACGGTCTGCGCCACGTCGGTCGACCGTCAGTGCGGCTCCTCGCAGCAGTCCGCCCACTTCGCGGCCCAGGCCGTCATAGCCGGCGCCCATGACATCGTCATCGCCGCCGGCGTGGAGGTCATGAGCCTGGTGGCCATGGGTGCCTCCATGATGGCCCCCAACACGGGTCAGCCCTTCGGGCCCAAGGTCATGGAGCGCTACTCGGGCGTGGGCGGGCTCGTCCCCCAGGGCATCTCCGCGGAGATGATCGCCGACAAGTGGGGGCTGTCGCGTGAGGACCTCGACGCCTTCGGCGCCCGCAGCCAGCAGTCGGCCGAGCGGGCCACCCAGGAGGGTCGTTTCCAGCGGGAGATCATCCCCGTGGCCTCCAGGCGCAGGGACAAGGAGACGGGGAAGGTCGTCGAGAGCGGCGAACTGGTCGACAGGGACGAGGGCATCCGCCCGGGGACGACGGTGGACACGCTGGCCTCCCTCAAGCCCGCCTTCAAGCCCGACGGCAAGGTCACCGCCGGCAACTCCTCACAGATCACCGACGGTGCGGCCGCCGTGCTGGTCATGAGCGAGGAGAGGTGCAACGAGCTGGGCCTGCGTCCCCGGGCCCGGTTCCACGCCTTCGCCCTGGCCGGGGTCGACCCCGTCACCATGCTCACCGGCCCCATTCCGGCCACGACCAAGGTCCTGGAGCGGGCCAAGATGGCCCTTGACGACATCGACCTGGTCGAGATCAACGAGGCCTTCGCCTCGGTGGTGCTGGCGTGGGAGAAGGAGCACCACCCCGAGATGTCCCGGGTGAACGTGAACGGCGGGGCCATCGCCCTGGGCCACCCTCTCGGCTGCTCCGGGGCCAAGCTCCTGGCCACGCTCGTCAACGAGCTCGAGCGCACCGGGGGCCGCTTCGGCCTCGAGACCATGTGCGAGGGTGGCGGCATGGCCAACGCCCTCATCATCGAGCGCCTCGACTGATCGGAGGCCGCCGCCCTTCCTCCGGCGGCCCGTCGCTAGGGTGGGGCCCGGGTGCTGTTGAAGCTGGGCTTGGCCATCGTGTTGTTCGTCGTCATCTTGCGGGCGGGGTTGTTCGTGTTGCGAGCGGTCAGCCGGCCCGCGCCGGAGCCGCCGCCTCCCGGGGAGATGCGCCGGGTGGCCCTCCACTATCGCTGCACGGTGTGCGGGGCCGAGGTGAAGATGACCAGGGCCATCGACCAGGATCCCGAGCCGCCGCGGCACTGTCAGGAGGACATGGAGCTGCTGACCGAGATCGACTGAGCGGCAGGCTCAGCGGTAGGTCGTGGCCACGACGAAGCCGATGGTGATGAGGGCGAGGCCACCCAGCAGGTACTCGTTCTTGGTCCCGCCCGGGAGCACGCCCAGGTAGTTGAGCAGGATGACCAGCATCCCGCCGATGAGCAGCGTCAGCAGGAGGACGGGCACCCAGCGGGGGCTGACCTTCTTCTCCCTGGGGATGGGAGGCGTGTAGCGCCCGGACTGACGGGGCGTCGCCCGCCCGCGGCCTACGGGGGTGGGCCGGGCCTTGGATCTCCTCAGGATGCCGGGCATGGAAGTCCCACGAGGATAGCCAGGGCCTCGGTCTAGCCTTGGCTCCGTGGGTGCACGGGTCCTCGTCGTCGACAACTACGACTCCTTCGTCTACAACCTGGTCCAGTACCTGGGCGAGCTCGGCGCCGAGCCCCTGGTGTACCGCAACGACGCCCTGTCGGTTGACGACGCCGAGGCGCTGGAGCCCGACGCCGTGCTCGTCTCCCCGGGACCCGGGCGCCCCGAGGACGCCGGCATCAGCAGCGGGCTCATCGGCCGCCTCGGGGGGCGCGCTCCCGTGCTGGGCGTGTGTCTGGGCCACCAGTGCATAGGAGAGGTGTTCGGCGGGCGGGTGGTGCCGGCCCCCAGCCTCATGCACGGCAAGACGTCCATGGTCCACCACCGGGGCCAGGGCGTCCTGGCCGGTCTCCCCAGCCCCTTCGAGGCGACGCGCTACCACTCGCTCGTCGTCGAGGCCGAGTCCCTTCCCGCCGAGCTCGAGCTGACGGCTTGGACCGACGACGGAGTGGTGATGGCGGTGCGCCACCGGGAGCTGGAGGTCGAGGGCGTCCAGTTCCACCCCGAGTCGATCCTCACCGGCGTGGGCCACGACCTCCTGGGCAACTTCCTGGCCCGCGCCGTCCCCGCCTGACGCCACCTGCGACCGGCCGGGTGGCCTCAGGGCGCGGTCGTGCTCGACGTTCCCGGGGTCCGGGCCACCACGATGGTCACCGTCGACCCGCTCGGCGCCGTGCTCCCGCCCGTGGGGCTCTGGTCGATGACCCGGCCGTTGTCGGCGGGGTTGGCGTCGATCTGGGTCTGGGTCGTCACCTTGAAGCCCGCGCCCTGAAGCGTCGACCTGGCGTCGGCCGCGGTCATGCCCACCACGCTGGGCACCTGGGGCGAGGCGCTCCCGCTGGACACGACGAGGGCCACGCTCGAGCCCTTCTCCACCTGGGTGTTGGGCGCCGGGTTGGTGCTGATGACCCGTCCGCTGGGGACGGTGTCGGAGGCCTGTTGGGTGACGGTCCCGACCTGGAGGCCGGCCTGTCCCAGGAGGTTGGCGGCCTGGGGCTCGGGCTGGCCGGTCACGTCGGGCACCGGGACCTGGGACTTGCCCGAGGACACGGTGAGGCGCACGCTCGAGCTCTTGGGCGCGGCGCTGCCCGCGGCCGGGTCCTGGGTGATGACGTGATCGCGCGGGACGCGGTCGTCGGGCTGGGCCTGGGTCGAGACCTGGAACCCGGCCGAGCGCAGGGTGTTGGCCGCGTCGGTGGTGGCCTTGCCGACCACGTCGGGGACGGGTGCGGTGCCCTGGCCCTTGCTCACCCGGACGGTCACCGTGCTCCCCCTGGCCGCCCTGGCCCCCGCCTTGGGGTCCTGGTCGAAGACGGTGTTGGCGCTGGCGTCGCTGTTCTGCTGGTCCGTGGTCACCTTGAAGCCCTGGTCGCGCAGGGCGGTGGTGGCCTGGTCGGCGGGGAGGCCGATGACCGATGGCACCGCGACCGGAGCCGAGCTGCCCGAGTGGAAGTAGCCGAGGGAGCGCCCCAACAGGTACAGCAGCCCGCCCAGGAGGGCGAGCATGAGCAGGAGCAGGACGATGTAGGCCCCGGTGCGGGGCCGGGTCGGCTCCTCGCTGACTGCGATCGCGGGCCCGGCGCGGGTGGGCGCCCCCCCCACCGGGGCCAGGACCTCGGTGGCCGGACCCGGCGCCGCGGCCACGGCCTCGGTGGCGGACAGGGCCTGCGTGGGCATGGGCGGGCGGGCCAGGACGGGACGCCCCTGGCGGTAGCGGAGCAGATCGGCGCGCAGCTCGTCCGCTGTCTGGTAGCGGTCGGCGGGATCCTTGGCCATGGCCATGAGCACGATGTCCTCGAAGGCCTGGGGCAGGGCCGGGTTCACCTGGCGGGGGGGTACGGCGGTCTCGCCCACGTGCTTGTAGGCGATGGCCACGGCGCTGTCGCCGGAGAAGGGAGGCTGGCCCGTGACCATCTCGTAGAGCACGACGCCGAGCGAGTACAGATCGGTCCTGGGGTCCACGGGGAGGCCCTGGGCCTGTTCAGGGGAGAAGTAGGTCGCGGTGCCCATCACCGCCCCGGTCTGGGTCAGGTCCTCCTGCGCCGCGCTGGTGGCCCGGGCGATGCCGAAGTCGGCGACCTTGACGTGTCCCTCCGAGGTGATGAGCACGTTGCCGGGCTTGACGTCGCGGTGGATGACCCCGGCGCGATGGGCGAAGGCCAGGGCGCTGGCCACGGCCGCCCCCACGGCGGCGGCCCGGTCGGGGAGGAGGGCGCCCTCGGCCCGGATGTGGCTGGAGAGCGGCCTGCCATCGATGTACTCCATCACGATGAAGTAGGCGCCGTCTCCCTCGCCCCAGTCGTAGACGGACACGATGTTGGGGTGGCTGAGGTTGGCGGCGGCCTGTGCCTCGCGGCGGAAGCGGGCCACGAAGGCCTCGTCCACCGACAGCTCGGGGAACAGCACCTTCAGGGCCACATGCCGGTCGAGCAGGAGATCGCGGGCCAGGTACACCTCGGCCATGCCTCCCCGGGCGATGCGGCGCACCAGCTCGTAGCGGCCGCTGTAGACGCGCGTGGTGGGGGAGGACATGTGGCAATCCAGCCTACGGGGCCGTGGTCATCTTCCCAGGGCGGCGGACATGACGGCTGCCGCTATGGGAGCGGCCACCCGGCCGCCGGTGACGTTGTCTCCCAGACCGGGCTGGCTCTCCACTATGACGGCGACGGCGACCTTGGGCGCCTCCGCGGGGGCGAAGGCGATGAGCCAGGCGTGGGCGTTGTTGCCGATGGTCTGGGCCGTGCCCGTCTTGGCCGCCACCGTGACGCCGGAGACGGCGGCCCCGGTGGCCGTCCCGTTGGTGACGACCCTGATCATCATGTCCTTCATCGTGGAGGCCGTCTGGGGCGAGGTGGCCTGAACCCAGGGCCGCGGTTGCCAGGCCTGGACCAGCTCCCCCTCGCTGTCGCGGATCTCGCCCATCACGTGGGGTCGCATGGCCACCCCCCCGTTGGCGATGGCCGAGGCCGCCAGGGCCATCTCCAGGGGCGTGGCCGCCACGTCCTGCTGGCCGATGGCCGACTTGGCCAGGGCAGGCTTGTCGTGGGCGAAGGCGCCGGCGTCGGGGAAGACGGAGCGGACCACGGCCGGCAGGTCCAGGGGCGGCGTCTGGTCGAAGCCGAAGGCCTTGGCCTCGCTCGACAGCTTGTCCCCGCCCAGATCCAGGCCCATCTGCCCGAACCCGGTGTTGCACGACACCCTGAGCAGGTCGGGCAGGATCCCGCCGCAGGTCTCGCCCCCGAAGTTGGGCAGGGTGCGGTTGGTCTGGGGCAGGGGCAGCTCCTTGAGGGTCGGGTAGCGCTTGGTGGCCAGCTCGGGGGCGCGGTCGAGCGCGGCCGATGCGGTTATCACCTTGAACGTCGACCCGGGCGAGTACCGCTCCCTGTAGGCGCGGGGAAGCATGGGCTTGTTGGGGTCGGCCTGCAGCGACTTCCACGCCGCGTTCACCGCGCCCTGGTCGTGGGCCGACAGGGGGTTGGGGTCGTAGCTGGGCGCGCTCCACATGGCCAGGACGGCCCCGTCCGTGGGGTTGAGGGCGACGACGGCCCCCTTGCGAGGGCCCAGGGCGTTCTTGGCCACCAGCTGGAGGCGCTTGGTGAGGGTCAGGGTCACGTTCCCGGTGCGAGTCCGACTGGTGAGCACGTCCGACAGGCGGCGGATGGGCAGGCTGTGGCCGGCCAGCTGTCCGCCGTAGACCTTCTCCACGCCGTCGGTCCCGAAGGTGAACGAGAAGTAGCCCGTGATCTGAGAGAACAGGTCCCCCTCGGGATACTGGCGCAGCCTCTTCAAGGAGTCGTTGGTTACGGCGGAGCGAGCCAGGATCACGCCGTCCGCGGTCTGGATGACCCCCCTCTCCCGGCTGAAGTCCGCCGTCGCCCGCCTGGTGTTGCCGGGGGCGTTGGCGTACTTGTCGGCCCGCACCACCTGGATGTAGTTGAGCTGGAGGAAGAGCACGGCGAAGGCGACCAGCAGGGCCAGGCCCAGGCGGCGGATCTGCCGTTGCATCAGGTGCTCGCCCGGCCCGCGAGGAGGGCCGGTCGGGCCCCGGGCGCGGTCGTCGTCGGAGCGACCCCGGCGGGCCCGGCGGGGGCAGGGGGCGCCAGTCCGGCCGCGGCCGCCTCCTGGCCCAGATTGGCGACGTAGCGGCGGGCCGCCAGCAGCGAGGGCTCCTCCTTGCCCCGGCGCAGGTCGTCGAGGCGGGCGGGGAGAACGGATTCGGTCGTGAGCGAGGTCGTCTGGCGAACCGAGGGGTGGAACCACAACAGGCCCGAGGGCCGGCCCTGGAAGATCGTCACCCGGTTGGCCCGCAGGCCCACGAACCAGGAGTTGCGGGCGTACCAGCCGACGGCGCCGGCGGCGCCGCCCAGCACGATCATGAGGACCACCACGAAGGCGACGACCCGCACCGTGAGCCGGTGGTGAGGGGGCGCGTCCTCGACGTCGAGGTCGCCGGCGCCGGGCTCCTCCTCGGTCGGAGGGGCCAGGGTGCTCACGGGGCCTTCGCCGCCGTCCGCCTCATCGGGGATCGCCGCCTGATCGGGGATCGCCACCCGCCTGCCCTTGGACCGGCCCCCGCCCCCGCCCGACCCGCCTGCCCTGCCCGCCCCGGCGCCGTCGACGGCTGAGGCGTCTCCGTCCGCCTCGGCCACCGCCCGGCTGGCGACGAGGCTGCGGTCGTCATCGTCGACCACGTCGATGACCACCACCGTGATGTTGTCGCTCCCCCCGTGGGCCCGGGCCAGGCGCACCAGCTCCCGGGCCGCGTCGGCGGGATCCGCCAGCCGGCGCAGGACCGAGGCGATCTCGCTGTCACTCACCTCGTTGGTGAGGCCGTCGCTGCAGAGCAGGAGGCGGTCGCCTTCGTAGGGGAGGATCTGCCACACGTCGGGCTCGACGTCGGGCCCCATGCCCAGCACCCGGGTGAGGATGTGGCGCTGGGGGTGGGTGGCGGCCTCGTCGGCGCTGAGCTGGCCCTCCCGGACCAGGTCCTCCACCAGGCTGTGGTCCTCGGTGAGCCGGCTCAGTTCCCCCTGCTGGAGCAGGTAGGCGCGCGAGTCGCCCACGTTGACGACGACGAGGGTCAGCGTCGTCCCCATACCCCGGAGGTCGGGGTCGTCCTGGGCTCGATCCCAGACGGCCGTGTTGGCCCGGCGGGCGGCTTCGACCAACCCGTCCGCGCTCCGGTGCTCCTCGAACGCCTCGCGGAGCGTCTCGATGGCCGTGAGCGACGCCACCTCTCCGCCCCGGTGGCCGCCCATGCCGTCGGCCACCGCGAAGAGGGGCTCGGCGACGACGAGGTTGTCCTCGTTGTTGCCGCGCACGCGACCTGCGTCGGTCGACGAGCCGAAGCGGAGCGCGGTCACGAGCAGCTCACCTGGTCAGCTCCAGCACGGTGCGCCCGACCTGCACCCGGTCCCCGCGGCGCAGCGACACGGGGGAGGTGAGGCGCTTGGAGTTGACGTAGGTGCCGTTGGTCGACCCCAGGTCCTCCACCCACGTCCGTCCGTCCCGGCGGTAGAGGCGGGCGTGGAGCTGGGACACGAAGGTGTCGCCCGCGAGCGACACGCCGCAGCCCGAGGCCCGGCCCACCGTGACCTCCTCGCCCACCTCGTAGGTGCGCCCCCTCGCCTCCTTGGGCTCGACCAAGCGCAGGACGGCGCTCTTCGAGGGAGACTGGCCGGCCGGGGTCCGGGCCTGCAGGACCCGGGTGGGTGCCTCGGCCGCGGCGGGGGCGGGAGCGGCGGGGCTGGGCGCCGGCGGCCGGGTGATCTCGGCCCACACCGCTCGCAGGACCCGCAGGAAGAAGAGCCACAGCAAGGCGACCAGGGTGAACTTGAGGATGGTCAGGAGCGACTCGGGCACCGGTCGTTATGAGGCCTCGAAGCGCAGCGAGCTCGACCCGATTGAGATCTCGTCGCCATCGGCGAGCTGGCGCTGCTTGACGTGCGCCCCGTTCACCCTGGTGCCGTTGGTGGAGCCGAGGTCGACGAGGACGACGGCGGACCCGTCCCGGCGCACCTCGGCGTGGCGGCGGCTGACGTTGGGATCGGCCAGCACCACGTCACACTCGGGCAGCCTCCCGATGACCAGGGGCTCCCCCGCCAGCCGGACACGGCTGCCGTCGGGGAGGACAAGGCTGGCCGGCGGGCCACCTTTTCCCTCCCGCACCTCGCCTCCGACCAGGAAGGTTCCCGGACTCAGCGACCCGTCCTGTTCGAGGTTCACCTCCAGGGGACCCACCAGCAGGTAGCCCTCGGCCCGGGCGTGGTCGCGGGCTGCCTCTGCCAGCGAGCTCACCAGCTCGCCTTCCAGAGGCTGGAACCGGGTGAAGTCCTCCGCCGACAGGAGGACCTGGTAGCTGTTGGGGACGATCACGCCGCGCACACCGACAGTGCGCTGCAGGTCCATCTCCCTGGTCAGCCGGCGGCCTATCTCGACCGGTTGCAGTCCGCCCCGGAACGCCTTGGCGAAGGCACCCTCCACGAGGCGTTCGAGCCTGCGCTCGAACTGGTCGAGTCCCATGGTCGCGGTGACTCTACCCAGGACCCCTTCTCCCCGGTCGAGGACGGGTGCTCATCCGGTAGCCTGGCACCGCCCTCGGGCGAGTGGCGGAATTGGCAGACGCGCAGGCTTCAGGTGCCTGTGTCCGCAAGGACGTGGGGGTTCAAGTCCCCCCTCGCCCACCCGCCCCGCGCCGCTAGCCTCGCCGCCACATGCTCGTAGCCAGCCGCCGTCACCGACGGGGGCCGTGGCTGTTGCTGGCCGTGCTCGTCACCGTGGTCGTCCTCGCCGTCAACGCGGCCATGTCCGCCCGCTCTCCCGGACCGTCGCGCACCTTGGCCCAGCTGGCCTATCTCGACCGCGTCCGCCCCCAGGTCCAACGCTCGATCGAAGAGGCGGGGGAGGTCGGCGACGTCCGGGCCCGGGCCGCAGCCCTGGGCCGCGACGGGATCACCCGGCGCATGGAACGGGTGGCGCAGGAAGCGGGCCAGGTCCTGGGGGCCGTGGTCGACGTGAGCCCGCCCCCGTCCCTACGGGTGGCCCACAGCCTGCTCGTCAGCTCGGCCGCCCTTCGGGCCCGGTCGGCGGCCGCCATGCGGGACGCCATGACGACGGCGTTGGCGACGGGCCCGATGGACGCGGTGGTAAAGGCGCTGACGGGCGTGGGCGCCGACCTGGCGACGGCCGACCGTGCCTACCAGGCCTTCCTCGACTCGCTGCCTCCCGCGGTGCGGGCCAAGTCCACCATGCCGGTGTCCCGGTGGGTCCCCGATGCCCAGCTGTGGATGGAAGGCGATGTCGCCGGTTTCATCACCGCTCTGCGCTCCAGCGCCACCCTCGCCCCGGTCCACGACCTCTCCCTCCTCGTCGTGGCCACCGATCCGGCGCCCATCGGGACCGACGGGCGGACCGCCGTTCTCCCCGCTGTGGCCAGCATCAGCGTGCGCTTGGTAGTGGCCGATGTCGGCAACGAAGCCGAGCGCCACGTCACTGTCACCGCCCAGCTCGTAGGGGTGTCGGGACGGAGCCCGGAGGTCGTGCGCAGCTTCGTGGATCTGGCGCCGGGCCAGCGCCTGGCCACCACAGTGGGCAGCCTCCATCCCCAACCCGGGACCGTCTACACCCTCACCGTCAGGGCCCAGCCCGTCGACGGGGAGACCAACGTGTCCGACAACGAGCAGAGCCTCGCCCTCCAGGTCAGGTGAGGGTGCGGTGGTTGCGCCGCTCTGCCCGCTCAGCCGGCGGGGGGCGGCTCGCTCTCGGGGCCGTGTGAGCCGCCCCCCTGGTGGTGGCGGTCGCCCATGCGCCGGCGCCACGCCTCCTCGGCGAGGGACACGATCTCCCGCAGGGGGCGCCCGCTGCGCCTGGCCGCCCGGGCGGCGTCGTCGTGCTCGACCTTGACCCGACCGGGGCTCACCTTGACGCGCACGGCCACCCCGTCCACCTCCACCTCGGCGTCCATCCGCTCGGCCGGCCAGCGTTCCAGCAGGTGTCTGCGGACGCCCAGGGTCCCCGTCTCGTCCCGCATGACCCGGGCTATCTGCGAGGCCAGGGCCGGGTCGACCAGGGCCGACACCACGTGGGCGGGCCTGCCCTTCTTGCCCACCACCGGGATGAGCCAGGCGTCGTGGGCGCCGGCATCGACCAGAGCCGCCACCACGTAGGCCAGGGTCTCGCCCGTGGCGTCGTCCACGTTGGTCTCCACCAGAATCACCGGCTGACCCGGCGGCGTCGCCGCCTCGAGGCCCCGGCCCACCACGACCTGGGTCAGGTTGGGCAGCCCGTCGATCTCCCGGAAGCCCGCTCCGAACCCGGTGGAGGACACGACCATGGCCGGCATGGCGCCAAACGAGGTGGCGGTGGCCTTCAGCAACGCAGCCCCCGTCGGCGTGGTGAGCTCGATGTTGAGGTCGCGGCCGTGGCTCGGGATCCCCCGCAGCAGCTCGACCACCGCGGGAGCCGGATTGGGCAGCACGCCGTGGGCCGAGCGCACCATCCCCGTGCCCAGCGCCACCGTGCTGGTCGCCACCTCGTCGATGCCCAGGACCTCGAGCGCGGCGCAGGTGCCCACGATGTCGACGATGGCGTCCAGGCCCCCGACCTCGTGAAAGTGGACCTGTGAGGGGTGGCGCCTGTGCAGCCTGCCCTCGACCTCGGCCAGGGCGTTGAAGGCGGTCAGGGCCCGGTCCCGCACCCGGTCGGGAAGGCGAGCCTCCTCGATGAGCCCCACGATGTGGGCCTGGGTGCGTACGACGCCGGCTTCGTCAGTGCGGACCTCCATCCTCGTGGCTGCGATCCCACCCCGCTGCACGGGACGGGCCTCGACCGTCCAACCCCGCAGGGGAAGACGCTCCAGCATGGCCCGCACCTCGGCCACGTCGGCGCCGGCGTCGACCAGGCTGCCCAGGGCCATGTCGCCCGCGATCCCGGCGAAGCAGTGGAACCAGGCGACGGTCACGCCCTCACCCCAGGATGCGGGCCACGGCGCACGCCGCGCCGAAGCCGTTGTCGATGCCGACCACCGTGACCCCGGCCGCGCACGAGGCGTGCATGGCCAGCAGCGCCGTGACGCCCTGGAGCCCGGCGCCGTAGCCGACGCTGGTTGGCACCGCGACCACGGGCGATGCGCTGAGGCCCGCCACCAGGCTGGGGAGGGCACCCTCCATACCGGCGACGACCACGATGGCGTCGGCGTCCTGCACCTCGTCCAGTGTCGCCAGCAGGCGGTGGACCCCGGCCACGCCGCAGTCGGCCAGGAGCTGGGGCCGCCATCCCAGAGCTCTGAGCGTGACGACGCACTCCTCGGCCACGGGCAGATCGGCCGTACCCGCGGTGATGACCGGCACCCGACCAGGCCTGGCCTCGGCCGGGCGCCACACAACGGTGGACCCGTGCCTCTGGCCGCCCGGGCTGCGCTCCAGGGCCACCTCTGCC
Organism: Actinomycetota bacterium; assembly: GCA_005884125.1. GTDB lineage: Bacteria > Actinomycetota > Acidimicrobiia > Acidimicrobiales > AC-35 > AC-35. The sequence goes on along the minus strand of VAXP01000038.1, from coordinate 3,017 downwards.
TGCCCGTCGTCGGCCCGGGTGAGCAGCACCGGGCCCATGGGCTCGGCCAGCAGCTCGGCCACGATGGCCGCGCACTGCCCGGGCGTCTTGCCCGGCCCGTAGACGGCCTCGGGCAGCCCCTGACGGAGGGCGCGGTGATGGTCGACGCGCGCGAAGCCGAGGTCGGCGAAGGGCAACCTTCGCAGCCGGGCCACCGCCTCGTCCGCCTGCACGACGCCCGCACGGACGTCCTCGAGGAGCTGCCGGAGGGTGGTTTCGTCCATCTCGCTCACTATCCTGCCTGGGCGTGGCCACTTCCGTCCCGTCGACGCCGTCCAGCGCGCGCGCGTGCGTCGGCTTCCTCGGGCCGCCCGGCACCTTCACCGAGGAGGCCCTCCTCACCCAGACCGACCTGGCCGAGGCCGAGCTGGTGCCCCTGGGCTCCATGTCGGAGGTGCCCCGCGCCGTCCAGGCGGGCGACGTGGCCCTGGGCTTCGTCCCCATCGAGAACTCCATCGAGGGCACGGTCACCGAGACGCTCGACACCTTGGTCTTCGACACCGACCTGTTCATCCAGCGCGAGGTCGTCCTCGGCATCCGCCTGAACCTGCTCGCTCCTCCGGGCGTGGCCATGGAGGACGTCTCGCGCGTCGTCTCCTACCCCGTGGCCGCGGCTCAGTGCCGGGGATTCCTGGCCCGGACCCTGCCCGGCGCCGAGGTGGTCGCGGCCAACTCGACGTCGGAAGCGGCCCGGCTCATCGGCGCCGAGCGACCGGCGGCCACGGCCGCGATAGGCACCTCGCTGGCGGCCAAGCTCTACGGGCTCGAGGTGATGGCCACCGACATCGAGGACCATCCCGAGAACGAGACCCGGTTCGTCCTCCTGGCCCGCTCGGGCATCCCGGCCCCGACCGGCCATGACAAGACCAGCATCGTGTGCTTCCAGCACACCGACCGGCCCGGCAGCCTGCACGGGATCCTGAGCAACTTCTCGGCTCGGAACATCAACCTGACCAAACTCGAGTCCCGCCCGACCAAGCGGGGCCTGGGCAAGTACTGCTTCATCATCGACCTGGAGGGACATGTGGACGACGAGGTCGTCGCCGACTGCCTCCACGACCTCTACGCCGAGCTGCTCACGGTGAAATTCCTGGGGTCGTATCCCGCGGCGGGCGAGCACGGAGCCGCCATCCGGCGCGACGCCGAGGCGAAGTGGAAGGCGGCCACGGAGTGGATCGCCGCGCTCAGGAGCCAGGTGCGGAGGCCATAATCGTGGACGGAGCGGTGGCGGAGAGGCCGATCGCGCCGGTCTTGAAAACCGGAAGTCGTAAGACTCGGGGGTTCGAATCCCTCCCGCTCCGCTCGCCGGCCGGCTGGGCCCGTGGGTTCACAGCTGCCCCCGAAAGCGCTGGCTCCTGGCTTTCTACTGCGTCTCCCCGGAGACTGGCCCCTCGCCCGGCGGCTTAGACTGCTCGGCTGGGAGAGGTGCGAGAGTGGCCGAATCGGACTCACTGCTAATGAGTTGACCCGGGAGAACCGGGTCCGAGGGTTCAAATCCCTCCCTCTCCGCTGTCTGGCGGCGGTTGACTGACATACCCGGCCCGTGGAGAGACAACCGACGGACCGACCCCGGCGCTCGTAGCTCAACGGATAGAGCATCTGACTACGGATCAGAAGGTTGGGCGTTCGAATCGCCCCGAGCGCGCTGACTGCTTTCGAGAGGGTCCTGGCCACGGCGCGGCAGCTTGGGGGAATCGACGGTCGGTGGCCCGATCGGCCGGGGGGACGCGGGGGAATCGTGGGGGAGCGGCGAGCACACCTGGGCATGTACGAGCACGACCACCAGGGACTCGACGCCGCTGACCTTCTGATGAGACGAAAGGAGTTCAGGTCTGCTGTCCCCCAACGCTGGGGCGAAGCTCGGACATTCGCCGCGGACCACGCCCCCTGCGATGTCGTGTTGGTGCGAGGCGATCATGTGTGTCGAAGCGCCAGCGCCGCTTGGAGTAGCGCGGCGTGCGTGAGGGCTTGCGGGTAGTTCCCTAGGTGATGGCCTGTGCTGGGATCCATCTCTTCGGCGTAGAGGCCGAGCGGGCTGGCCAGCGCGGCGAGTTGGTCGAACAGCTGGTGTGCTTCCTGGTGCCGCCCGGTCATGGCGAGGGCCTGGACGAGCCAGAAGGAGCAGGGCAAGAAGGCGCCCTCGCCGCCGGCAAGGCCATCGCGTCCGGGCGGGTAGCGGTAGATCAAGGGACCGCTCGCGCGAAGACCGCGGGCGATGGCGTTGATCGTGCTGCGGACGCGCGGGGAGCCGGGCGGTTCGATGTCCAGGAGGGGCAGCACAAGTACGGCGGCGTCAAGATCGGTCGTGCCGTAGGCGCGGACGTACGATCCGAGTTCGGAGTTGTATCCGTGGGTGGCGACGTCTATGGCGACGGCGTCGCGCTCGTGCTGCCATCGGGATGTCTGGCGCTCCGAGGTTGGATGCGTGTCGGCGATGCGCAGCGCTCGGTCGAGGACGAGCCAGGCCATGAGTTTGGAGTGCACGTGGTGCGTGCTTTCGCCGCGCTCTTCCCAGATGCCGGCGTCGGGCTCCCGCCAGCGAAACGCGACCTCGTCGGTGAACCCCCGCATGGCACGCCACGTCTCCGAATAGAGGCGATGCCCGGCGGAGACGAGCAGCCATGCGGCGTCGAGCACCCAGCCGTAGCCGTCGAGCTGATGCTGGTCGGCAGCACCGTTGCCGATGCGCACGGGACGGCTGTTTCGGTAGCCCGGCCAGTCGACCAACTCCCGCTCGGCGAAGACGTGTCGGCCGAAAATGGTGAGTATCGCGGGAAGTCGGGGCCGTTGGAGGCGGCTGGCGTGCAGAAGCCAGGCCATGAAGCGACGGGCTTCGTTGGTCTTGTCGAGGCCCAGAAACGCGCCGACGCCGATGCTGGCATCTCGGGGCCAAGCGAAGCGGTAGTCCCAATTGCGGATCCCGCCTGGCTCCTCAGGTAGCGACGTCGTCGGCGCCGCCACGGGCGCGCCTGACGGGG
>VAXP01000037.1:6807-7272 GCA_005884125.1 Actinomycetota bacterium | reverse complement strand
AGATCGAAGAGGCCATCCGAGCCAACGGTCTCCGCCTCGTCCACCGCACCGAGTTCTCCAGCGAATGGGGCGAAAGAGCCGAGGAGACGGAGGGGGCCGGCACACGCCGTTTGCTCCATGCGGCCCGGTTGCTTCGCGACCCCGAACGCTTCGCACACCGATTCGGCGAGGCCGCCTACCAGATCATGCTGGGCGACTGCCTGTGGCACGTCTACCGCATGATCGGCAAGCTCACCGGCTGCGCATTCCTCTTCACCTCACCCCCTGGCTGACCCGCCTCACGCGGCTCTCGGGTGCCACCATGGCCGTCCAGGGACGTAATCGTTCGTAGCCCCCGCTCCCATGATGCCGCGCATCTATCTCTCGATGTCGAAGCGCACGGTGGTGAGATCGGTGCCGAAGCGGCGGACCGCAGCCGCGTGGCTCCGGCGCCCGAAGGCGTCCAACCGGAGTTGCGGATCGTCG
>VAXP01000037.1:0-6754 GCA_005884125.1 Actinomycetota bacterium | reverse complement strand
TCGGGGTGCGCCTCGATGTTGCGGACCCAGCCCGAGTGAAGGCCATGCTCGGCGACGACCCACCCGGTGTCGCCTGTGGCCTTCATGCCGACCACATTGCGTCGCCGCTTGCCAGTGCGCCGGCCTTGCGTTTCGACGAGAACATGGCCGGGTGAGATCCCAGCCCAGGCCAAGGCCTTCATGGGCGGGTTCAGGACATACCGTTGTGCCCTGCGGATTCGGCGTCGCCTCCGATCGGCCCTCTGATCGCTCACCCGCCCAGGTTGCCTCAAGTCCGGGGCTCACGCAGCGGCTTCTAGCATCCCGCGAATGTCAGAGGTCACGATCCGGGCGGCCGGGCTGAGTGACGCCCGGGCTGTTCTCGCACTGTGGCGTGAGGCAGACGCCGAGGCGACTCACACCGACAATGTCGAGAGCCTGAGCCGTCTCATCGGCCACAACTCTCAGGCGCTGATCGTCGCGGAGGAAGGCGGTCAGATCGTCGGCTCGGTCATTGCCGGTTGGGATGGGTGGCGTGGGTCGATCTATCGGCTCGCCGTAGCGCCCGCTCGCCGTCGGAGGGGTATCGGTACACGCATGCTCCACCAAGCAGAGAGCTTGCTCGCGGCGGCGGGAGCGACTCGGTCACAAGCGATCGTCGTTGAGCCCGATGGCTCCGCGATCGCCTTCTGGCGAGCGAGCGGATGGGAGCAACAGACCGACCGGGTTCGATTCGTCAAGGGTTAGCGGCATGGGCGCGACTCGAACGAGGGCGCTCGCGTCACCTCTTCTTGACTCTCTCGCCAGGTGAGACCACAAGATGGTCGTGTGCCAGGCGCGACCGATGCGGACGAGCCCATCGGGATCGGAGCCTTCGGGCTGATGACGGGCCTCTCCGTGCCCCGGCTGCGGCGGTACCACGAGATGGGCCTCCTGGTTCCCGCCGCGGTTGACCCGGGCACTGGCTACCGGTCCTACGCGTCACACCAAGTCGAGGTGGGTCGACGCATCGACCGGCTCCGGCAGGTGGACCTGCCTCTCGATGACGTAGCGCGTCTCATCCTGGGCCGAGGCAACGCGGTCGAGGTCCTTCGACGCCATCGTCGGCACCTCTCGGATCGCATCACCGTCACCAACCGGATGGTCGACCATCTCGACCAGCTAATCACCGAGGAGCGACTAACCATGTCGACCAACGCCGTCCAGCTCATAGAGATCATCCTTCGTGTCGACGACGTCGAGAAGTCGCCTTCTACCGTGACGTTCTCGGCATGGAGTTCCAGGCGGACGACCACAACGGGACCCTCCCGCTGCATTACGACGCCTGTGGCGGCAGCTGGGACCCGGAGGGCTTCTTCCTCTTCACGATCTACCCATCCAACGGCCGGCCCACGACAATCCACTTCGGCTTCGGCGTCCCAGACGTGGACCAGACATGGGCTCGTGCACTAGAGCACGGCGTCACCGAGATCGCTCCGCCCTCAGACTCCGGGTACATGCCTCGACAGGCCGTCTTCGAGGACAACGCAGGGAACCGCGTCAACATCTACCACCGCGCCCGGGACTGGTAGCCCGCGAGGTCGTTGTCGTCCCGCCGGCATCTGGGCTGCCTTGGGCGAGCGACCGGTCGGCCAGGCGCCTCTCCGGCCCTATTTGCCAGCCAGGCCGACCAGCAGCTCGACCACCTTGGCCTTGGCTGCCTCTCGGGTCGCCCCGAGCTTCTCCAGGACCAGGCAGGCGACCCCCTCCTGGCCCCGGTACAGACCCAGGAGCAGGTGTTCGGTCCCGACGTAGTTATGGCCGAGCTCCAGCGCGACGCTGACCGCTTCCTCGAGCACCTTGCGAGCGCGAGGGGTAAAGGGGCGCGGGCCAGTGCTGCTGCCGGCAAATGCCTGTGCTCCCCTTGGCACCATCGCGAGGACCTCGCGCTCGACCGCGTTCCGGACCACGCCGAGCTCGGAGAGGGCCCCGGCCGCCAGGCCGTCCTCGATGTCGAAGAGGGCAAGCAGTTGGTGCTCGGTGCCCACGTAGTTGTGGTTGAGGCGAGCAGCCGCCTCCTGGGAACGGTCGAGTGCTTCGCGGGCGCGCATGGTGAACCGCTCGAGGCTCACGAAATCCCCGATCGTGTCGACAAAGCGCTTCTGGGCGGCCTGGCGGGTGACGCCGAGGTGCTCGCCGATCTCGGCCCAGGTGCGCCCCGATCGACGGCACCGGTCGACGAAGTGGGTGAGGAGGGCGTCGCCCAGCTCATCGAGCTCGCTCGCCTTGCGGGAGGCGGCCTCCAGCTGGATGAGCACGTCACCCGACTGGTCGCGCACCTCTCGGATCAGCCCGTCCAAGGTCGTCGTCACCCTGTCAACCTTAGGTTGCGCGCGGCCGACTGTCAACCCCCTATTGACAGCAACCCCCGTCGACGAGGGGCGGCGCCTCAACTCAGGGGACACCTCGCGGGAGTCAGAACGGCTTCTCCATGTCGATGACTGTCGTGGAGTAGAAGCCCATCGAGCCGTCTTCTTGTTCGTAGTCCCAGCCCGTCTCTCGTTCACCTACAGGCACGTAACCGAGGTGCAGGTAAAGCGACCTCGCCCGGGCGTTGTCCGGCTCTACCGCGAGCCTGGCTCGCGGCAGTCCTCGATCGCGAATGCGCCGCTCGGCCTCGGCGATCAGGCGCCGAGCATGCCCGTGACCTTGGCAGGAGCCTTTGGTGGCGAGCTGCCAGATCGTCGCGACGCCATCTGCGGCACGCCAGTCGAGCCCACCCTTGCAGACGGGGACGCCATCAGGATCCCTCACGACGAGATAGTCAACCTCGCCGAGATCGCGACGGTTGAGCTGCTTCTCTACCTCCCGGAGATGGGATGCCGATCCCGACCAGCCGATCACCTTGAGATCGCCGCGTGACATGTCATCGACGACGAACTCATCGGTTGTACCGCCACCAGCGAGATGCACAACGTCAAGGTAGAAGCGCTACGGCGAACGCGCACGCTGTTATGCTTGCGGGTCGCACCCGGCCAACCCCTGGCCGCGTATTGCGGCCTCGGACGCGCGTCGCGGCCTCTCTGCCCGGCTCAGGTTGGACGGAACTGGGCGATGAACTGACCGGCCTGGCCCCGGTGGCGAAGCCTCACCGACCGAGCCACCCCCGACCTCACGAGCATCTGCTCATACCGTCGCCGATAGCCCCCGGTCATGCGCCAGGACCACCTCAGCGGATGGGTCGGCGAGAGCCAGTCCCTCGGGCGCTCCCTCCATCCGTGGTACTCGCTCCTCGTGACCACCCTCCAGGCGGAACGAACGAGGACCTGCGACATGACGAGCCACCTCGGGTAGTCCACCCATACGAGAAGGTCGGCCATCGCCCACACCTCCCCCGCCAGCTCATCGTCGTTCCAGTTGCCGTCGAGGACCCATCCCCTGCCGTGGACGGTTGCCCGAATCGCTTCGGCCACCTCCTCGGGTGGGGCGAGCGTCCGGCCAGGGAGGAGCTTGAAGCCGTCGAGCTCGACGTGGGGCACACCCAGAGACAGAGCCAGTCGGCTCGCCACCCAGGTCTTGCCCACACCAGGTGTCCCGATGACGCACACCCGGCTTGGTCTCGACTCCCCGGTCCCTGCTCCGAGGCCCACCTGCTCATCATCGCCCAGGCCGTCTCACGGTCGCGTAGGCAGCTCAGACGTGAAGAGGCACATCACCCGCAACTCGATGCTGAAGCGGGGGGGCTTGCCGAGCTCGACCTCGGGATCCCGGAAGGCGGAGTGTGGAGTGAAGTAGGTCTTGCCGTCGCCCACCAGCTCGGTGTCGTAGGTGCGAAAGGCGACGACTTCATCCGGCGTCATCTCTGGAAACACGTACCAGGCGTGGTTCCCGGGCCCATCGGGAGCGACAACGGCCAGCGCGTCGAAGGATCGCCCACCGGCCACGTAGCCCGTGTAACGGAAGGGCCGGGTCTCAGCCGGGGTGACCGTCCGGGCGTCGCAGAAGGCGACCGGCTGGTCCATCTTGGCCGGCCCGAGGTTGCGCCAGAACTGGAGCATCACGATGCGCCGCGCCTTCTCGACGTCGTCGGCCCGCAGCCCGCTCCGAGCAAGGGTCGCGGCGCCACGGCCACGCACGCCCCGATAGCCGCTCCGGACGATGTCGGCATAGTTCGCCGCAAAGTCGGAGTGGACGAGCCTGACCGGCGACTGCTCCCGCTCCCTCTTGGCCTCTTCCGCCGTTCGCTTCACGTGGTCGGAGACCAGCGCGAAGTCGCAGCCGGTCAGGTTGCGAGCCACAGCCTCGACTTCTGGATAGTGGACCGCGGCCAGCTCTGTGTCGTTCGTCCAGTCCGTGACCGCAGAGGTGTGGCTCACCAGCTCGAACCCGCACTCCCTCCACCCCGGGAGATGGGCCGATCGCCCGTCGCGGATCTCGACCTCGACCTCGACCAGTCCGGCCTTGTGCAGACCCGCCCCGGCGGCGTAGTTGAGGCTGGCACGACAAGATCCGGTCAAGGTGGTCAACTCCTCCCTTCGAGCCTGCCACACCGACAGGCTCACGGCCGTGGCACAGAAGCCGTGAAACACTCCTCGGTAGGCGACGACCCGCGGTGGGCGAGCGCTGTGACCCAGCGCCGCTTGCGCCGAGACCGAACCATCGGCGTTTCGGGGCTTCGGGCCGCGGCGCTCGATGCGATCGACCGGCTCGATCCCTGCTCCACGCCGGCGTGGCTTCCCTCTTCGACCGGCCCGGGGACGGGGTTCCTACTGTCTGAGGCCGAGATGCGGCGCGGCCACCTCAGCCACTGTGATGGCGTCCGCTAACCCTTCCTGGGCGTCAGCGAGCGTCGCATTCGCTCCATCGATCGCCGGGTGGTCCGGGGTTCGTCGCCGAAGCCGATGAACAGGTGCACCGCCCCCTGCCACAACGTCTCCAGCACCTCGTCCACGGTCAGCAGGTTGGCGAGATGCAGCGCCAGGGTCCCGTGCGAGAGGGCCCAGACCTGGCGAGCCCGCTCGACCTCGTTCCCAGGCGTGAACCGGCCGGCCTGCGCGGCCCGATCGACCGCCTTGACGAGGGTCTCGAAGGTGTCGTAGCCGATCACCGGCCCCCCGGGCGCGGTCACCTCCATGAACATGACGCGGTAGAGGTTCGGGTTGGTCAGGGCGTTGCGGCAGTAGGCCCAACCGAGAAGGCCCAGGTCGAAGACGGGGTCGCGGCTGGGCACGACCCCATTGAGGTGCTCGGCCAGCCGGCCGAAGCCTTCCCGCCTGACCTCCTGGCGCAGCTCCTCCATGCCGCCGAAGTGGGTGTAGACGACCATGGTCGAGGTGCCGACCTCCCGGGCCAGGCGGCGCAGGGTCAGGCCGGCGGCGCCCTCCTCGGCGATGAGCCGGGCCGCGCTCTCTACCAGCGCCGTGCGCAGGGCGGGGTCAGCGCTCCTCGGGCTCATGTTGACAGCATGCCATAGCGGTGCTATCGATTACATATAACGGTGCTATGAATCGAGACTCGGGAGGGCCCATGGCGAAGAACCGCTACCTGGAAGGCAATTACGGCCCCGTGCGGGAGGAGGTCACCGTCGCCGATCTTCCCGTCACGGGATCCATCCCCGACCACCTCGACGGCCGGTACCTCCGCAACGGCCCCAACCCGGTGGTCGACTCCGACCCGGCCACCTATCACTGGTTCCTGGGCACCGGCATGGTCCACGGCGTGCGCATCCGTGACGGCAAGGCCGAGTGGTATCGCAACCGCTTCGTGCGGGCTGCCGACGTGGCCGACGCCCTGGGCGAGCCCCGCCATCCCGGTCCGGTCCACGCCGGCTTCGACTTTTCTGCAAACACCCACGTCATCGGCCATGCCGGGCGGACCTTCGCCATCGTCGAGGGCGGCGGCCGGCCCTACGAGCTCACCGACGAGCTCGACACCGTGGGGCCCTGCGACTTCGACGGCACCCTTCCCGGCGGCTACACCGCCCACCCCAAGCGCGACCCCGTCACCGGAGAGCTGCACGCCGTCTCCTACTTCTTCGGCTGGGCCAACAAGGTGCAGTACTCCGTCATCGGCACCGACGGCCGGGTTCGGCGCACGGTCGAGATCGAGGTGACGGGAAGCCCGATGATGCACGACTTCTCACTCACCGACGACCACGTGGTGATCTACGACCTGCCCGTCACCTTCGACGTCACCGCCGCCACCGCCGAGGTGCCCCGCGCCTTCCGCGGCCCGGCCCGCCTCACGACCAACCTCTTCGTCGGCAAGCGCCGCATCCCCGATCGCGTCGCCTCCGCCATGATGGGCTCGATGCGCAACGTCGGGTTCCCCTATGCGTGGAACCCCGACTACCCGGCGCGCGTGGGCGTGATGGGGCGGGACTCGGATGGATCCGACGTGCGCTGGTTCGAGGTGGAGCCCTGCTACGTGTACCACCCCCTCAACGCCTACGGCGACGGCGACAGGATCGTGCTCGACGTCGTCCGCCACCCCAAGATGTTCGCCACCGACCATCACGGACCCAACGAGGGCGCGCCGACCCTCGACCGCTGGACGATCGACCCCACCGCCGGCAAGGTCCTCGAGGAGCGCTTCGACGACCGGGGCCAGGAGTTCCCCCGCGTCGACGATCGGCTCGTCGGCAAGCGCCACCACTTCGGCTACACCGTCGGCTTCGCGCCGAACGAGGAGGGCGACACCGACCTCACGGCCAACGCACTCTTCAAGCACGACCTGGCCACAGGCCGGACGGACGTCCGTACGTTCGGCCCCAAAACCGGCGCCAGTGAGTTCGTCT
>VAXP01000175.1 GCA_005884125.1 Actinomycetota bacterium | reverse complement strand
AAGAACGACTCCGACGCGGCATTGTCGAAACACGACCCGACCCTGCCCATCGACTGGGTGATCCTCAAGGCGGTGCAGGCGGCTGCGAACAGGTCGGCGGTGTACTCCGAGCCCCTATCGGAGTGGAAGATCACCCCGGCCACGTCGCCGCCCCGCACCGCGGCGGCCATCTTCAAGGCGCCGGCGGCGAGCTCGGCGTCGTGGTGCTCGCCCATGGCGAAGCCGGGCACCCTGCGGCTGGCCAGGTCCTCCACGGCGGCCAGGTACAGCTTTCCCTCATCGGTGGGGATCTCGGTCAGGTCGCCTGACCACTTCTGGTTCACGGCTGGGGCGGTGAAGTCGCGTTTGACCAGGTCGGGGATGGGGGCCGCCGCCTTGTCGGGGCGGGTGAGGCAGCGGAAGCGCCGCTTGGGCCTAGCCACCAGGCCCTGGCGGGCCATGGAGTCCTCCACCGTCTTCTTCGACACCCTCCAGCCCCACTCCCAAAGGTCCTCCAGCACCCGGGGCGAGCCGTAGTCCCCGCCTGATTCCTCGAAGGACCGCCTCACGGCCCCATCCAGCTGCGCCCGGCGCTCCTGGCGGGGAGTGGGGGGACGGTCCCGCCACTTGTAGAACCACGACTCGGAGAACCCGAGGGCCCGACAGGCGGTGGCGTGGGACACGTGGTGGTCGGTCCTCTGGGAAGCGATGAAGGCGGCCACGCTCACCGGCCCCGCGTCGCTTCCTTGACCCAGAGGACCACGGATCGCTTGAGGACATCACGCTCCATCTTCAGCTCGGCGTTATCCCGCTCGAGCCGGCGCACGTAGTTGGCATCGACCTTGGCTGGGTCGGTCTTCTCGCCTCTGGCCAGGGCGTCCTTGTGTATCCAGTTCCTCAGGCTGGCGGGATGGATGCCAAGGTCCCGGGCTACCTCAGCGATTGGCTTGCCCGTCTCCCGAACGATCCGCACGGCCCCTTCTCGGAACTCGGGGTCGTACCTCCTGCGTGTCTCTGGCATGACCTCTCCTCATAGATCATGCCTCCACGGTT
>VAXP01000036.1 GCA_005884125.1 Actinomycetota bacterium | reverse complement strand
CGGGTAGGTGCCGGGCGTGGTGAAGGTGTGCGAGAAGAGGCTCCCCTGGGCCATGGCGCCCGAGTCGATCGTCCCCCCGGAGAAGGTCACGGTGTGGGTGATGGCGTCCCGATTCGTCCAGGCCACGGTCTGGCCGGCATTGACGGTCACGGTGGCCGGGCTGAACGCGAAGTTGACGATGCCGACCCGGACGCCGGCCGCAGCCGCGGGTGCCGCTCGAGCGGCCGGGCCGGAAGTGACGGCCGAGGGCATGGTCCCGGATCCCATGGCGGCCATGCCGGGCATGCCGGCCATGGCGTCGCCGGCGCCAGGGGGAGCCGCCTGGGTGGGGGAGTTGGCCGCTCGGTTCCCCGGTCCGCCGGTGGCGACGCTCTTCGGGCCGGGAGCGCAAGCGGCCAGGCCCACCGCGGCCGTGACACCCACCGCCCAGACCCCCGTAGGCGTGACCCGCCTGAGGATTCGCTGTCTCTGACGGAGGAGTCGAATGGCCATGATCATCCTTGGCGGAATGGTGAGCCGTGCCACCTTGAGATACGCGGGCGGTTACACGAGCGGCAAGCCCCGGGAGTCCTCCCGCGTCCTTCCAGGCCATCCCTTCTCGGGCCCCATGGCCTCGTCGATCACCCGGCGGCAGGTGGCCGCGTCGGCGAGGGGGGCGTCGTGGCCCAGCCGGGGCAGGGCGACAAAGGTGACGTTCGGGTGGCGGCCGGCGAGGCTGACAAGCAGGGCGCGGTCGACGACGCGATCGTGGGCGCCAGCCACGAGGTGGATGGGTATGTCGATCTCGTTCATCCATGCCGTGGCGTCTGCGGTCAGCAGCACCCGGGTCAGCGTCTCGCAGTACGAGGCCCACGAGTGCTCCACGGCATCGGCGGCGATCGGACGGGGAACACCGCGGCACCACCAGCAGGCGAGGCGTGCGGCCAGCGCCGGGTGGCGCTGGCACAGGTGCCGGCAGGAGAGCTCGGCCCAGCGGGTGTCGAGTCCGAACAGCCGTGTGCCCGGCCCGACCCTCGACAGCCGGCCCCGAGCCGCGAGGGTGTCGGCGTAGATGGGCGGTCCGAAGCACACGACTCGGGCCACGAGCGAAGGGTGGCGGACCGCCAGGCGCAAGGCGACGAGCGACCCGAGCGAGTGGCCCACCACGGTGGCCCGCTGATCGTGGGCACCCAGGTCTCGGATGGACCGTGAGACGGCGTCGGCGTGGTCGTCGGGCCCGTATCCGGCGGCGGGACGGGGAGAACGACCGAACCCGAGAAGGTCGGGCACGAGCAGTCGATGGCCTTCGGCCAACTGGTCGTACGCGCTTCCCCAGTAACGCCCCGAGCCGGCGAGGCCGTGCAACAGGACGACCGGCGAACCCCGCCCGCCAAGCGTGCGCACGGCCAGGCTGACGCGATGCTGCTCGCCCCTTCCGGGCACCCACCAGGGCCCGTCACCGCGACCAGGCCGTCGAGCCCACGGTCGCAAGGGACTCAGAGCCGTCACGGACCTCACCGCCTCCCATCCGGTCCTGGGCGGGACCTCGTCTTGGAATAACGGCGCGGTTACGCGACTCGAAGCGAGTCCCGGCTTGCCGGAGATCCCAGCCCGACCCGACCTTCCTGACGTCGCAGGTGCGCCCACGCCAGCCACCCCATGGGCAACACACTCCAGAAGGTCACGAGCCGATACAAGACGGCGACAGCCAAGGCGCGGTCGGGCGCCACACCGAGGCAGGTCAGCACCAGGGTGACGGAGCCCTCGGCGACCCCGATGCATCCCAATACAGGCAAGGCGACGACGATCTGGCTCACCACGTAGGCGAGCAAGAGGCCCGGCCAGGGCACGGCGACTCCCAACGCCAGGAAGGCCAGTGCCAGCGCGGCGCAGTCGACCAGCCAGTTGCCGGCGGCCAAGAAAACGGCGCCCAACCAGGCCGTGGTTCCCATGGCGATCTCATCCCCGTCCGCCGACAGGAGGACCAGTCTCTGATCGACTGTCCGGCGACGGCCCAGCCTGAGTAGAGCGTCCGCCCGGTCCAGCCCTCTCTCCACCGAGGCGCTGATCGTCTCCAACCGGGACCCCCGGCTGGTCCAGGCGAGAAGAGCGAGAGCGCCGATCCCGGCCGTCGTGATGGCCCCGCCTGCGAGCCTGCCCAGCGCCGAACAGAGGAGGCCGCGAACCTGGGCCCCGACCAGGCCGAGGAAGAGAAGCGCCACGATGGAAACGACACCCGAGGCGACGAGGACCCACGCGGTGAGGGTCCGGCTCGCACCTCGCCCGGTGAGACGCCGGTAGCTGTAGCTGGCCGACAGGGCGGCCCCTGCCGGCAGCAGCGCCGATACGGCACCGCTCGCGTAGGCCACCGCCACAAGGAAGCGACGGCCCAGCCGCGCCCCGGCCGACGCCAGGAGGTGACGCTGGAGCTCGGCGGACATCACGAGAGACACCCCCTCGGCCAGCACCGCCAGCCCCAGCCACCCGGGCGAGAGGCGACCGAGGTGCCGAGTCGCATCACGGAGCGTGTGCGAATGAGCGGCCAGAGCCACGGTCACGGCAACCACCACCAGGAGCCGGGCCAGCCGCTTGGCGGTCACGTCGAAACGCCTGCCACGACTGGGCCCCCGCGACGGCAGTTGCACTACCGGCTGCGGCGGCTGGGTGCCTCGGGCCATGGCCAGCGCCGACGGGCGGGCACAACCAGCTCCGCCACACGGGAGACGGCGGCGGCTGCCATGATCCCCGCGGCCAGCAGGAGGCGCTCGCGCCACGTCAAGGGGGGCACTGTCGTGGGTGCTTCGGGACGGGGCGCCGGCTCGGCAGGGCGAGGGGGGTTCGCTGGCGTACGAGCTGACGGTGCCCCGTCCCTCGGCGATCGCGTGGTGGTGATCACGAGCAATCCTTCTGCGAGGTCGCGGGTCGGCGGATGCTGGTGCTGGGGCCGGGTTCGCTGCAGGCCATGGTCAGGAGTCGCCGGCGGCCGAGTTGGCGAGCACGAAGCGAGCGACGCTGCCGCCCAGGGTCAGCCCGGCCTGGTGGTCGGCCCGGGTGTGCTGTCCCGCGAAGATCCGGCTCAGGCCGGCCTCGGTGGCTGCCGCCTGGAAGCTGGGGAATTGGCGGGTCACACCGGTCAGGGCGTCGGAGCTCACCGTCAACTCGGTGTGCTGGCCGAAGAAGCTGGTGAGGACCGTCGCCGCCGCTTCGCTGATCGAGCTGTGTGCCCCCGGATAGGAGGGGTCGGCGGCGGTGACCGCCAAGGGGCTCCAGGTCGGGTTGGCGGTGACGGCGCCGTTGCCCGGCGTGCCCGACCGGATGGCCGTGACGGGCCGCCAGAACAGGAAGTTGTACTTGGCGTCGTAGAGGAGGATGGTCGTGTCGGCCAGGGTCAGGTTCAGGCTCTCGAGCACCTTCGCCGTCGACTCCAGGTTGGAGCGGCGGGCCGTCAGCTGCCCGTCGGCGATCGCGTTCCACGTGTTCCAGATGGGCGGAGCCCAGAACTTCGCCATCGTCGTCGCGTCCGGTGTGCGGTTCGTGCTGGTGTCCTGCCCGAGGCTCTGGACCTCGTTGATGGCGGCGGCCCAGTCAGCGCTCTTCAGGGCGGGCGGAGGCGGGAGCCGGAACTGGGGGTCGTTGATGCTCACCACGAAGGGGGCGACCGTCCCCCAGTTGGTGAACACCGGCGTGGGGTGGTTGGGCGGGGTGGTCTGGTAGTTGCCCGGAGCAGGATCGGGCAGGACGAACGGCGGTGGAGTGGCGGCGGAGCCGTCGCCGGCGCGGGCCGCCAGCATCAGCGTCGCCACCCTGTGCCCCACGCCGATGCCATCCTGGGTGGGACGGTCGGAGGGCAGGAAGGCGAGCTCCCACGCCAGCATCCGGTCGAGGGTCGTGCGCATGGACGGGTAGAGCCCCACCAAGGTGTCGTGGGCGGCCTGGTTGGCGGCGGCATCGGGCCGGGCGTCACGGTTCGCTGTCACCTGGAACAGATAGGGCGTGTCCGCGTGGGTGATGGAAACCACGGCGTCGTAGACCGCGGCGTGGAGGATGGCGTAGCTGCGTGTCGGATGGACCGTGGCGGGCTGGGCGCCGGGAGTCTTGAGGATCGTGGCCAGCTCCTGGTTCCAGTCGACGATGCTCCTTCCGGACCCGGGGCTCAGCGCGACACGGGTCCCGTTGGCTGTGGTGGTCGTCGGTGAAGCGGCGGCCCAGGTCGCGGTCGCGCCGGTCACCAACGCGGCCACGCCCATGAACGCGGCCAGTCTCCTCGTCGTCTTCTTCATGTGCGTCGTTCTCCTCGCAAGGTCAGGGATGGACCATTCAGGCGTGGGGGTCACCGACGTCGTCCAGTCGCCCTCCCGCATGCATCGAGATAGGCGAGGGGGATACAGAGGCGCGCCCTCATCCGACGCCCGCAACCGCTGATCCACCCCGCCGCGCCGTAACCGGGGCGTCTATCTGCCCCCGCCGGTTGAGTTCCGGCCAGCGTCGGCAACCCCGGCGCCTGCCCGACCCGTGGAGGTCCGATGAAACGATCCCTGTTCGTCCTGACCGGCGCCGCCGGAGTAGCTGCCGTGGCCGGAGTGGCCCTGGTGACGGCCGGAGGCGGAGGAGGCGGCGGCTATGGCGCCAGCAACGGCCCGAGCTCGCCGCCAGCCCTGGGCGCGGCGCCCGCGGCCGGCGCGCCCGCGGCCGCCGCGGCGTCGGACACCACCGCCTCGACGCTCATGGTCGGCAACTCGAAGTTCGGTCCTGTCCTGGTCGACGACAAGGGACTGAGCCTCTACCTCCTCCAGGGGGACAAGAGCACCACGTCGAGCTGCACGAGCGCGGAATGCGTCGCCGAGTGGCCACCCCTCGCCGCGGCCGGCACCCCGCAGGCCGGTACGGGGCTGGCGGCTGACCAGCTGGGAACCACGACCAGAGCGGACGGACGTCAGCAGGTGACCTACGGCGGGCACCCCCTCTACCGCTTCGCGGGCGACACCCAATCGGGGACAACCGCCGGGCAGGGCCTCAACGACAACGGCGGGCTCTGGTACCTGCTGCACAGCGACGGGATGCCCGCGGTCGGCTGATGGATGGCGGCCCGGCAGGGCCGTAACTCCGGGCCCTATCCCATTGTGAAGACGATCACGAGACGAGGAGCAGCGACATGGCCCACCCCCTGACCTCAGACCCGAACGGCCGTCCGCGGCCGCCGGTCCAGCCCCAGCTCACCTCGGAGGCGGCTCCCGAGGCGAGCGAGCTCGACGGAGTGGGATGGCCCACGGTCCACCGAGCCCGCACCGCCTGGCGTCTCAGCGCCGTCGCGGCGGCCTTGATCGCTGTCGGGGGCTACGTCCACTACTGCCTCTACCGGCGTGGCTACCGCTTCATCCCCACGATCGGTGTGGGCTTCGTCCTCCAGTTCACCGCCTCGGCTCTGCTCGGCGGAGCCCTGCTGGCACCGTCCGCCCGGGTGCGGCTGGGCCGGCGGTGGACCGCGCTGGACCAGGTGGCCCGTGTGGCCGCGGTGGGGCTCGGCGCCGGGACCCTGGGCGCGCTCGCCGTCGCCCACACGCCCGGGGGGTTGTTCCGGTTCCGGGAGATGGGTCTGCGCCCCGCGCCCCAGACCCTCATCACCATCGTGGTGGAGGCCATGGCCGTGCTGGTGCTCGGCCTGGCCATGGCCCAAGCGCACCGGGCGCTGCTGACCGAGAGCCTGGCCGCCGCGGAGGTCGCGCCCCCCGCCGTGCTCGACGAGCTCGCGACGCGGCGAGTTACATCACGAAGACCGGCGGTGGAGCCGTCAGCGAGGCGACGATGAGTGACAGGTCACCCTCATCGGCCGTGACCACGCCGACGCCGGTGCGATGGGCGACAACGACGAGGTGGACGTCGACAACATCCGTCGCCCCGGAAGCCCCGGCCAGGGCACCGACCTCGTGGGCGTCGTCGACCGCGAAGGGCACGATGTCACAGCCGCGGAGGAAGCGTCGGAGTTGGGCCTGGCGGCCCGAGCGGCTCACCTGGGCGACGACCGGGGCGGTGGTCAGCGGGACCCGGCCCAGTTCGAGGCGCGCACGATGCTCGGCCCAGACGGCCCGATCCGAGCGGTCGGCAGCGATGAGCGGGCCGGCGTCGTAAACGACCGTCACCCGCGACGACTTTGGCGAGGCGGAGCGATCCGGACCTGCTCCGCTACCCGCCGGCGGCCTTCCGCCAGCTCCGACTCCGTCAGCGGGCCGTGCTCTGCCTCCCATTCCCTGACAGCAGCGAGACCATCGCGGACCAGCAGGGCTCGCCGGGCCGCACCTGTCATCCACGCTGACACGCTGACGCCCTCCTCGGCCGCAGCGGCAAGGACCTGGGCATGGACTTCCGAATCCACAGTGATCGCCAGCTTCGGCGACGGCCTTCCCCTTGGCACAGCCCTAACTCTACTACCGCAGTAGGAGCGCAGGAGCCGGCCCCGATCGGGCGGGAGACCTTCTCGAGTTGGTCATCCTCGACGTCCCAGAAGCAGTGCTCGTGATCCACGCCATGCCGCTGCGACCCGCCACGCAGCGGGAGCTGTTCGGAGAAGAGAGCCGATGACCAAGCGGGTCTACGGACACACCAAGCGCGGAAAGCCCATCGACGACAAGCTGACCGAGGAACTGGCCGACGAGGCCGAGCGCGGTTATGAGCCAGCGCAGCTCCAAGGCAGGCCGCGGGGGCGGGGCCGCCCACCACTCGGTGACGCGGCCAAGACGGTGGAGTCGGTGCGCCTCGATCCCGACCTGCGGGACGAGACGGCCGAGCGTGCTGCCAAGGAGGGCGTGACGGTGTCAGAGATCATCCGCAGGGCGCTTCGCCAGTACCTGCGCAGCGCTTGATCAAAAATTTTGATCGTTACAGTCCACGCCAGTCGAACCGCAAACTTCCGCCAGACGGACGTGGCCATCCGATGAGGCGGCGGGGCTCGCTCAGGTACGAGCCGCGGCTACTGCGAGCGACACCAGGGTGAGCATGGCCAGCATCACCCGCCAGGTGAGGAGCCGAAGCTCACGCTCCATGCCCCGTAGGCCGCGCTCCAGGCCGGTCTCGATCTTGGAGGCGACGGCGTCGAGTTTGAAGTCCATGGCGTCGAGGTCTCGCTTGGTGGCCACGTCGGCCCAACCTGTTGGGGGCAGGTGCTCCATCAGGACCGTGGCCTCGTCCGGGCCGAGGACCTCCCTCGAGCCGCATGTGCAGCCGACGGCGAGTCTCTCCACCGATCGTCATGGTGACTCACTCGGAACCGAATGGCAAGCACGAACGAGAGGGAGCTCACAAGGCCTGCTCCGATGGCCAGACGGAGCGAGGGTATCGCGGCGATCTGACATCTCAGCCTGGCGACCGGCTGAGGCCGCGGTCCCTGCGGGCACGTCCCAGTCGGTCGGCTGACTCGTGAGTTGGGCATGACGTCGAAGTCGCGGTCGTAGTGGA
>VAXP01000035.1 GCA_005884125.1 Actinomycetota bacterium | reverse complement strand
AGATCGGCTCGCCCGGGCGCATCATGGCCCGGGGATCGTCGATGCCGAGCAGGGTCATCAGGTGGCGGAGCTCGTCGAGCGTGGGCGCCTGATCCAGGTAGCGGATGAACTCGGCATCGACCCCCCGCTCGTGGAGGATCCCCTGCGCCGTGCGACATTTCGAGCAGCTGGGGTTGAAGTACACGGAGGTGTCGGCCACGAACGCCGAGTCTACGAGGCCGAACCCGGCCCACGATCCAAGCCGTCGGGGTGTCCTTGCCGTTGAATCGCGCTGGTGGGGGAGCACCGATGACTTCGATGCAGCCATTCGGTCAGAATGAGAAAGCCTCCGCGAGGCGCTTCAGGAAAGGGGCCGTGATG
>VAXP01000034.1:16753-17665 GCA_005884125.1 Actinomycetota bacterium | reverse complement strand
CACGTTCAACGCCATCTCCTGGATCGAAGCGCTGGGGTTCTGCGGCATCGGCGAGGCCAAGGACTGGATCGACGGCGGACGCCGCATCGCCCTGGACGGCGAGCTGCCGGTGAACCCGCACGGCGGCCAGCTGTCAGAGGGTCGCACCCACGGGTTCGGGTTCCTGTACGAAGCCGTGGCGCAGCTGCGCCACGAGGCGGGCGAGCGTCAGGTGCGCGACGCCCGGACCGTGGTCGTAACGTCCGGCGGCGGCACACCCTCAGGCGTCCTGCTGCTCCAGCGGTAGTACCTCGTCGTCGTGCTCGTGGAGGCGGGGCGGCGGTCGGTACTCCGTCTCCCTGTCGCTGAACCGGATGGGGCTGGCCAGGACCCGTAAGGGCCCTTCGGCGGTGTCGATCTCCACCACCATCCCGCGCTCTCGCACCAACGCGCCATCGAGCGCGTCGGCCAGCTCCTCGACGGCGCCGACGGCCAGACCGAGCGGGCGGAGGCGATCTTCCCATTCGCCGGCAGGAGCGGCCTTGAGTCGAGCTCCCAGCAGGTCGAGCAGCTCCGTCCGGTTGTCGAAGCGGGTGTGCATGGTGGCGAAGCGGGGATCGTCGGCCCAGTCGGGGCGATCGATCCCGGTGCACAGCCGCTGCCACATCCCGTCGGTGGTGACGAAGAGGGCCAGGTAGCCGTCGTCCGTCTCGAACAGCTGGGCGGGCACGTAGAAGTTGTGCGCGCCGAGGTGCTGGCGGCGCGGGCGCTCCCCGCCGTTCAGATAGGCGGCTGCCTTGTAGTTGAGCTGGGAGAGCATGACGTCGAACAGCGACACCTCGACCTGGCCTCCCTTTCCCTCGAGGACCTTGGCGACGAGGGCGAGGGCGGCGGTGATCCCCGACGAGTTGTCGACTGCCGAGTAGCCGGGCA
>VAXP01000034.1:13418-16692 GCA_005884125.1 Actinomycetota bacterium | reverse complement strand
TCGAGGCCGTAGCCGGTGAGGGCGACGCACACGATCTTTGGGTTGTAGCGGCGCAGGCCCTCGTAGGTGAGGCCGAGTCTCTTGATCGTCGACGGCCGCAGGTTCACGAGTAGGGCGTGCGCGGTCTTGGCCAGCTCCCCGAGCTCGGCCTGTCCCCGGTCGGTCGTCAGGTCGACGTGCACGCTGCGCTTGTTGCGGTTGAGGCTGGCGAAATACACGTTGTGCCCGTCGATCGCCTGCGACCCGACTCGGCGGGAGAGGTCGCCGCCGAGGGGCTCGACCTTGATGACGTCGGCCCCCAGGTCCGCGAGCATCATGCCTCCGAAGGGCCCGGCGAGCATGTGCCCGACCTCGAGGACGCGGATGCCGGCGAGGGGTCCGCTCACGACCTCTGCACGGCACCGCGGCCGGACAGCGTGCGGATGCTGTCGACGAGAGCGTCGAGCGGCGTGCCGGTGGGGTACACGGCCGCGGCGCCGGCTGCCTCCAGGCGGGGGACATCCTTCTCGGGGATCGTCCCGCCGACGACGAGGACGACGTCGTCGGCGCCCGCGGCCCGCAGGGCGTCGGCCGTCTTCTTCGTGAGCCCCACGTGCGCGCCGCTGAGGATGCTGAGCCCGACGACGTGGACGTCTTCCTGCACGGCAACGGCGGCGATGGCCGCGGGCCGCTGCCGGATGCCCGTGTAGATCACCTCGAACCCGGCGTCCCGCAGGGCGCGGGCCACGAGCTTGGCGCCCCGGTCGTGGCCGTCCAGCCCGGGCTTGGCGACGAGGACGCGTGCCGGCATACGCCTCAGAACACCACCGGCTGCAGGAACTCGCCCCACTGGTCCTTGAGCACGTCGACCATCTCGCCGACCGTGCAGTACGCCCTGGCGCATTCGACCAGGTGGGGCATGAGGTTCTCGCCGTCCTTGGCCGCCGCCGTGGAAAGGGCGCCCAGCGTGGCCTTCACGTCGGCTGCCGAGCGGGTGCGCTTGACCTCGGCCAGGCGCTCGAGCTGACGGATGCGGCCCTTCTCGTCGAGCTCGTAACCCTCGGTCTTGGGCGGGCTCTCGTCGGTCTCGAACTTGTTCACGCCGACGATCGTCCGCTCGCCGGACCGAACGGCCCGGTCGACGCCGAAGGCCTGCTCGGAGATCAGCCGCTGAAGCACGCCGTCCTCGATGGCCTTGACCATCCCACCGTGCCGTTCGAGATCCTCCATGATCTCGACCACACGCTCTTCCATGGCGTCGGTCAGGGCCTCGACGTAGTACGAGCCGCCGAGCGGATCTACCACGCGCGCCACCCCCGTCTCGTAGGCCAGGATCTGCTGGGTCCGCAGGGCCAAGGTGGCCGACTCCTCGGTGGGAATGGCGAACGGCTCGTCCCACGCGGCCGTGAACATCGACTGCACCCCGCCGAGCACGGAGGCCATGGCTTCGTAGGCCACCCGCACGATGTTGTTGTGGGGCTGGGGCCCATGCAGCGACGCGCCGCCGGACACGCAGCCGACGCGGAACATGCACGAGCGGTCGTCTTGGGCGCCGAAGCGCTCGCGGACTATGCGGGCCCAACGCCGGCGGCCGGCGCGGTACTTGGCGATCTCCTCGAAGAAGTCTCCGTGCGTGTAGAAGAAGAACGACACCTGCGGAGCGAACTGGTCGATGGTCATCCGCCCCCGGCCGATCACCTCCTCGCAGTAGGTGACGCCGTCCATGAGGGTGAACGCCATCTCCTGGGCTGCGCTGGCACCTGCGTCCCGGAAATGGGCACCGGCCACCGAGATGGCGTTGAAGCGCGGCACGTCGTCGGCGCAGAACTCGATGGTGTCGGCGATCAGTCGCAGCGAAGGTCGCGGCGGCCAGATCCAAGTGCCGCGGCTCACATACTCCTTGAGGATGTCGTTCTGGATCGTCCCCCGCAGCTTGGCTCGCTCGACGCCCTGCTTCTCGCCGACGGCGACGTAGAAGGCGAGCATGATCGCCGCCGTGCCGTTGATCGTCATACTCGTCGAGATGGCGTCCAGGGGGATCCTGTCGAACAGCAGCTCGAAGTCAGCTAGGGAGTCGATGGCCACGCCGACCCGGCCGACCTCCTCTTCGACGTCGGGCTCGTCGGAGTCGTACCCGCACTGGCTGGGGAGGTCGAAGGCCACCGAGAGCCCGGTGGCGCCCTGCTCGAGCAGGTAGCGGTAGCGCTCGTTGGACTCCTCGGCGGTGCCGAAGCCCGAGTACTGGCGGATCGTCCAGGGCCGGCCTCGGTAGCCGTCAGGGAAGTTGCCCCGCGTGAAAGGGAAGACGCCGGGGGGCGGGATCGACTCGGCCCCGGGCAGGTCGGCTGGTCCGTAGCTGGAGTTGAGGGGGATGCCGGACTCGCTGCGCACCGTCTCGTCCATGCGGAAATCAAGATATCACGAGTGAAGAGCGCTATTATCAGTGGTGGTGGCCGGGGTGAGCACGGAGATCGACGCCGCGGTCGCGGTCATCACCATCGACCGGCCCGAGGTCCGCAACGCCGTCGGCTTCGCCACCGTCGACGAGCTCGGCGCCGCGCTCGACCGCGTGCTCGAGTCCGACGCCGCCGTCGTCGTGGTGCGGGGCGGCGGCGACCGGGCGTTCGTGTCGGGCGGCGACCTCAAGGAGCTGAGCGCCATCCGCACCCACGACGAGGCGGCCGGCATGGCCAGTCGCGTCCGGCGGCTTCTCGACCGGGTCGCCAGCTTCCCGGTCCCGGTCATCGCCGCCTTGAACGGGCACGCACTGGGCGGCGGCGCCGAAGTGGCCATCGCCGCTGATGTCCGCATCGCCGCCGACGACATCAAGATCGGGTTCAACCAGGTGAGCCTCGGCATCATGCCGGCGTGGGGCGGTGCCGAGCGCCTGGCCCAGGTCGTCGGCCGGGGGAGGGCCCTGGTGGCCATCGCCACCGGGGAGGTCTACGACGCCGAGGCCGCCCACCGCCTCGGCCTCGTCGACTTCGTCGTCTCCCGGGCCTCGTTCGACAAGGAGTGGCGGGCGCTGGCCGAGCGCATCGCGGGTACGGCGCCGGGCACGAGCCGAGCCGTGAAGTCGGTCGTCGCCGCCGCCGTACCGTCGGTGCACGCCGAGCTCGAGGCCGGTGCCACCAACGCCTTCGCCCGACTGTGGACCGGCGACGCCCACTGGGCCGCGGTGGAGGCGCTGGAGCAGCGCCGCAGACCGGGCTGACGCTACGGTCGGTCCGTGGTGAGCGACCCCGACGTCAACGAACCTGCATGGCGTGAGCGTGCCGTCTCCCGCAGCCTGACA
>VAXP01000034.1:12783-13375 GCA_005884125.1 Actinomycetota bacterium | reverse complement strand
CCGACTTCACCATCCAAGAGGTGATCGACCGCTCGAACCAGTCGCTGCGCGCCTTCTACCAGCACTTCAACGGCAAGGACGAGCTGCTCCTGGCCCTGTTCGAGGAGACCGTCCGCGAGGCGGCCAACGACATCCGAGAGACCGTCGACTCCGAGACCACACCCCTCGAGCGGCTGCACACGTTCGTGATACGGCTCCATGAGTGGTGCGACCCAGAAAAGCGACCGCGCAAGCGCGGCTCCCACAACCGTCTCCCGATCATGGACTTCATGATGCGCCTGGTTGCCGACCATCCCGAACGGGTCAAGGCGGCAATGGCACCGATCTCGAGCACGCTGCTTCAACTGCTCGACGAGTCAGCCGCCGCCGGCGTCATCATGGTGGCCGACACGCGGCACGCCGCGGCCCTGGTCCAGCAGACCGTCCTGTCGAGCTGGATGGCGGACCGTCTCGTCCACAACCCCCGGGCCCGCGCCACGGCCGAGGAGACCTGGGCCTTCTGCCTCCACGGCTTGAGCGGCTGACGTCTTCGCTTCGTCACTGTGGCGGTGGATCGGGGCCACAGCCCTATCCACCGCCGGAGCGGGGGTTA
>VAXP01000034.1:0-12718 GCA_005884125.1 Actinomycetota bacterium | reverse complement strand
CTCGAAGCAGATGTTGTCCTCGCCCACCCGCTCGATCGACTCCACGCCGTGCACATCGTTGGTGAAGCAGCCGAAGACGCGCCCCGTGTAGTAGGTCGACGGCGGTTCTGGGATCCTCTCGTCGGCCTCCGTCCAGCTGGAGTGGAACTTCCAGGTGTTGTCCGCCCGCTCGAGGGCGTAGGGAAGCCAGCCGATCTGGCCCTCCGAGTACGCCAGCTTGAGCTCGGGGAACCGCACGAGGACGCCCGAGAAGAGGAAGTCGGCCAGCGACGCCATCGAGTTGTTGCACGACAGGAGGATCTCGACCGACGGGGGAGCGTCCTTCGACGTGGCCGGCATCTTCGACGACGAGCCGATGTGCATGCACACCGCCGTTCGAGTCTCCTCGCACGCCGCGAAGAACAGATCCCAGTAGCCGCTGTGGATGCTGGGCAGGCCGAGGTGCACGGGAATCTCGCTGAAGCACACTGCCCGCGCCCCGCGTGCCGCGTTACGCCTGACCTCGGCCGCGGCCCGTTCGACGTCCCAGAGAGGGATGAGGCAGAGTCCTCGATCATCCAGTCATTGTAGGCCTTGATGCACTCCAGCCCGAGATCGAGGTCTTTGCCCTCGAGGAACGTCTGGCCGCAGAAGCGGGGGAACGTGGGGAAGGAGATGGAGCCGTCGACGCCGGCCAGCTCCAGGTCGGCGACCCGCGCCTTCGGCTCGTAGCATCCGGGCCGCATCTCGTCGTAGGTGAGGGCGGCGAGGAACATCTTGCTGGCGTCGAAGCGGCTGACGTCGCCGTCGGGCGTGGCGTCGAGGGGGATGGCGACGTGCCGCTTGTGCACGTAGACCAACCGGTCCTCGTACATCCAGTAGTCGCCCCAGCGGCCGTCCTCGGCCATCTCCTGCTTGTACGACGCGCCGGAGTCGAGGGCGAAGTCGCCCCAGCGGGCCCGCTCCACGCGTGGGCCTCGCTCTCGCATCTTGGCCGGCAGCCGGTCCAGCCACACGTGGGCAGGCTCGACCACGTGGTCGTCGACGCTGATGACCTTGGGAAGCTCCGTCACTGTGTCGCTCCTTCGGCGCCCTCGGCGAGCGGGTCGTGCTGGCTCCCGGAGTCGAAACCCCCGTGCTTGCGCATGAAGGTGGTCGACCGCCGGTGGATGCGCCAGCCTTCGGGGGTCCGGACGTACTCGTCGTTGTACCAACCGAGGCGCATGGCATGGGTCTGCTGGTCGATGAAGATGAAGTGCTGCTGGCCGGTGGCGCGGTGGCCGCCGTCGAACTCGACCACCGGCATGTTGCCGATGAACTGGCCTCGTGGGGCGGCGGCGAGGAGGGCCGGGAAGCGCTCGAGCGTGTACAGGGTCCCGAAGGCGGTGTAGGTGACGTCGGGCGTGAAGACCTCGAGCCAGCCGTCATCGACCAACTGGCTGCACAAGAGCATGTACCTGGCGCACAGCTGGTGCAGCTCGACCAGGTCGGCGATCCGCTGCTCGTCGGTCATCTACTCCTCCTCGTAGAGGACGCGCACGGTCGGAGTGGTCGGTACGGACTGGCACGTCAGCACCCAGCCCTCCTCGACCTCATCGCCGGTCAGGGCGTTGTTGACGAACATCTCCACCTGGCCCTCGACGAGCCGGGCCATACAGGTGGCGCAGCTGCCCGACTCGCAGGAGAACGGGGGGGCCATGCCCATCTGGCGGGCCGTCTGCAGGATCGTCGTGCCCGGGTGATGGTCGACGGTGCCGGTGCGGCCGGCCAGCTCGATGGTGACCAGAACCTTGTCGGTCGACGGCTCCGATCGCGTGGGCGCTGAAGTGGCCCCGGCGGGCGTGAAGCGCTCGATGTGGATCCGCGCCTCGTCGACGCCCCCGTCGAGCAGAGTCCCCTCGGCGATGTCCATGAACGGGGCCGGTCCGCAGATGAAGTACTCGGCGCCGTCGGCGGTGCCGACGAAGGGATGCACGGTGTCCCCGTCGATGAAGCCCTGCTCGACGTCGAGGTGGTGCTCCACGTGCAAGCGGCCGGGGTGCTGCTCGGCCAGGCGGTCAAGCTCGGCGCTGAAGATCACCGAGCCCCGGTCGCGGTTGGCATAGAGGAGGTGCACCCGGCAGGAGGTGGTCGCCAGCGCCGTCTTCACGATCGAGAACACGGGCGTGATCCCGCTCCCGCCGGCAAAGGTCACGATGTCGGCGTCCTCGGCGTCCAGGCAGAAGACTCCGGCCGGGCACGTGGTGTCGATGACGTCGCCCGGTCGCAGCTCGTCGATCATCCAGTTCGACACCGCGCCGCCGGGCACGCGTTTCACGGTCACCTGAAACTCGTCGTCGACGTCTGGCGAGGACGACATCGAGTAGCACCTCAGGTGGGGCTGGCCGTCGATCCACACCCGGTGGGTGACGAACTGGCCGGCCCGGTAGGCGAAGGCGGGCTGCAGCTCGGTCGGCACCTCGAGGACGAACGACCGGGCGTCGGCCGTCTCGTCGACGACACGGGTGATCTCCAGGGGGTGGAAGGCGTGGTCGCGGCCCGCGGCCTGCACCTCGGCCGCGGGGCGGGCGGTCGCCATGGCTGGATGATAATGAAGTTCTCCGAAACCGGCAACGTCGCTAACATCCAGCGGGTGAACCAAGGACCTCGCATCCCACCGCTGCCGCCCGAGCGCTGGCCGAAGGAGATGGGTGAGGCGCTGGCGACCCTCCGGCCCCCAGAGCCACGCCATCCGTTCCCCCGCAGTGACGACGACCGGCCCAAGGGGCTGAACGTCCTCGGCACCCTGGCCCACCACCCGGCACTCACGCGGGCGTTCAACACCTTCAACGGCCACGTGCAGTTCGCCACCACGTTGTCGGCGCGCCAGCGGGAGCTGGTGATCCTTCGGGTCGCCGAGCTCCGACGTTCCGACTACGAGTGGGCCCAGCACGTCGTCCTGGCCGGCGACGCCGGGCTGTCAGGAGAAGAGATCGCCCGGGTCGCCGAAGGCCCCGACGCCGAAGGGTGGTCGCCCCTGGAGCGGGCGATGGTGGCGGCCGTCGACGAGCTCGTCGGCACCGCGACGATCACCGACGCCACGTGGGCGGCGCTCGCCGGCGAGCTCGACCCGCAGCAGTTGATGGACCTGGTGTTCACCGTCGGGGCCTACGAGGTGCTGGCGATGGCCTTGCGGTCCTTCGGCGTCGAGCTCGACAGCGACCTGACGCGAAAATGAGCTTCTCGCCTAAGGAGATTGGTGCTATCGTTCCGTGAGCGCCTTACTGGAGGGTCGCCGATGCCGCACTTCACCAAGCCCCGAGAAGGCAGCTGGACCGAGCACTACGGGCTCGGCACGGGGCCCATCTCCTACGAAGACTCGATCTCGCCCGAGCACTACGAGCTCGAGCGGGACGCCATCTTCCGGCGCACCTGGCTCAACGTCGGCCGCGTCGAGCAGCTCCCCAAGAAGGGCAGCTTCTTCACCAGGGAGCTCGACGCGGCGCGCACTTCGGTCGTCGTCGTCCGCGGCACCGATGACGAGGTGCGGGCCTTCTACAACATCTGCCGGCACCGGGGGAACAAGCTGGTGTGGAACGACTTTCCTGGTGAGGAGACGAGCGGCGTCTGCCGGCAATTCGCCTGCAAGTACCACGGGTGGCGCTACGACCTGGAGGGCGCCTGCACCTTCGTCCAGCAGGAGGACGAGTTCTTCGACCTTGACAAGGCGGACTACGGCCTGGTGTCGCTCCGGACCGACGTGTGGGAGGGGTTCATCTTCGTGAACCTCGACGCCGACGCGCCCCAGCTGCACGAGTACATGGGTGAGCTTGGCGCCGGCCTCGCCGGCTACCCGTTCCACAAGATGACGCAGGTGCACCGGTATCGCTCCGAGGTCCGGAGCAACTGGAAGCTCTACATCGACGCCTTCACCGAGTTCTACCACGCACCCGTTCTGCACGCGAAGCAAGCGGTCGCCGAGGAGTCACGCAAGCTCCAGAACGTCGGTTATGAGGCCCTGGCCTACAAGGTCGACGGCCCCCACGGCATGGTGTCGTCGTGGGGCGGCATGTCACCGCCGAAGGACCTGAACATGGTGAAGCCCATAGAGCGGATCCTCCACAGCGGCCTCTTCGGACCGTGGGACGCCCCCGACATCGGCCTCGACGAGCTCCCGCCGGGGCTGAACCCGGCGCGGCACCCGGCCTGGGGCCTCGACTCGTTCCTGTTCTTCCCGAACTTCATGGTGCTGATCTGGAGGACGAACTGGGTGCTCACCTACCACTACTGGCCGACGTCGTACAACACCCACGTCTTCGAGGGCACCTGCTACTTCGTGCCGCCCAAGAACGCGCGGGCGCGGCTGGCCCAGGAGATGGCCGTCGTCACCTTCAAGGAGTACGGCCTTCAGGACAGCAACACATTGGAGGCGACGCAGACGATGCTCGAGTCCCGCGTCGTCACCGAGTTCCCCCTCAACGACCAGGAGATCCTGCTCCGCCTCCTGCACAAGACGGCCCACGAGTACGTCGACAAACACCTGAGGAAGACGCGCGGGACACCGGTCCGGGTCTCCGCCGCGTCCTGAGGGAGACGCACATGGCCACCCTCCCTGCCGACTTCGCCGACCTCGAGCCGTTCTCCGCGTGGGCGATCCCCACCGAGCGGGCGCGCTACGCCAAGCGTCTCGCCAGCACGATGGACGAGCTCCAGGCGTTCTACGACGCCGCCTTCCCGAGGATGGAGGCGGCGACCTCCTACCTCGAGCAGCACGGCGTGAACGACCTGCGCGAGGACGGCAGACGCCTGCTCTGGCTCTACTGCTCGCTCGTGACCGTCTCCTTCCCCGTCGAGGTGTGGCGTCAGCCCCGAGTGCCGGACAGCGGCTCGTGCGCCCTCGATGCGGTCGTGGAGCCCGCCATCTGAAAATGTGACTTGCGGCAGAGCGAAAACGAGTTCTCTTTGCCGGTGCAGTATGATTTCCGGCGTGACTACGCACGAGCCCGCCCCCGAGTCCCCCGCCGCCAGCTGGCGGGAGCATGCCGTGGCCCGCTCGCTCGACTCGGCGCGGGTGCGGGCCGAGAACCGCGTGCAGCGGTTCATCGACGCCGCCTTCGAGCTGCTGAGCGACAGCGAACCCGGGGAGGACTTCACGGTCCAGGACGTGGTCGAGAAGTCGGGCCAGTCACTGCGGAGCTTCTACCAGTACTTCGGCGGCAAGCAGGAGCTGCTGCTGGCGCTGTTCGAGGAGTGCGTCCGCTCGACGGCCGATGAGCTGCGGGCTCGAGTCACCGACGAAAGCAAGCCGATCGATCGGCTGCACCGCTTCGTGATCGAGTACTACGCGCTGTGCCGGCCGACTCCGAAGGGCAAGGGCAAGAAGAAGGCGCCCGTCGCCCTCGCCGAGTTCGCCCAGCAGCTCATGACCGCCCACCCGCAGGAGGCGACCCGCGCCTTCGCGCCGCTCGTGTCGCTGTTCGACGAGGTGCTGGCGGACGCGGTAGCGGCCGGGGCCGCCCGTGGTGACCTCAGCCGGCGGGGCATCGCGGGCGTCGTGCTGCAGGCGATCATGTTCAACGCCTTCTCGACGACGATCGGCGGCTCGGCCCCGCCCGCAGACGACGGCGATCCGGCCGAGGAGCTCTGGGAGCTGCTGCTGCACGGCATCGGAAGCGGCAAGTAGGCCTCCTCGACTGACCTCCGATGAGTGATGAGCGAACGGCGATTGTCACAGGCGGCGGATCGGGCATCGGACTGGCGATCAGCGAGCGGCTGGCGGCCGAGGGTGCCACGGTGGCCGTGTTCGACCGCGACGGCGAGTCGGCCGCGGCGGCGGCGACCAAGATCGCGGCGTCGGGCGGGACGGCCATCGGCATCATCGTCGACGTGACGGACCGGGGCCAGATCGATGCCGGTGTCGAGCAAGTGCGTACCCGTCTCCGTCGCCCGACGATCCTCGTGAACAACGCCGGGCTCCAGGGCTTCGACCCGTTCCTGTCCATCGACGCCGAGAAGTGGGACCGGGTGCTCACGGTCAATCTCACCGGCACGTTCAACTGCTGCCAGGCCGTGGTGCCCGACATGATCGAGGCGGGCTGGGGGCGGATCGTCAACATCTCGTCGTCGAGCGCGCAGGGCGGCCAGCCACTGATGACCCATTATGTGGCGGCCAAGGCGGGGGTCATCGGCTTCACGAAGGCGCTGGCCCTCGAGCTGGGGCCCAAGGGCATCACCGTGAATACCATCCCTCCCGGGTTCATCGACACGCCCATGTTGCGAGCGGCGGAGCGGGAGGGCTTCTTGGGCAACGGCGTCGAGCACAACGCGGCACGGACGCCCGTGCGCCGGGTCGGACGGCCCGAGGACATCGCCGCCGCCTGCGCCTTCCTGGTTCGGGAAGAGGCCAGCTACATCACCGGACAAGTCATCGGAGTCAACGGTGGCCGCAACACCTGAAGCCGCCCTGCTCGAGGGCACCACGGTCGTCGAGATCGGCAGCGAGCCGGTCCAGGCCGCCGGCCGCCTCCTCGCTGAGCTGGGCGCGTCCGTCACCGTGGTCGAGCCGCGATATCTCGACCACCTGCGCGAGCTGGGGTGGGGACAGGGCAAGGCGACGGCCGACGCCGCCGACATGCCCGCCCTGCTCTCCTCGGCTGACGTCGTGCTCTACACGCCGTACGAGGACGGCGTGGCGGCCGCCGACCGGGCCGGCGCGCCCAACGCCGTCTGGGTCGACGTCACTCCCTTCGGCCTCACGGGACCGCGGGCCACGTGGCGGGCGTCGGATCTGGGGATCATGGCCTCGTCCGGCAACATGTATGCGACGGGCGACCCCGACCGGGCACCGGTACGTCCCGCCTGGCCGGCATCGGTCGCCCATGGCGGCCCCGAGATCGCCTTCGCCGCCTTGACCGGACTGGCCTCGGGCCGGCCGCAGCACGTCGACGTCTCCCTTCAGGAGGTCGTGATGATCGCGTCGATGGGGGCGGCGGGCGGCTACCTGCGCCGACGAGCCCGGGGGGCGCGTGCCGGCGCGTCGATCGGGCGCACCCGCGAGGTCTGGCCGTGCGCCGACGGCCACGTGTCGTTCGGCCTGCGCGGGGGCAAGGCACGCGTTGCCAACCTCGAGACGATCACCCGTCTGGTGGTGGAAGCGGGCATCGACGGCGCCGAGGCGCTGGCCGAGCGTGACTGGTCGGCGTACAACCACAACGCCACCGCCGACGACGAGCTCCGGGCGATCGAGGCACCGATCGCCCGGTACTTCGCGGCGCGCACGATGTCCGAGCTCTACGGGATCGCCTGCGAGACGAACCTGATGCTGGCGCCCGCCAACTCGCCGCGGGAGCTCTACGCCTCCGCCCAGCTGGCGACGCGGGCGTTCTTCGCTGAGGACGGCCGGCCCGCCCGCTTCGCAGTTGTTGCCCCCGGTCCCGAACCCGAATGGCCTCGCCGCGAGTCGCCCCCTGTCCCGGGGTCGGGCGGCGCCTGGGCGGGCACCAGGATCCTCGAGTTCGGGTCAGGCGCGGCCGGCCCCATCGCCACCCGCTTTTTCGCCGAGCACGGGGCCACCGTGGTCCGGGTCGAGTCGAGGACCCGTCCCGACTTCCTGCGGACCTACGCCCTCTCGCCGGACAACCCGCACGGGCTCGAAGGCTCCGACATGTTCGACGCCCTCAACGTCAACAAGCTCGGCGTGACGCTGAACATGAAGCACCCCCGCGGGCTGGAGCTGGCGAAGCGTCTCGCCTTCGAGTGGGCCGACGCCGTCAGCGAGAACTTCGCCCCGAAGGCCATGCGCGGCTTCGGCATGGACTACGAGAGCCTGGTGGCCGAGCGCCCCGACCTGGTCATGATCAGCGCCTGCCTCCAGGGTCAGACCGGCCCCCACCGGAACTACCCCGGCTTCGGTGCGCAGGGCTCGGCGCTGTCGGGATTCAACTTCCTCACCGGATGGCCCGATCGGGAACCGGTCGGTCCCTTCGCGACGATCACGGATTCGTTGGCACCGCGCTTCGTCGCTGCCGGCCTTGCCGCCGGGCTGTTGTTCAGGAGGCGGACAGGCCGTGGCGTCTACCTCGACCTCTCCCAGGTCGAGGCGGCCGTGTGGGCGCTCACTCCCTGGATGCTCGCCTACCGCGTGGACGGCACGACGACACCCCGGGACGGGCACGCCTGCACGGCGCTTTCTCCTGCGCCGGAGACGATCGCTGGGTGGCGGTGGCGGCGTGGGACAATGACGACCTCGATCGGCTGGTCAAGATCGCCGGGAACGACCTCCCCGGGTGGTGCTCGACCCGCTCACCCCTCGAGGTGGCGGAGATGCTGCAGGCAGCCGGCGTGGAGGCCGTCCCTGTCCAGGACTTCGCCGACGTCCATGACGATGCGCAGCTCGCCCATCGCGGCCATTACGTCCGCCTGACTCATCCGCACCTCGGCGCGGGCGACTACGAGCGCGACGGCTTCCGCCTGTCGGACGGCGATGGGGGATACCACCACAGCGCCCCGACCCTCGGACGGGACAACGCCTACGTCTTCGGCCAGATCCTCGGTCTGTCGACAGCCGAGCAAGCGGAGCTCCAGGACGAGGGCGCGCTCAGCTAGTTGCGGCGCGGATGCCGTCGTGAGCACCGCGGGCGGGGCGCACACCTCCGCCCTCACTGAGCCAGCTCGTCGACCAGGCCCCATGACAAGGCCGTCTCGGCGTCGATGGGCTGGCCGGACAGCGCCAGAAGGGCGGTGCGGTGGCGGCCGATGCGACGGGTCACGCTCACCGTCCCCCCGGCTCCCGGGATGAGGCCGAGGTCGATCTCGGGCAGCCCGATGCTCGAGTCGCGAAGAGCGATGACCCGGTTGACGAAGGCGGGCAGCTCGATGCCGGCACCCAAACACGCGCCGTGCAGGACCGCCTCGACGCGGTTCGCCATCGACGCGAGGATGCGGCCCACGCTGCGCCTTAGCCGCACGAGGTGGGCAGTGGCCGGGTCGGGTCGGGAGCCCATCTCTTCCAAGTCACCGCCGCCGCAGAAGGAGGGGCCTGCCCCTCGCAACACGACCCGCACCGACGGGTCCGCCTCGGCCACGGCGAGCGCCTCGAGGAGCCCGTCGCGCATGGCGGCGGAGAAGGCGTTGTGGACGGTAGGTCGGTTCAAGGTGACGATTAGCTCGTCGGCATCGCGCTCCAGGAGCACCACCGGCTCGTCTCCGGGGCCTCGCTCGCGGGGCGGGCGCCGGTCCCGCCACCGGGCGAACTCGGGCCCGGCCTGGAGCGTGGAATACACCGCGGACTCGGCGACCAGCCCATCACCGATCGACCGCCGCTCGCTGCCGCGTAGTAGGAGCGCGAGTGCGACCGACGCGATTGGACGCGCCTCGACGGCGGACGCCAGCTCGGCGAGCTCGTCGCCTTCCGCCGCCACGTCCACGAAAGGGGACGGCGAGGGTCCGGCAAGCACGACCGGCGCCGTCGCCGGCATGTTGATCGTCGCCGCGTCTGCGACGATCGACCGCGTGTCGAAGAACACGAGCGGCCCACGCTCGGCCAGCTCCTCATGGGCGAACGGCGAGCGCAGCAGGCGGCCGAGCTCGGGCTCCTCGACTCTCTCCACGAGGTGGACACAGTAGGCGTGCGCTCAGACGACGCGGTGGCGGCCTGGGCCCGAAGCGGCTGCATGGCGCTGACGGGACGGCCCGACGAGCCACCGCTCGGACCGCCGTCGCCCCTCGTCGCCGCCGTGGAGACCGTGTCGGCATCGATCGAACGACGGGCGGGCGTCGCCGTCGACGGTTTGACGCTTCTCGCCGAACGGGCTGCCGTGGCCGGCCTGGCACGAGGCGGGGACAGCAGCTGTGGTGGCGCCACACGGCTGCTCCCGGCCGCAGACGGCTGGGTGGCGGTCACGCTCGCCCGTCCGTCCGACGTCGGGGACCTGCCGGCATGGCTGGCGACGGGAGTCGACGAGGATGAGCCGTGGACCGCCGTCGCCCGCGCGGTCCGGGCTCGTCGGACCCACGAGCTGGTCGAGCGGGCGACGCTCTTTGGTCTTCCCGTTGCCGCCCTGGCATCCGGCGCCGAGATGCGGCCCGTGCCGCGCTCCTCGCCGCTCCCGACCCGCGTCCGCATGGACGGCCTGCTCGTCGTCGACTTCTCCTCGCTGTGGGCGGGACCGCTCTGCACGCGGCTTCTGCGAGATGCGGGGGCGAGGGTCGTGAAGGTCGAGTCCCGATCGCGGCCCGACGGTGCGCGTGGGGGACCGCCCGCCTTCTTCGATCTCCTCAATGCAGGCAAGGAGGGCGTCGCTCTGGACTTCGAACGGGACACGTCATACCTCCACGACCTGGTGCGTCGTGCCGACGTGGTCGTCGAGGCCTCGCGGCCCCGCGCCCTCGCCCAGTTCGGGATTGCCGCCGAGCGCTTTCTCGCCACCGAGGACGGCCCCCGCGTCTGGGTCTCGATCACCGGCTACGGCCGTGCCGATCCCCGTGTGGCGTTCGGCGACGACGGGGCCGTCGGCGGTGGCCTGGTGGTCGAGGACGGCGCCGGCCCGTGCTTCTGTGCCGACGCCGTCGCCGACCCTCTGACGGGGTTGGTCGCGGCCGATGCCTGCTTGGCGGCACTGGATGCCGGCGGGCGGGTGCTCCTCGACCTCCCTCTAGCGGGCGTGGCCGCCGCATTTGCGGGTCCGACGCTCGCCGTACCGGCAGGAGTCGAGGCTGCCCGTCCGACCTCCTCGCTTCCGACGCGGCCGGGGCCGGCGCTCGGCGAGCACAACCGCAAGGTCCTGGCGGCCCGGTAGTGATGCTGCTCTTCAAGAACGTCGAGGTCGAAGGCCAAGTCATCGACGTCCGCGTCGCACAGACGACGGTCGCCGAGGTCGGTCCCGAGCTGTCTGTGGTGCCTGGGGAGGACGTGATCGATGGCGGGGGCGGCGCCCTGCTTCCCGGCCTCCACGACCACCACGCCCACTTGCTGGCCATGGCGGCCGCGGACCGATCGGTGCAGCTGGCCGGCGCGACCGATGTGGCGACCTCGCTGCGAGCCGCCGATCGCCGCCTCCCGCCCGGCGCGTGGTTGCGGGCCGTGGGCTGGGGCGGTTCGGGCGGCGATCTCGACCGCGAAACCCTCAACGCGGTCGTTCCTCACCGACCCGTGCGAGTGCAGCATCGCTCGGGTGCGTTGTGGGTGTTGAACAGCGCCGCCTTGCAGCGGATCGGACTCGACGATCCGACGGGAAGGCTGTTCGGATCCGACGCCCTGCTGCGCTCCCGCATCGACGTCGCCGAGCCCCTCGACCTGCCCGCCGTCGGCCGCCGGCTGGCGTCCTACGGCGTCACGGGGATCACCGACGCCACGGCATTCTCGGACATGAGCGGTCCCGAGCTGCTCGCCGGCGGCGGGCTGTCCCAACGCCTCGTCCTCATGGGCGCCCCCGACCTCGCCGTCGACAGCGGACCTGGCGGTGTGGTGTGGGGGCCGGCGAAGGTCATGCTGGCCGATCACACCCTCCCGCCACTGAACGACGTCATCGAGCAGTTCCAGATTGCGCGATCCCGCCATCGCTCCGTCGCCGTCCATTCCGTCACCGCTGCCAGCCTCGTGCTCGCTCTCACCGCGTGGGACGAAGTCGGCACCCGATCTGGGGACCGGATCGAGCACGGTGCCGTCATCCCCGCCGACCTCATCGCCCGCATCGCGGACATCGGGCTCACCGTCGTCACCCAACCGAACTTCGTCGTCGAGCGAGAGGACCAGTACCGGGCCGAGATCGACGCCGACGAGCTCGACTCGCTGTACCGGTGCCGAACGCTGCTCGATGCAGGGATCCCTGTCGCTTTTGGCACCGACGCCCCGTTCGGCGACGCCGATCCTTGGCGAGCGGTGGACGGGGCTGTCGAACGGGCGCTGGGGCCGGCGGAGCGCCTGGACCCGATCAGAGCCCTCGCCTGCTTTCTCTCGTCGCCGATCCAGCCGGGAGGTGGTCCCCGGCGGGTGCGGCCAGGAGAGCGAGCCGACCTGTGCCTGCTCCACGAGCCACTGGCGGGTGCCCTGCGGGAGCCGTCGGCCGAGCTGGTAGCGGTTACGGTGTGGAACGGCACCGCGGTGCACAATGATTGAGGTCTTCCTTCAAGGAGCAGCAGCGCATGCAACTTCGTGCCGGCCAGCGTCTGAAGAGCACGGCGTGCGACACCGAGGTGGTCGTCGTACGGGCTCCTGCGGGCGAGATCGACGTGCGGTGCGGTGGCGAGCGCATGGTCGCCCACGACGATGACGCCCCCAGGGGCTCTGTGCAGGCGGGATTCGACCAGGGGACGGTTCTCGGGAAGCGCTACGCCAGCGAGGAGGACGGGATCGAGCTGCTCTGCACCAAGGCGGGCAAGGGTTCGCTCGCCCTCGGCACGACGACTCTCGCTCGCAAGGACGCCAAGCCCCTGCCGTCCTCGGACTGAGCTACTGCTTCTCGAGCTGCTCCTTCACGATCCGACGCAGCACTTTGCCCGTCGGTGTCTGCGGGAGCTCGTCAGCCACGACGATCAGCTCGGGGGTCTTGATCGATCCCAGTTGCTGGCGCGCCCAGTCGCGTAGGTCGGCGGGGTCCACGGCACCCGAGCCGGGCCGCAGGGTGACCATGGCCGCCACCCGCTCGCCCCATTCCGCATCGGGCAGGCCGACGACCGCGGCGCCCACAACCGTGGGGTGGCGGAGCAGGGCGTCCTCGATCTCCGAAGGGCTGAGGTTCTCCCCGCCGCGGATGATCACGTC
>VAXP01000033.1 GCA_005884125.1 Actinomycetota bacterium | reverse complement strand
TCGACCAGCACCACGGCGACGCCGCGGGCGCGGACGTCGCCCACCGCCTCCACCAGGCGCTGAGCCGCGACGGGGGCGAGGCCGGCCGACATCTCGTCGATGAGCATCACCGATGGGCGGGCCATGACCGCCCGTCCCAGGGCGAGCATCTGCTGCTCGCCACCCGACAGGGTTCCGGCCCGCTGGGCCTGGCGGTCGCGGAGGCGGGGGAACAGCGCGAACACCTCCTCGATCGGAGTCGGCCGCCGGGACGCCAGGGCCGCCGTCTCCAGGTTCTCGCGCACGGTCATGGACACGAAGATCTCCCGCCCCTCGGGCACGTGGGCCAGGCCCAGTCGGGCCCTGGTCCAGGTGCGCAGGCCGTCGATGCGGTGGGTTCCCAGCGTCACCGTTCCGGAACAGACGGGCAGGGCCCCACACAGGGCCCGCAGGAGGGTCGTCTTGCCCGCGCCGTTGGCGCCGAAGAGGGCCACGACCTCTCCTTCCCCCACCTCCAGGCTCATGTCCCGGAGGATGGGGGCCTTGAGGTAGCCCCCGCTCAGGTTCTCGACCCCCAGCGCCGTGCTCATCCTGCTCTCGCGGGCGTGCCCAGGTAGGCCTCGACCACCGCGGGGTGGGCCTGCACGACCCGGGGCGGGCCCTGGGCCAGCATGCGTCCCTCGGCCAGAACGTAGACGTGGTCGCACACACCCATGACGAAGCGGACGTCGTGGGCCACGAGGAGGATGGTCGTGCCGTCCCGGCGCAGCTGACCCAGCACCGCGTCCAACCTGCTCACCTCGGCCAGGTCGAGGCCCGTGGTCGGCTCGTCCAGGAGCATGAGCCGGGGAGCCTCGGCCGTCACCGCGGCCAGCTCCGCGAAGCGGGCCCGGGCGAAGGACAGGTCCCGCACCCGCCGCTCCCGGTCGGCCAGGAGCCCGAAGCGCTGCAGGGCCCAGGCGCAGCGCTGCTCGAGGGCGCGATCGCCCCGGTTGCGCAGCCAGGGGCGCAGGAGCACGTCGGGCCCCGTGTAGGGGGCGGAGCGGTGGAGGGCGGTCATGACGTTGAAGGCCACCGTCTCGTCCAGCATGAGGCCGAGGTTCTGGAAGCTGCGCCCGATCCCCAGCGCCGCCCTCCGGTGCGGCGAGAGTCGCCCGATCTCGTCGCCGGCGAAGCGCACGCTCCCGGCGTCGGCCAGCAGCAGCCCGGACACGACGTTGAACAGCGTGGTCTTGCCCGCCCCGTTGGGACCGATGAGGCCGACGACGGAGCCTTCCTCCACGTCGAGGGAGACGGCGTCCAGGGCCCGCACGCCGCCGAAGCTCCTGGAGACGTCCCGCACCTCGAGCAAGCTCACCGGGTGTCGCCCCGCCCCTTGCTCCCGGCGGCCACCGTCCTCCGCCCCCGGCCCGTCGGTGCGCCCTCCGGCTCCGGGCCGGCCGGCTCCTTCGCGGGCGGCTCTGGCCCCGAGGCGCCCAGCCAGTCCGCGTCCCCGTCGGCGCCTGCCACCCCGGTGTGGGAGGTCGCGACCACGGCCCGGCCGTGGAGCAGGGCGTCGCGCAGGAGGAGGACGCAGCCCAGGACGATGAGGCCGAGGCCGCCGATGCCCCCGGAGACCATCTCCTGGTTCTGGATCCAGACCTGGTCGGTGTTGCCGGCGTGGTACCAGGCCAACGCCACGGCCACGAACCCGGCCGCGACCAGCAAGGCCGCGATCACGACCGGGAGGCGCACGCCCCGTGCGCCCCAGCCCCTCCATCTCCGTTCGCCGTCGGCGGTGCCTGTCTCGGCTCCCATGATCGCCACCTTCCTTTCCAGCCGGTGCCGGGTCTCGCGCAGGAGGCCGTTGAAGCCCTCCTGGTATCTGGTCACGTTGAAGATGAGTGCGACCGGGCCCGCGTAGAGGGCGAAGTCGCGGGGCAGGATGGAGAAGACCTGGCCCCCCTCGATGAGCACTGCAGCCAGGGCCACGCCGGTCAGGGCCCCCTTCCCGGCCAGCACGGCGATCACCAGGTAGGTGAAGCCGAGGTCGAGGGGGAAGGCCTTGGGGCTGATCCGTTGCACCCACAGCACGTAGGAGGCTCCGGCCAGGCCGGCGAAGGCTCCCGCCATGGCGTACACGGCGCCCCGGTAGAAGGCGACGGGGATGCCCACGGCCGCGGCGGCGTCGGGGTTGGACCGCACCAGGGAGAGAGCCCGGCCCAGCTTGGACTCGAGGATGGAGCGGCTGGCCAGGACGGCCAGCACGACCACGGCCATGAGCACGGGCAGCAGCGAACGGCTGGTCTCGAGGCGGAGGCCGAAGAGGCTGGGCGGGGCTATGTGCAGCCCCGCAGGGGGGCCGATGACCCAGCTGCGCACGAAGAAGAAGCGGCTGATGGCGATGCCCACGGCCAGGGTCACCAGCGCCACCTGCAGGCCCCGGGCCCTCAGCGCGGCCAGGGCCACCACCAGGCCCAGAAGGACCCCGGCCACCACGCCCAGGGGCAGCGCCAGGATGGGTGACAGGTGGGCGTGCAGGCTCAGCTGGGCCACGACGAAGGCGGGCAGCCCGATGAAGCCGGCGTGGGCCAGCGAGAGCTCGCCGCTCCAGTTGACCAGGATGTGGAGTCCGATGGCCCCGATGAACACGATGGCGATCAGCCCCAGCTTGTAGGCGGTGGCCTCGCCCGCGAGCAGGGCCAGGGCGCCCAGGCCGGCCACGGCCCCGGCCCGGACCACGGGCACCACGGGGACGCAGACATCGGCCAGGGTGCGCGGTGGGGGGGCCTGTCTCGGCCCGGCCGGGACGTGTCTCGAGGCCCGCTGGCGGCGCTCAGTAGTCGGCACGGACCAGCCCGCCGGGCCGGGCCATCACCAGCACGATCATGCCCAGGGCGATGACCGCGTCGGTGATCCCCGCGACGGGAGACTTGAAGGCCACCACGCTCTCGGCCACGCCCAGGAGCACGCCGGCCAGGAACCCGCCCCAGATGCTGGTGAGGCCGCCGACCAGGGCGGCGGCGAAGGCCCGCAGGGTGAGCAGGGTCATGAAGAAGACGTTGACGGCGACGAGGGGGGCGATGAGCACGCCCGAGAGGGCCGACAGCGCCCCGGCCATGGCCCACGTGGCCATGGAGGTGGCGTTGGTGTTGATCCCCGACAGGGCCGCGGCGTAGGGGTTGAGGGCGGTGGCCCGGAGGCGCAGGCCCAGCGATGTGAAGCGGTAGAGCGCGCCCAGCCCGCCCAGGATGACGGCCGTGCACGCGCCGATGAGCAGCTGCGAGGGGGAGACGGTGAGGCCGAGTAGGCGCACGCCCGCGCCCTCGACCAGGGGCTTGACCGGACGGACCTCGATGCCCCAACGGTGCACGGCGAAGGTGATGAACAGCAGCCCGGCGGCGATGGTCCCGACCATGCCGTTGAGGGTGGGGTTGGCCCTCAGGGGGCGGGCGATGAGCAGCTCCATGGCCACGCCTATGGCCGCTCCCAGCACCAGGGCGGTGGGCAGGGCCAGGGCGACGCCGTGGTCGCGGGTGAAGGTGGAGGTGTTGGTGCCCAGGCGGAGGTCGAAGTAGGCGAAGGTGGCCAGCATCCCCGTCTCGCCGTAGGCGAAGTTGACGATCCGCGACGTGCGGTAGATGACGACCAGTCCCACCGCCAGCAGGCCGTACACGAGCCCGACGAACAGGCCGTTGAGCACGACCGTGGACATCAGAACGCTGTCTTCGCGTCGCCGATGCCCTGCCAGGTGTTGTCGGGGTTGCAGCACTGGATGGGCCACATCCCCACGTCGGCCACCCGCACGCCGGGTCCGAAGGAGAGGGCCATGGTGACCTGGTTGTTGTAGTTGACGACCTTCTCGATCGCCCCCGGCAACCCATCCGCGGTCGGGTTCGGCCCCGCGTTCTGGAGCACCTGCCCGGTGAGCAGGCCGATCCCGTAGAGGGCCATGTTGGTCGAGTTGACGACGTTTCCGTGGCCGGTGGCCTTGGCCTTGCTGGCATAGGTGGCGAAGGCAGGCGAGTTGGTCGATGAGTAGTTGCGCAGCGCCCGGATGCCCTCGAACAGGGTCCGGGCCGCGGCCGTGTTCTCGTCGATGTCCCAGTAGGTCCCGGTCCAGTTGGGCTGGTAGGCGATGGTCTTGGCGTCTCGCAGGATGCCCAGCACCTCGTTGGTGTTGACGACCAGGGCCACCGTCGTCGCCCCCGAGTCCCGGGTGCGGGAGAGCTCGGCCACGAAGGACCCCTGGTTGGGGGCCACCGTCTCCTCGTGCACCAGGTTCATGCCCAGGCGCTGCATCTCGGCGACGAGGCCGCCCCTGGCCGCGGTGTTGAGGGGATCGTCGGTGTGGAGCACGGCGATCTTGCCGTGGTCGCCGATCACGTTGCGGATGTAGCTGGCCAGGGGCCGGGTCTGCTTCGTGGCGTCACCCGCGGAGAACACGTGGCGCCAGCCGGGCGAGAAGGCGGAGAGGTTCAGGCCCAGCGTCGTGATCCCGGCCCGGTCGAGGCAGTCGGCCGCGCTCACGTCTGCGCCTCCGAAGCCGACGATGCTCACGGCCAGATAGGACCCGTTGCCCTGGATCTCCTTGCAGGCCGACACGCCGCCCTCCACGGTGTCGTGGTTGTCGACCTTCTTGGCCACGACCTTGCGTCCGTAGATGCCGCCGTGGGCGTTCACGTCGTCCAGCCAGGTGCCGAAGCCGTTGTCGTAGATCTCGGTCAGGATGGCCCCGTAGTTGCCGGAGAAGCCGGCGATGGCGGAGATGGTGATGGCGTCCTTGGTCACCCCCACGGCCGGGGCCCCGCCGCCCGACGGTGAGGCGCCGGCCGCGGCCGCCGGCCCGCCCGTTCGGCCCGATCCACCCGAGCCGGTGCGCACCCCGGCGGCCGCGCCCGGGGCGCCGCCCGCCCCTCCCGCGGTCGCCGCCCCCACCGTCCCCGCGCCTGCTCCGCCCCCGACCCCGGGCCCCGCCGCGTCGGAGCCGGGCCCGGCCCCGCCGCCCGCACCGGGGGCCCCGGCTTGGAGCCCGGTCCCGCCCCGGCCGGCGGCGGTGAAGCCGTGGCGGGGGGTGCTCACCGAGCAGGCGACCAGGGCCAGCGTGGCCGCGCCTCCGATGACGGAAAGGACCCGGCGACGCCCGGCGAGGGGTAGCGTGACCCGGGCGTGGAGTCGAGCGCTCATCTGGCTCACCTCGCCTCATTCGTCGGCCGCAGGCGTTCTTCCTGCGAGCTCTGGCCCATTTCTGACGGTATGTCGGATTGTAGGGTCCGGTGCCCGGGCCTCGGCCAGGACGCCACCGAGGCCCGGGCGTCAGGCCATCTTGGCGATCACGGTCTCGGCGAAGTCCTCGATGGCGGCCCGCTTGGCCGCCAGCGCACCCCGGTAGTCCGCGGCCGAGCTCCAGGCGCCCCCCGCGTCCATGGCTCCTGGCGCCAGCATCCACGGGGCGCAGATCAGTGCCGTGACGCCGGCATCCTCCATCCGGCGGTAGCAGTCGAGGTCAGGGCGGCTGAGCAGGGCGAGCATCACCTCGTAGCCGGCCTTGGCCGCGGTTCCCTCTGCTCGCCGGAAGCGGTTGAGGCGGTCGAGGTGGGTCAGGGCCTCCTCCGGTTGGTAGGCGTTGCCGATCCAACCGTCGAGCCTGGCCGCCCTGCGCATGGCCGCGTCGGAGTCTCCCCCCGCGTAGATGGGGATGGGCCCGCGGGGGACGGGGCTGATCTGCACGGGGTCGAAGTCGTAGTAGTCGCCGTGGAACTCGTTCATGCCCCCCTGCCACAGGACGCGGAGGACCTCCACCAGCTCGTCCAGGCGCTTGCCCCGGTCGGCGAAGCTCTGGCCCATGGCGTCGAACTCCTCCCGCATCCACCCCGCGGCCAGCCCCAGGCTGACCCGTTCGCGGGAGACCACCGCCGCGGTCGCCACCGCCTTGGCCACCACCAGGTGGTTGCGGGCGGGGGCCACGTAGACGTTGGTGGTGAAGCGCAGCTTTGCCGTGGCCCCGGCCATGGCCCCGATGAGGACCCAGGGGTCGGGCCACGGCGTCGACGGCGCCCAGATGGGAGAGCCGTCGGGGCTGTAGGGATACGGGGAGGTCAACCGGGCCGGGTAGAAGACGTGGTCGGAGACGGTGATGCCGTGGAAGCCGGCCGCCTCGGTGATGCGGGCCACGTCGAGGAGCTGATCGGTGTCCAGGAAGGCCACCGCCTGCCAGAACTTCATCGGCATGGGCCCCCGTCCCGGGCGGTGCCCGCCCCGCTGCTCACGCCTTGGCCGCGGCCGCGTCCCGGAATCGCGTGGTGCGGTGGACGGGATCGGGGTCGAGCTTGGGGATCACGTGCTCGCCGAAGAGGCGGATGGTCTCCATGGCCGCGCTCCAGGGCATGTCGATGGGCAGGCCGAAGACGAGCTGGTCCGCTCCCACGCTCTCGTAGCGCTTGACCTGCTCCAGCACCTCGTCGGGGTCGCCACAGAGGATGTAGCCCTCGTTGATGCGGAACTCGACGTCGTCGGCCGTCGGGTCGGGGAACAGGTCGGGCCACACCGGCGCGCCCGGGGGCTTGGGGAAGGTGTCGTGGTAGCGGTAGACGAGGCTCTGGAGCCGGGCCAGGCCCATGTCCTCCACGATCTCGCGGGCCTTCTTGCCGTCCTCCAGGCACACCACCCCGTTGGTGATCATGACGTTGTCGTTGAGATAGGCCCCCACCGGCTCGGCCTCTCCCACCGCGTCCTTGTAGGCCCGCACCATGGGCTCCATCTCCTTGATGGAGGCCACGTTGAACCCGAGCACGCCCAGGCCCAGCCTGGCCGCCTTGGCGTAGGTGGGCGGGTTGCCGGCCGCCACCCACATGGGAGGGTGGGGCTTCTTCCAGGGCTTGGGCAGCACGCTGCGGGGTGGCATGGAGAAGGCCGTGCCCTGGTGGCTGTACTCCTCAGGCCCCCACATCTTCACGAACTCGGTTATGACCTCGTCCCAGACCGCCTTGGTGGAGTCGGTGCCGGGGATGCCGAAGCCGGTCACCTCCCTGCTGCCTGCGCCCCGGCCCGTGCCGAACTCGAAGCGGCCGTCGCTCAGGTGGTCGAGCATGGCGACCCGCTCCGCCACCCGGACGGGGTGGTTGATCTGGGGGTTGAGGTTGAAGATGCCCGACCCCAGGTGGATGCGCTGGGTCAGGGCGGCCAGGTGGCCGATGTAGACCTCGTTGGCCGACAGGTGGGAGTACTCGTCCAGGAAGTGGTGCTCGGTGAGCCACACGTACTTCCACCCCGTCTCGTCCGCCAGCTTCACCAGCTCGACCTCGTTCATGAGGGCGTGGTGCTCGGCGTCGGGGTCGGCCTCCTGCCGGCGGAGAGGGACGTGACCCTGCACGAAGATGCCGAACTCCATACCGCCCTCCATGGCTCTGACGGTTATTTGACGGTCCGTCAGATTTG
>VAXP01000128.1 GCA_005884125.1 Actinomycetota bacterium | reverse complement strand
AGCCTCTTCTGCTCCGACCAGGTCTTCCTGGGCAACGGCGAGGTCCTCACCACCGGCGGCACCGACTACTACAGCGAGCCCAGCTTCCCGGGCACTGACAAGGGCTTCATCGAGCTCGAGGGCATCCGCAACACCCGGGTCTTCGACCCGTCCCAGAACGCGTGGGTGCAGCTGGCGCCGATGAACCACGGGCGCTGGTACCCGAGTCTGGTCACCCTGGGCAACGGCCAGGTCTTCGTGGCCAGCGGCGTGACCAAGCTGATCAAGCCCCTCTACCCCGGCCACCTCCCCGACTCGGGGACCAACGTGCGCCAGACCGAGACCTTCGACCCCACCGTCCAGCCCGCCGGGAGCTGGGTCGACAACGGAGCGGGCGCCGAGCGCAGCCTGCCTCTCTTCCCCCGCCTCCACCTGCTGCCCGACGGCCACGCCTACTACGACGCGGCCGGTCAGGCCTTCAACCCCGCGGG
Organism: Actinomycetota bacterium; assembly: GCA_005884125.1. Classification (GTDB taxonomy): domain Bacteria; phylum Actinomycetota; class Acidimicrobiia; order Acidimicrobiales; family AC-35; genus AC-35. The sequence continues at coordinate 41,070 of VAXP01000128.1, read as the reverse complement.
GCAGGCCTACGACGAGCTCCTCTGGAACCTGGCCGCCTCCTACGACCCCGCCTCCAGGACGTGGACCGATCTGGGCGTGCCCGCCATCGGCACCCCCTTCGCCGGCTTCCGGGGATCGACCTTCTCCGCCTCCCTGGAGCTGCGGCCCGGCGCCTCCGGGGCCTACGACCGGGCCTCCTTCCTGACGGCCGGGGGCGTGCTCTTCCCCACCCCCGGCAGCTACGCGCCGGTGGCCGACAGCCGCATCGCCACGGTCACGGTGGACGGCCGGGGCGAGCATCTCTCCACCGTGGGGACAGGCTCGCTGGGACGGAGCCGGTGGTACAGCACGGCCGTGCCCCTCCCCGACGGGACGGTGTACGCCGTGAGCGGGGCCGACGTGGACGAGGTCATCACCCCCGGCTACGAGTCACCCATCAGGCCGGCCGAGCTGTTCACCCCCACGGTGGACGGGACGGGCGGCTACACGGGTGGCAGCTGGCGGGATGCCGGTGAGCAGGCCCGCAAGCGGACCTACCACAACAACGCCGTTCTGCTCCCCGACGGCAGCGTGCTCATCGGGGGCCACGCCCCCATCCCCTCCGGGTACAACCAGACCCAGGACGGCACCGACCTCCCCGGCCGGCCCGGGACCAACAACCACCACGACGGGTCCTTCCAGGTGTGGCGCCCGCCCTACCTCTCCGACCCGAACCGGCCCGTGGTCACGACTGTGGACTCGCTGCCCAACGGGGAGGTCGTGGTGCACACGCCCGACGCCGCCACCATCGCCGGGGTCGTGCTCAGCCGCAACACCGCACAGACCCACCTGGTCGACGGCGACGCCCGCACCGTGAAGCTCCCCATCGTGTCCCGTACCCCGAACAGCGTGACCGCGGCTCTGCCCGCGACGACAAACGTGTTGCCCAACGGCCCCTACCTGCTCTTCGCCAACCGGGGGGCGGGCGGGGACCCCGCCCAGGACGTCCCCGGCCAGGTGGTCCCGTCCCTGGGCCAGCAGGTCTTCGTGGTCGGGACCTCGACACCCGCGGTGGTGGTGGCCCGCTCATCCTCGGCGGCCGCGACGGGGGCGAGGACGCGCCTGTCCTGACCGGATTCGGTCGGGCCGGGCCCATGAAGGGCACCACCGCGCCCGGGCCGGCGGGCGCCCGTCAGAGCCGGCCGCCCCGGGTTCAGCCCTCTTCGGGAACGGCCCCGGCCTCCAGATCGGGAGCGGCCTGAGGGGCCTCGGGCGCATCGGCGCCGGCCGCCGCCGGGGCCGGTCCAGCCTCGGGCTCGGCCGCCGGCTCCTCGCTCCGGGGGGTCTGCTCCCGGCCCCGCCCGCCGCCGCGACCCCCGCGCCCCGGACCCCTGTCGCTGGCCGTGCGCACCACGTAGGGCAGCAGGGCCATCTCCCGGGCCGTCTTGATGGCGGTGGCCACGTCACGTTGGTGCTGCCTGCACGTCCCGGTGACGCGGCGGGCCTTGATCTTCCCCCGGTCGCTCATGAGCCGGCGCAGGACGTTGGTGTCCTTGTAGTCGACCCACGCGATCCGCTCCTTGCAGAACAGGCAGACCTTGGGCCGGCCCGGCCGCCGGGGCGGCTGGGCCCTGGGCGTGCGCGACGTCCCCCGATCGTTCTTCCGGCGTCCCATCTCAGCGCCCCATGGGCCGTTGCCGTGCGCGCCGGAAGGGCCCTGTGCTCGCGATCCTCACGGCGCCAGCACCTTCTTGCGCAGCACGTCGATGACGTGCAGCTTGCGCTCCTTCGTTTCACCCTCGCTGGTCTCTCCGACCCTGTCGGCCCACGCGTCCAAGCGAATCGCCTCCTCCCGCTTCAGCTTGTCACGTTGCCGGGCGGGGACCCGCAGCAGGGCCCTCCGGAAGGCGTTGACGGCGTCGGTGGGCCGGTCGAGGCCGATCTCGGCCGCGATCTTGGCGAACGACATGCCCTTGCTGCGGAGCTGGAGGGCCTGCCCGTCCAGCTCGGAGGAGGTGGGGGCGGCCTCGGAGGGCACCTCTTGGGGGTCTCGTGCGGCGGTCATGTCGGTCTCCCTTGCTGTAGGAGCAGGGCCCTCAGCGCCTTCCGCGGCGGGGCCGGGCCCTGCTTGGGCTGGTGTGGGACGTGCCCGCGGTGGCGAAGCCGCTGGACTGGCGGGCCGGAGAGCCGTCCGTGCCGGTGGCCTCGGTCTCCGTCGCCTGGAAGGAGGGGAGGTCGGCGAGACGGGGGTCGTTGGAGAAGATCTGCACCGTGGGCTCGGTCATCTGGAGCTGGCGCTTGAGCCGGTCGGCCTCCACGTGCTGGTCCCACAGCACGAAGGTGGCCACCGCGCCCGTCCGTCCCGCCCGGGCCGTGCGGCCAGACCGGTGCACGTAGGCCTTGGGGTCCTCGGGGAGGTCGTAGTGGATGACCACGTCGACCTCGTCGATGTGGAGACCGCGGGCGGCCACGTCGGTGGCGACGAGCGCTTCGAGATCACCGGCGCGGAAGCGCTTGAGGGCGCGCTCGCGGGCCTGCTGGCGGAGATCGCCGTGGATGGCCTCGGCCCGGAGCCCCTCCCCCGACAGCTGCCGCACCAGGCGATCGGCTCCCCGCTTGGTGCGCACGAAGACGAGGGTGCGCGCCGCGCCCCGGCTGATGGCCGCCGCCACCCGGACCCGGTCCATGTGGTGGACCTCGAAGAAGCGGTGGAGCATGACCTCGGGGGCGTCGTCGTCCTCGACCACGTCGTGGAACACGGGATCGTGCAGGTAGCGACGGACGAGGACGTCCACGTCACCGTCCAGCGTGGCCGAGAAGAGCAGCACCTGGGGCTGGGCCGCGTTGAGGCGGCGCATGATCCACTCGACCTGAGGCAGGAACCCCATGTCGGCCATGCGGTCGGCCTCGTCGATGACCACGACCTGCAGGCCGTCGAGGCGGATGGCCCGGGTCTGCAGCAGGTCGATGAGCCGGCCCGGCGTGGCCACGGCGATGTCGACGCCCCGATGCAGGGCGTTGTGCTGGGGTTGGATGGCCGTGCCGCCGTAGAAGGGATCGACGCGCAGGTCCACCGCTCGGGCCAGGGGCCTGAGAACATCGACGATCTGCCTGGCCAGCTCCCGGGTGGGGGCGAGCACCAGGGCCCGGGGGTGGGCCTTGGGAGCGCCCGGTTCGATGGACTGGAGGATGGGCAGGCCGAAGGCCAGGGTCTTGCCCGAGCCCGTCTTTGCCTTGCCGCACACGTCTCGACGGGCGATGGCATCGGGGATGGTCTGTTCCTGGATCGGGAACGGATCGGTGATGCCCTGCTGGGCGAGCACCGCGGCCAACGCCTCTCGAACGCCCAACTCTGCGAAGCTCTTCATCTGCTCCTTCTGGTCGAAGTCAGGTGGCCTGCCTCGGGCAACTCCACGTCGACTTCGAGGAACAGCTGAGGTGGGCCGCGCGCCGCCTCGACGGTCGCGACAGACTCATGTTACCAGGTCAGCGGTCCGCGAACGCTCAAAGAGGCCGCTCGAGGACCCCGGCGAGTCCTCCACACGACCGTAGGCTCGGGTGCCATCGAGGTCCTGTTCGTCTGCACGGGCAACATCTGCCGGTCGCCCATGGCCGAGGCCCTGCTGCGACGGCGCCTGGAGCTGGCGGGGTTGGGCACCGAGGTGAAGGTGCGTTCGGCGGGTGTTCTCGACACGGGCCGGCCCGCGGCCTGGCAGGCCTTCGACGCCCTGGCCGCTCGGGGGCTTTCGCTCGAGGCGCACCGCAGCAACCGGCTGACGCCGCAGCTGATGGCGGCGACCGACCTCATCCTGGGTATGGCCCGTGAGCACGTGCGGGCGGCCGTCGTGGCCGCGCCCGAGGCGTGGCCCCGCACCTACACGCTCAAGGAGCTCGTGCGCCGGGGTGGGGCGGTGGGCCCCCGTCCCCGCGCTCAGCCCCTGGAGGAGTGGCTCGACAGGGTCGGGGCCGGGCGCCGGCGGGGCGAGCTGGCCGGGGACTCGCCCGACGACGACATCGCCGATCCCGTCGGCAGCGACCCTGAGGTCTTCGAGGCCCTGGCCGAGGAGCTCGACGACCTGCTGGCCGGCCTGGTCCGCCTGGTGTGGGGGGTCACTTGATGGCCAGGGGGTTGAGCGGGGATCCCACACCGCGCGTCACCTTGAGGGCGGGCGCGGTGAAGAAGAACTCCCACACCCCGTCGGCCTCGCAGTCGGCGGCCAGCTCCTCCAGGTCGAAGATCTCCCCCAGGGTCATCCCCATGTCGCGGATCAGGACCATGTGAACCGGTAGGGCCACGCCCGGGATCTCCCCGGGCAGGGCCTCGATGGCCGCGTTGTCGGAGCACACCGCGGCCACGTCCCGGGCGTGGAGCCATTCGCAGCAGGCCAACCCCAGCCCGGGCCCTGTGCTCGTGAACCGGGCCCCCGACCTCTCCTTCACGAAGAACCGGCGCCAGCCCGTACGGAACAGGACGATGTCGCCGGGGCCGACGGCGACGCCCCCCTGACGTTCGGCCGCGGCGTCGAGGTCGTCAGGGGAGATGACGGTTCCCGGCTCCAGCCAGGCCTCGCCCTTCAGCGCGGCGATGTCCAGCAGCACGCCCCGCCCGGCGATGCCCTTGCCCTGCTTGTCGATGGCGTCGTGGAGCGCGCCGCGGGGTGTGACGTCGCTGGCCGGGAAGCCGTTGTAGAGCTGGTCGTCGTAGAAGACGTGGGCCAGCGAGTCCCACTGGGTCGCGCACTGGAGGGGCATGATCACGTAGTCGTCGGCGTAGCGGAACCCGCCGGGGAAGTCCTGGCCCGCCCCCGTGGCCGACATGAGGTGGACCGGGTTGGTGCGACCCACGCCCGGCTGGGGCCCGTTCTCGTCCAGGGGGATCCCCAGATCGAACACCTTGCCCGTGCGCACGAGCCGTGCCGCCGCGACCAGCCGCTCGGGGGTGATCAGGTTGGTGGTGCCCCGTTCGTCGTCGTCGCCCCACCGCCCCCAGTTGCTCAGCCTCTTGCCCACCTCGCGGAAGTCCTCCACGCTCCTGCCTCCTCAGACGCCGGCGATGAGGTCGTCGGCGACACGCTTGATCCAGCCCGTGACGTCATCGAGTGACGGCCGCCCCGGGCCCAGCTCCGGCGCGGCGATGATGCGGGTGACCCCGATGTCCCGGCAGCGCCGGACCGAGGTCCGGTCACGGGCCAGTCCGCTCGTCGTCGTCACCTCGAAGGGGAGCTTGTCCCGGCCTGCATCCCGGCGGTGCTTGTCGACCACGGCGAGCATCTGCTGGAGGACGTCGATGTGGCGGGCCCCGATCTCGATCCACCCGTCGCCCAGGCATCCGGCCCGGCGCAGGGCCGCCGGTGTCGCACCCCCGACCTCGACGGGCGGGCACGGCTTCTGCACGGGCTTGGGCTCGAACCTCACCGGCCCGAAGCTGTAATGGTCGCCCGCGTGGCTGACGGTCTCCTCCGTCCACAGGCGCCGCAGCAGGGGGATGATCTCGTCCGTCCTCCTGCCCCGATCGTGGAAGGACTGACCCACGACCTCGAACTCCGGCTCCAGCCAGCCCACCCCCACGCCCACCGTCACCCGACCCCCCGAGAGCCGGTCGACGGTGAGGACGGAACGGGCGGTGGCGATGGGATGCCTGAGGGGAAGGATGTAGACCTCGGTGCCCAGCCGGATCGACTCGGTGGCGTGGGCCAGGTAGCCGAGCACCACCCAGGGGTCGTAGAGGGCGGTGCCGGGGTTCACCGCCGGGAGCCCGCTCTCCGTGTAGGGGTAGGTGGGCGGCATGTCGGCCGGGAACACCAGGTGCTCGGGGATCCACACCGACTCGAATCCGTTCTCCTCGGCGACGCGGGCGGCCTCCCCGTAGTGCCTGGGGCTGATGCCGAAGAGCGCCATGCCGAACTTCATCGCAGGCCGTCGTGGGGGGCGTCAGCGCGCCGGTGCGTGGTCGGGCATGGCCGTGGGGTGTTCGGGAATGTGACCGCAGTCGACGTGGCGCAGGCCGGCCTGGCCCGGTGGGCGGTGACCGGGTGTCGGGTGGTCCTGTCTCATGGCATCACCCCACGATCAGATCACGGCCTCGATCAGCGACGGCCCCTCCGTCGACAGCGATCGCCGCAGGTGGTCGACGAACTGGTCGGCCGTGGTCGCCCGCCAGCCCGGCACTCCCATCCCCGCGGCCAGCGACACCCAGTCGAGGTCAGGACGGGAGAGGTCGGTCAGTGCCGTGGCGATGGGTCCGGGCCGGTCGATCCCGGCCCGAATCAGCTCCAGCCCGAGGATGGCGTAGCGGCGGTTGGCGAACACCACGACGGTGACGTCAAGGGCTTCGCGGGCCATGGTCCACAGGGCCTGGATGGTGTACATGCCGCTGCCGTCGGCTTGTAGCGCGACCACCCGCCGGTCGGGCGCGGCCACCGCCGCCCCTACTGCGAGGGGCAGCCCGATGCCTATGGCCCCTCCGGTCAGGCCCAGGGTGGTGTGCCGGGCCGCGAAGGGCGAGCGCACCGTGTAGCCCAGGCCGCTGGTGGCGCCCTCGTCCACCACGATGGCCCCCTCCGGGAGCAGGGCGGCCACGGCCAGGCCGGCCACGTCGGCGTTGAGGTCGGGCCCGGAAGGAAGCTCCAGCGCCGGCCGCGGGTCCTGCACGACGCGCTCGGGCGCGCCGAGCGCGTCGGCCAGGGCCTCCAGGGCGGCGGCAACGTCGTTGCCGGGGTCGGCCAGCGCCAGGTGGGAGGCGGTCGGAGGGGACAGGGTGCTGGGCACGCCGGGCACGGCGAAGAAGGACACGGGCGGCGGAGCCCCCGCGGTGACGAAGACGTCGGCTCCGGCCAGGGCCTCGACCGCTCGCTCGGGGAAGTAGGGGAGCGACTGGAACCAGGGGAGGGCCCCGCCCCTCTCGACCTTGGCCGCGAAGGTCTCGGCGAAGACAGGGCGCCGGGTCGCGGCCTGGATCCGGGCCGCCGCCGACAGACCCCGCTCGCCCAGGGCCGCGCCCCCCAGGTAGAGGACGGGTGACGACGCCGTGCGCATGGCCTTGGCCGCCGAAGCCACCGTCTCCTCGTCGACGGGCGCGGCCCGCGGGCGCCGGGGCGCCGGAGGGGGCTGTGACGGGGCCGGGTCCCACTGGCAGTCGGCGGGGACGATCAGGGTGGCCACCTGGCCCGGCGGGTCGACCGAAGCGGCCAGCGCGGCCAGGACGTCCCCGGCCAGGCCGTCGGCCGTCCCGCATGTCCGCACGAAGCCCGAGACGGGGGAGGCCAGGGAGACGATGTCGCTGGTGAGCGGGGCGTCGGCGGCCAGGTGCCAGGTGGCGTGGTCGCCGATGAGGTTCACCACCGGGCTTCGCGCCCGCCTGGCGTTGTGGAGATTGGCGATGCCGTTGGCGAACCCGGGCCCCAGGTGGAGCAGGGTGAGGGCGGGCTCGCCAGCCACCCGGGCGTAGCCGTCGGCGGCCCCGGTGCACACGCCCTCGAACAGTCCCAGCACGGCCCGCACACCGGGCACGCGGTCGAGGGCATCGACGAGGGGGAGCTCGGTGGTCCCCGGGTTGGCGAAGCACACCTCGACCCCGGCGCCAACCGCGGCCTCGACCAGTCGCTGCGCCCCGCTCGGCGTGAAGGCCTCCTCCGGCATGGCCACCTCCCGTCGCCGGCCTGAGTGACGAGCCATCGAAGCACAGGAGATGACCGTCACACCCCCTCGCTACCATGATCGAACATATATTCCCATAGGCGGGGAGGTGGTCGCCTTGGTGGCGACGCTGGGGGAGGCGAGGGCCGACGCGCCCATGTTCGACCTGGGGGCCTGGCTGGTGGAGCGCCGGGGCCTCATAGACGGCAGCGAGGCGGCCTGGCTCGACGTGCTGGCCGAGTTCGACGCCCACGGGGACTGGGCCGCCGACGGCCAGCTCTCGGGGGCGGAGTGGCTCATGTGGCGCACCAAGATGGCCCGCAGCACCGCCTTCGAGAAGCTGCGCATAGCCCACGAGCTCAGACGCCGGCCCGCGGTGGCGGCCGCCTTCGCGGCAGGGGAGATCTCCTACTCGGCGGTGCGGGCCATCACCCGCCTGGAAGACACCTCGCCCGAGGTGGACGAGGCCCTGGTGGTGGTGGCCCGGGACTCCAGCGTGCTCGGCTTGGAGGAGGCCATCCGCCGCTACCGCCTCAACCACGACCAGGACCGCCCCCTCGGCCCCTGGCAGCGCCGCCACGACCGGCGCGGCGTCTGCCTCGACCGGGGATACTCGGGCATCGGCTCGGCCGAGATCAGGCTGTCGTCGGTGGAGCTGGAAGAGCTGCACGTCACCCTGGACGCCTTCCTGGACCGGGGCGCCCCTGTTGACGAGTCTTCACGTGCGGACAGCGAGGGCGGGCCCACCAGCTGGGCCGAGCGCCGGGCCGACGCCTTCATGGAGCTGGTGCGCACGGGCCTGGCCCACGCCCAGGAAGGGGCGGCGGTGGGCGCCGACCGCTACCTGGTGCACGCCGTGGTCGACGTGTCCGGCCAGGCATCGGCGACGGCATCGGCTCAGGCCCGCTCCGGCAACGGGCGCCTGGTCGGCGGCACCCCCCTCGGTGAGGAGCTGGAGCGCATCCTGTGCGACTGCAGCGTGGTGGCCCATGTCACGCTGGGGGGCGAGCCCCTGGATCTCGGGCGCAAGACCAAGGTGTGGAACCGGGCCCAGCGCCGGGCCATCACCGTGCGCGACGGGGGCCGGTGCCGCTTCCCGGGCTGTCAGCGCAGCATCGTCGACATCCACCACCTGCGCTGGTGGTCCAAGGGGGGTAGCACCGACATCTGCAATGGCTGCCTGTGCTGTACTCGCCACCACACTTTGCTCCACGCCGGCTTCTACGCAGAAGGCGACGCCAACCACGAGCTCGTCTTCTACCGCCCCGACGGCTCGGTGATCGACGTCAGCACACCTCCGGGGAGCCCACCGGTGCTGGATCTGGCGCGCAACTAACCTCTGGGCCGGCGAGAGGAGGCGCGATGGCCGTGGGAGAAGCCGCCCAGCAGCGGACCACCCTCCTTCCCGACCCGGAGCCCAGGGAGCGGACGTTCACCATCATCTCGGTGGACGACCATCTCATCGAGCCCGCCCACCTCTTCGAGGGACGGGTGCCCGCCGCCCTAGCCGACCGTGCCCCCAGGGTCGTGGTCGACGACGCCGGTCGGGAGCAGTGGCTCTACGAAGGCCAGCTCTACCCCCAGGTCGGTCTGAACGCGGTGGCCGGGCGGCCCAAGGAGGAGTGGAGCATGGAGCCGGCCCGCTTCGACGAGATGCGCCCGGGCTGCTACGACGTCGACGCCCGGGTGCGGGACATGGACATCGACGGGACCTATGCGTCGCTGTGCTTCCCGTCCCTCATCGCCGGCTTCGCGGGGACAGTGTTCGCCCGCAGCAAGGACTCCGAGCTGGGCCTGGCCTGCCTGCGGGCCTGGAACGACTGGCACAGGGAAGAGTGGGCAGGGCCCCATCCGGACCGCATCATCGCCCTGCAGCTGGCCTGGCTGGACGAGCCCGAGGTGGCCGCGGCCGACGTGCGGGCCAACGCCGAGCGCGGCTTCAAGGCCGTGAGCTTCCCCGAGAACCCGGTGGACCTCGGACTGCCGTCCATGCACACGACCCACTGGGACCCGTTCCTGCGGGCCTGCGAGGAGACGGACACCGTGGTGTGCCTCCACAACGGCTCGTCCAGCTGGACGGCGGCCCGCTCGCCGGGGGCGCCGCTGGAGCTGTACACGTCGCTCTTCCCGGTGAACGCGCTGGTCACGGCGGCGGACTGGTTGTGGGCCGGCATCCCGACCCGGTTCCCCGAGATCAAGGTGGCGTTCTCCGAAGGCGGCATCGGGTGGGTGCCCATGCTCATCGACCGGGTCGACTACGTGCTCGACCACTCCGCCGTGGGCCTGGCCGCATGGAAAGACGCCGAGCTGTCGCCGGTGGAGACGTTGCGGCGCAACTTCTGGTTCTGCACCATCGACATCCCCACGACCTTCGCCCTGCGGGACCACATCGGAGTCGACCGCATCATGCTGGAGAGCGACTACCCCCACGCCGACTCGACCTGGCCGGACACCCAGGTTCGTGCCCGCAAGGGGTTGGCCGGGCTCTCGCCCCAGGAGGTCCGGATGGTCACCTGGGAGAACGCGTCCAGGCTCTTCCGCCACCCCGTTCCCGATCACTTGCAGGTCCCGGCGGCCGCGACGTCGAAGGAGGCTTGATGCTCGACCTGGCCATCGTGGGCGGGACTGTTGTGGACGGCACGGGGTCGGCGCCGCGGCGGGCGGACGTCGGGGTGCGCGACGGCAGGGTCATCGAGGTGGGCGAGCTCGACGACGGCGCGGCGCGGACCATCGACGCGGGCGGGATGGTCGTGGCTCCCGGTTTCGTCGACCTCCACACCCACTACGACGCCCAGCTCATGTGGGACCCGACGGCCAGCCCCTCACCCCTGCACGGTGTGACCACCGTGTTCGGGGGCAATTGCGGCTTCACTCTGGCGCCGGCCGCGCCCGACCACGTCGACTACATGGCCCGGCTCATGGCCCGGGTGGAGGGCATCCCCCTGCCCGCCCTGCAGCAGGGTGTGCCCTGGGAGTGGACGACCTTCGGCGACTACCTGGACTGTCTGGAAGGCCGGGAGGTGGCGGTGAACGCCGGCTTCCTCGTCGGTCACTCCGCCCTGCGCCGGCTGGCCATGGGTGAGGCGGCCACGGCCAAGCCCGCCGACGAGCCCGCAATCGAGGCCATGGCCGCGATGCTCCACCAGTCCCTGTCCGACGGCGCCCTGGGGTTCTCCTCGTCCCAGGCCCACACCCACAACGACGGCGACGGAAACCCCGTGCCCTCCCGCTCGGCCACCGCTGAGGAGCTCCTTCACCTCGCCTCCTGCGTGCGTGAGCACCCGGGCACCCAGCTCGAGCTGATCATCCCCGGCTGCCTCAACGGCTTCAGCCAGGAGGAGGTCGACCTTCTGGCCCAGCTGTCACTGGCCGCCGACCGTCCCCTGAACTGGAACGTGCTGGGGGTGAGGGCGGGGGGCAACCACGAGCACCAGCTGGCCGCTTCCACCACCGCGTCCGAGCGCGGCGGACGGGTCGTGGCCCTGACGCTCCCCCAGGGGGTGCGCATCCGCCTCTCGTTCCTCACCGGCTTCGTGCTCGACGCCCTGCCCGGATGGCGGGAGACGCTCTCGCTCCCCGTGCCCGAGCGCCTGGCCGCCCTCTCCGACCCCGAGGTCAGGCGGGGGCTGGACGAGCGGGCCCATTCGCCCGAGGCCGGTGTGCTGGCCAACCTGGCCCGTTGGGAGCGGCTCACCATCGCCGAGGCCTTCACCGACGAGACCCGCCGCCTGGAGGGGCGGAGGATCGGGGACATCGCCCGCGAGCAGGGCAAGGAGCCGTTCGACGCCCTCCTCGACGTCGTGGTGGCCGACGGCCTGCGCACCGGGTTGAGGCCCGAGATGGGCAAGGAGGAGGACGAGACCTGGACGGCGCGGGCCGAGGTGTGGCGGGACCGGCGGGCCGTGGTGGGCGGGTCGGATGCCGGGGCCCACCTAGACATGATGTGCGGCGCCTCCTACAGCACGTTCCTGGTCGGCGAGGCGGTGCGTGAGCGGGCCCTGCTCAGCTTGGAGGAGGCGGTGAGGGCGCTCACCGACGTGCCCGCCCGCCTGTACGGGCTGAAGGAGCGGGGCCGGCTCGTCCCCGGCTGGCACGCCGACGTGGTCGTGTTCGACCCGGCCACGGTGGGACCTCTGGAGGAGCGGACCCGGGAGGACCTGCCCGGGGGAGCGAGCCGCATCGTGGCCGAGGCCCAGGGCGTGGAGCACGTGCTGGTGAACGGGACTGAGATCGCCCGGTCGGGCGCCTTCACGGGGGCGACGCCAGGGCGGGTGCTGCGGTCGGGGCGGGACACCGAGACGGTTCGGGCCGGGAGCTGAGGGGCGAGGAGGAGCGATGGACCTGGAGGAAGCCGCGCCGGTCGACGTGGGGCTTCTCATATTCACCGGCGGGGCCGCCGACGACCCCCACGCCGCCTACCGACAGGTGCGGGAGACGTGCCCGGTGGCCCGGGCCGGGGAGGGAGAGTGGTCCTCCGTATACATCTCCCGCTACGAGGACGTGCTCTGGGCTCTCAGGCACCCGGAGGTCTTCTCCTCCTCCGACGCCTTCTCCATCGGCCAGGAGCAGCCCCTCATCCCCCTGCAGATGGACCCCCCCGAGCACACCTGGTACCGCCGGCTGCTCAACCCGGAATTCGTGCCCCGCAAGGTGGGGGAGCTCGAGCCCGACGTTCGCCGGGACGTCAACGCCCTGATCGACAAGTTCGCGTCGAGGGGGGACTGCGACTTCCACCAGGAGTTCGCCACGCCTCTGCCCTCGGCCATCTTCCTGCGGCTGTTCGGGCTGCCGATGGAGGACCTGCCCACCTTCCTGCGCTGGCGGGACGAGCTCATCAGGCCCAACGTCGAGCCCGGCGACCTGGAGGCGGCGGCCGCCATCCGCGAGGCGACGAGCAAGGCCATCAACGAGTACTTCGTGGACGCCGTCGCCGATCACCGCCGGACTCGGGGAGACGGCCTGCTCGGCCAGCTCGTGCACACCAACCTCGACGGCCGGGCCCTGACCGACCGCGAGCTGCTCGGCATCTGCCAGCTCATGCTCCTGGGCGGTCTCGACACGGTGACGGCCACCCTCGACTGCATGGTGGCCTACCTGGCCCGGCACCCGGACAGGCGCCGGCAGCTGGTGGCCGACCCCGGGCTCATCGCTGCGGCCGTGGAGGAGCTGCTCCGCCACCAGACCCCGGTGACGGTGGTGCCCCGGGCGCTGCGCCAGGACGTGACCATGTCGGGGGTGGAGCTGCGCGCAGGCGAGCGGGTCACCCTCGTCCTGGGCGCGGCCAACGCCGACGGCGAGGAGTTCGGCGGCCCGGAGGACGTCGCCCTCTCCCGGGACCCTAACCGCCACCTGGCCTTCGGCGGAGGCCATCACCTGTGCCTGGGCGCCCACCTGGCCCGGCTGGAGCTGGGGGTGGCCCTGGAGGAGCTCCACCGCCGCATCCCCGACTACGCCCTGGCCGAGGGGGCCGAGATCCACTTCTCAGCCGGCATCCGCCAGGCCGACCACCTGCCCCTGGTGTTCCCGCCTGCCCTCCCGGCTTGACTTGGTACCCGGCTGCAAAGTATAGTTAGCAGCCGAGAAGGTACCGACAAGGAGGAGATTCCCAGTGCCGAGCAACACCGAGTCCCCCCAGAAGGCCGTGCAGGAGATCACCGAGAACGTCCAGCAGCAGGTCCTGGACGCCATCCGCTTCGGCCAGGACACGACCATCGACGCGGTGAAGAGCCTCGTCGAGGTGGTCCGGCCCTACGTACCCGACCGCGTTCGGGTGCCGTACCTGCGTGACGTCGAGCCCAAGCAGGTCGTCGAGGCGACCTTCGGCTTCGTCGAGAAGATCCTGGAGACCCAGAAGGAGTTCGTGACCAACCTGCTGGCGGCGGTGAAGCCGGTGGTCGCCCCCGGAGAGGACGCCTCCAGCAACTGATCCACCCATCAAGGGTGGCAGGAGGGAGCGGCTTGTGCCGCTCCCTCGTCGCGTGTGCCCCGTGCCAAGATGCGCCCGAGCCACGGAGGGGGAGAGGTGTCTGAGGACCACGACCACGTCATCGACACAGGCAAGGGCACGTTCAGCATCGACGACCTGGGCCCGCTCATGCCCGGGATGGCGGAGATCATGCCTCTCGTGGGGGCGAGGATCTGGAAGTGCTACTACGCGGGCCAGGCCAGGAACCGGCCGCTGGCCGCCTTTCAGCTCAAGGAGGCGGTCAACCTCATGGAGAAGGGCGCCTTCCTGCGGCCCAAGTACGCGGAGAACATGGACAAGTTCATAAACGAGGAGCTGGCCGTGGTGCGCAAGGCCATCGACTCGGAGGACTGGGACACGTTCGAGGCCGCTTTCCAGGCCATGGTCGAGGCGGCCAACGCCTACCACGACGTCTACGACAAGCCCTACCTCCGCTGGAAGATCCCCGAGATGCCGCCTCCCGATCTGGACATGACGCCCCGCGGCTGACCCGTCACTCCCGGGCCAGCTCCCACCGGGAGGGCTCGCCCGGGACCTCCCGCAGCACGCCCCGCGCCTCCAGGGCCCGCAGATGGGCCATGGCCTCTCCCACGGCGGCCCGGCGCATGAAGCCCTGGATCCTGTCCCACGGCCGGGACCACTGCATGTGCGAGGCGATGTCCCAGGCCGTCGTGGTCCCGTCCCTCACCGCGGTGACGACCTCGGCGAAGCGGCGCTCGTGGTGGGCCCGCAGCTCGGCCAGCCGGGACTGCAGGCCCACGAAGCGGTGCTCGTGGGCGGGCAGCACCTCTGTGGCCTGGTAGCCCTCCAGGCGCTCCAGGGAGCGGAGGAAGTCTCCCAGGGGGTCGGCCCCGGCCTGGGGGTGGAAGGGGATGTTGGGGGTGATGCGGGGCAGGACGTGGTCGCCCGAGAGCATGAGGGCGTTGCGGGGCTCCCAGAAGCAGAGGTGGCCGGGGGAGTGGCCGGGGGTCCAGATGGCCACGAGGTCCCAACCGGGCACCTCGGGCTTGTCGCCGTCCTCGATCACCAGATCGGGCTTGACCGCGGTGACGAAGGGCAGCACGGGCATGGAGGCGCGCTCCAGTGACGCCAGCTCGTCCGGGGGGGCGCCGACGCGCCGGAGCATGGTCCCGACCCGCACGATGAGCTCCTCGGGGACCTCGTAGCGGTCGTGGATGAGGGCGGCGTCGGCCGAGTGGAGGCCCACCCAGGCACCCGACGCCTCCCTCACCCGCCCGGCCAACCCGTAGTGGTCGGGGTGGATGTGGGTGACGAGGACGCCCTGGACGGTGGCGATGTCGAAGCCGGCCTGGGCCAGCCCCGAGCAGAGCGTGGCGTAGGCGTCGTCGGTGTTCCAGCCCGCGTCGACGATGTACGGCCCCCGCTCGGTCTCGAAGGCGTAGACGAAGACGTAGCGCAGGGGGTTGTTGGGGATGGGGACGGGCACGCTCCAGAGCCCGGGGCGGACCTGCTCGACGGGCGGCAGCGGGCTCAGGCCGGGGGAGGGGGCGGACATGGGGCGAGAGCTTTGCAGACTCTCGCTGCCTGCCCCGCCGCCCGGCTGGTCAGCCCGAAACGACCTGTACGTTGCCCTTTGCTGACGCGCCCAGCGAGTCCGAGATGGCGTACTTGAAGTTGTCCAGCCCGATGAAGCCGGACGCCGGGGTGTAGGTGATCGTGTGGTCGGCGTTCACCACAACGGTGCCGTGCGCCGGCAGCGTGTCGATGGCCAGAGTCGCCGGGGCGATGGGGGCAAGAGGGTCAGACGGCGAGACGTTGGCCAGCACGTCGATCTTCACCGGCCGGCCGCTGGTGGTCAGCGCGAAGGTCGGCAGGACCTTGGGGCCCTGGTCGATGCTGTTCAGCACCGTCACCGTGACCGGAGCCGTCGAGCACAGCCCCAGCTGATCGCAGACGCGGTAGGTGAAGGTGTCGATCCCCGGCTGCCCCGCGGTGTAGGCGATGGTGCGGTCGGAGCTTACGGTGGCGGATCCCTTGGTGGGCGCCGTGACGACGCTGAGACTGGCGGGGGCGAGGTCACCGTCGTCGTCGGTGTCGTTGGACAACACGTTGATGGCGGTCGTCGTGGTCTTCACGACCACCGCTGTGTCAGCGGCGGCGACGGGCGGCAGGTCGATCGGGGTCACCGTGGCGGACACCGACGCCGTCGAGCACCCGCCCCCGCTTGTATCGCACACCCGGTAGACGAAGGTGTCGACGCCCGTGAAACCGGCCGCGGGCGTGTAGGTGACGGTGCCGGTAGGGGCCACCGTCGTCGATCCGTGGAGCGGGGGACTGACGACCTGCACCGAGGTCGGGTCCAGGGTGCCCGTCCAGCCGCTGTCGTTGGCCAGCACCGGGATGGTCACGGCCGTGCCCGCCGGGGTGGTGGCGGTGTCGGCCACGGCGATCGGCGTCGGCGTGGGCGGGACCACCGGCGGGGGGGGAGGAGCCGCCGGGATGGGGGGAGTGGGCGAGGTGGGAGGAGCCGCAGGAGCGGGCGGAGGAGGCCCCGCCGGGGCGGGGGAGGGCGACGGCGCCGGCGGAGCAGGATCGGCCGGCGTGGGCCCGACCGGCGGTGGGGCGGGGACGGGGGCTGCCGGCTGAGGGGTGGCCGGTGCGGAGGCTGGGGGCCGAGGGGTGGTGGGCCGCGGGTGAGCCGTCGGTGAGGGCGTCACCGGGGGCCGAGGCGCGGTCGTCGGAGGGGTGGGGTCAGGTGCGGGCGGAGGAGGATCGGCCGGCGGCGGCGCGACCGGCGCCCGCGGTGCGGGAGGCGCGGGCTGGGGCAGGCGGGGCTGGGTGCGACTGGTGAGGGTGGCGGCGGCCTTGGCTGTCCCGGGGGCCTGCGTCTGGCCGTTCGCTGCGGGGGGCGCGCCCGCCCCAGCGACCGACGCCCCGACCGTCACGGCCGCCGTTCCCGCCAAGGCCCGGGAACCGACGACCAGGAGGTCTCCGACACGGGCAAAGCCGTTTGCGAAGGGGAGCTGCGCCAGCCACGCAAGGGGCCCGGCCGCCCAGCGTAGGCGTCCGAGGGAGACGTTCAGGAAGGCGCGCACGACGGCCGGGTCGAACTGCGTGCCCGAGCAGCGGGCCAGCTCCCTCCGTGCCGCCTCGGCGCTCATGGCCGGCGAGTACGAGCGGGCCGCGGTCATGGTGTCGAAGGAGTCGGCGACGGCCACGATGCGCCCGCCCAAGGAGATCTCCTGGCCCGCGAGACGGTACGGGTAACCCTCACCGTCGTAACGCTCGTGGTGCTGCTCGATGGTCTTGGCCCACTCGCCCAGCCACGGCAACAAGGGACCGGCCAGTCGAGCCCCCTCCAGGGGGTGGCGGTGGATGACGGCCCACTCGTCCTCCGAGAGCTTGCCGGGCTTGTTGAGGACCTCGGGGTGGACGGTCAGCTTGCCCACGTCGTGCAGGAGCGCGGACCAGCGCAGGCGGTCGCGGTCAGCCACGGGGAGCTTGAGCTCCTCGGCGATGAGGTCCGTCAGGGCCCGGACGCGCTCGGAGTGCCCGCGTGTGCCCCGGTCGTGGTCAGAAAGCGAGGTGGCTAGGCCCAGGATGGTGACCGCTGCCTTCGTAGGCTCGTCCTCGACGCCGCGATCGTGGGCGTCCTGAAGGCGCCGCTCGAGCCCACGGGTGGTGCCCGACTTCCGGGCCACCGCCAGCCGGGATGGAGCGCGATCGGGGAAGAGCAGCGTCATGCGCAGCAGCGCGGCCAGAGGCAGGAGCCTGCGCGTGAGCCGGTCGGCCAGGACCAGCGTGCCGGTCGAGGTCCCCAGGACCAGTGCCCACCACACGATTACCCCGGAGACGCCGGTCGACCGAGGAAGGGAGCGGCCCACGACGGCGGCCACGGCCACCGAGGCGGCGATGGGCGCCACGACGATCGCCATGCGGAGCAGCCAGCTGAGGACGGGCCGGCCTCGCCAGCGCTCCTCCGTAGTGGGTTGGGTCATCTCGCTCTCACCATTAGTTTCCGCGGACGGTGGCCGTCCTAGCACCCTCGGTGCTGGTTGTTTCGGCCGGGGTGGCCCGCGCCTGAGGCCTTGGCGCCCGGGAATCGGGGCCGCCAACTGGTGTCGATCACACCGCCCTCCAGGCGGGCCATTTCGGAAATAGCTCTCACCCGGCGCCGACCACTCACCGACACAACGACGGGCCGGATCAGACCGGTTTGCCGCATCCCAAGCAATGGAATCCACGCCGATGCCCAGCAGAGGACAGCCGAATGCGGGTCGTCGCCCGAGCCACCACGGCGGCCGGGTGGACTCGGCGCGCCTTCCCGGGCGAGCCCGGAACAAGGCCTGGGCGACCGCGGCGGCGGGTCTGTTGGTGCTCGCGTCCGTCGTCGTCCTCGAGACCCAAGGGTGGGCGGCGGGTGGGACCATCACCACCGTGGCCGGCACGGGCGTCGCCGGCTACTCGGGTGATGCAGGACCGGCCACGGCCGCGGCCCTGCACCTTCCCGACGGGGTCGCCATCGACGGCGCCGGGGACCTGTTCATCGCCGACTCCACCAACAACCGCATTCGCAAGGTGAGCCCCACGGGTGTGATCACCACCATCGCGGGGACGGGGACAGCCGGCTATTCGGGTGACGGCGGGGCGGCCACGTTGGCCAAGCTGAACTTCCCCACGGACCTCGCCCTGGACGGAGCGGGCAACCTCTTCGTCGCCGACTTTTACAACTCGCGGGTGCGCAAGATCAGCGCCGGCGGGGTGATCACTACCGTCGCCGGTAGCGGCATGCCCGGATACTCGGGCAACGGAGGACCGGCCACGCTTGCTCGTATGACGTCGCCCGCTGGCGTGGACGTCGACGCGGCCGGGAACCTGTACATCGCCGACTACGGCAACAGCACCGTCCGCAAGGTGAGCACGGCCGGGCTGATCACAACGGTCGCGGGCACGGGCGCGTCCTCGGGGTACTCGGGCGACGGAGGGCCCGCCACGTCGGCCCAGCTCAAGTCTCCCGCCGATGTGGCGGTGGGCGGGGGGAACATCTACATCGCTGACTCCGGCAACAGCCGAGTCCGCAAGGTCACGCCGGGCGGGACCATCACGACGTTCGCGGGCACGGGTGCGGCCACCTACTCCAGCGACGGGGGACCGGCCACCTCCGCCTCATTCCTGTGGCCGGTGGGCCTGGCCGTGGACTCGTCGTCGCAGGTGTTCGTCGCCGACCTGAGCGGCAACCGCGTACGCAAGATCGACGGATCAGGGACCATCACCACGGTGGCCGGAACGGGCACGGCCGGCTATTCGGGTGACGGAGGGCCCGCCACCTCGGCCACGCTGTTCGGGCCCGCCCGTGTGAACCTCGACTCCGCGGGCAACTTCTTCATCAGCGACTCGAGCAACAATCGCGTGCGCAAGGTCCAGGCCCTGGGGGTTCCGGCCACGGCGCCCGGTGCCCCCACGGGGGTGTCGGCCACGGCTG
Source organism: Actinomycetota bacterium (assembly GCA_005884125.1). Taxonomy (GTDB): domain Bacteria; phylum Actinomycetota; class Acidimicrobiia; order Acidimicrobiales; family AC-35; genus AC-35. The sequence continues at coordinate 22,068 of VAXP01000128.1, read as the reverse complement.
GAAACGCCTCGGCGTCGGTCAGCTGGAACGCTCCCGTCTCCAGCGGGGGAAGCCCCATCACCTCCTACACCGTCACCTCCTCGGGGGGCGGGCCGTCGGCCACCGTCGGGGGCTCGGCCCTCACCGCCTCGGTGTCGGGGCTGACCAACGGCAACGGCTACACCTTCACGGTCACGGCCACCAACACCGTGGGCACCGGGCCGGCCAGCTCCGCCTCCTCGTCGGTCACCCCGACCGCACCCCCGCCACCCCCGCCACCCCCTCCGCCCCCGACCTCCCCAGGCGCGCCTACCGCCGTGTCGGCCGCGGCCGGCAACGCCTCCGCCACCGTGAGTTGGAGCGCTCCGGGGTCCGACGGGGGCGACCCCATCACCTCCTACACCGTCACCTCCTCGGGCGGGCAGTCGGCCACCGTCGGGGGCTCGGCCCTCACCGCCTCGGTGCCGGGGCTGACCAACAACACCGCCTACACGTTCACGGTCACGGCCACCAACACCGTGGGCACCGGGCCGGCGAGCTCCCCCTCCCTTTCGGTTACGCCTACCGCACCGCCAGCCCCGCCGGGTCCGCCTCCCGCCCCGCCCAGCTCCTCTCCGCCTTCGTCGCCTCCCTCGCCGGCGGTGGGCTCTCCGCCGGCCTCGCCTGCCCCCACCCCACCGCTGCCGGCTGCTCCCGCTCCCCCTACGGCCACAGCCCCCACGCCCGCCCCCTCCCCGCCGGTCGCTGCCGGCGCTGGTGGGAGCCCGCAACCGAGGGTCGCCCCGGTGGCCACCCCGGGCCTGGCCGTCATCCCGGCCGCCCCTACCCGCTCGCCCTTCGCTCCTGCCGCCCCGGTTGTGGCCAACCCCGGGTTCATGGCGGGGACGTCGACCCCTGCTCCCGCGCCCTTTGCTCTGGTGCCCGTTTCCCCGGCTGCTGTGCCTCCGGCTCGGCCGGGGGGCGGGGCGGGACAGGCCAAGCCAAACCCTGTGACTGCCCCCGCCTCCGGGAGCGGGGCGGCGCCGTCACAGAACCCGTCGCCGGGCCCCGGTATCGACACGCAGTTGGCCAAGCTGGCCACGGCGGCAGTGAAGAGAGGCGCCATGCCGGTGGCGCTCATCGTGATCGTCGTGGCGTTCCTCCTCGTGCAGGACCGGCTCGACCGCAACGACCCCAAGCTCGCCCTGGCTCCGGTGCACCCCGAGCCTGACCTCCCCTTCGCCTCTCCCGAGGAGCTCCTCAAATGACCCCCACCAGCTCACGAAATGTGGCCAATGAGATGGTCCCGCTCGCCGACCGGCTGCGGTGGATGCGCTTCTTGAGGCTCGCCATGGTGCTCGCCGTCGCCGCCTTGGTCGCGTTCTCACCCGAGGTGTTCCGTCCGGGAGCGCTCGGGCTGGCGGCAGTCACGGGGGGCTACGTGGCCATCGCCTTGTCTTTCGAAGGGGCCTGGCACCTGTTCGGCCGCCGCGGGATCACCCTGTTCGGGTCCCTCATCATCTTGGACGGCTTCTACCTGGCCTGGGTCTGTTTCGTCAGCGGGGGCATCGCCAGCCCCGTGCGCTACCTGATGGTGCTGCACCTCATCGCGGTGGTTCTGCTCGCCTCCTACCGGACCGGGCTCAAGGTCGCACTGTGGGACTCGCTGCTGACCATGGTCGTCTACTACGCGAGGGACGTGCGCATGACCGTCACCGTCGGTGGCCGGCCGATGCCCGACTCCGCCTTCCATCGCATGGTCACCTTCGTCGCCGTGTTCTGGCTGGTGGCGCTGGCCACCGCCGCCTTCTCCGCCGTGAACGAGCGAGAGCTGCGCCGGCGGAAGTACGACCTGGAGGCGCTGGCCCGCCTGGCCGCCGGCCTCGACGGCGCCAGCGGCGGCCGGGAGGCAGCCGAGATTCTCACCGAGCACGTGGCCGAGACCTTCGACTTCGATTGCGTAGTGCTGGTCGGGGAGAACCAGGGTCGCTGGTCGACGCTGGCCCACCACGGGCCCGTGGCCACCGGGGACTTCGCGCCGCCGTTGCCGGGCGGCTCGGTGCTGGCCCGGGCCATCGATAGCAAGCAGACCCTGCTCGCCTCGGCCCTGACGCGGGGCGACGACGCCTGGCTGACCGACCTCCTCCCCGGGGGCAGGAACCTGGTCGTCGTCCCCCTCTACGCCGAGGGCCACTGCCACGGAGTCCTCGTGGCCGAGCACGCCATGAGGCACGGCTCTCGCATCGAGAGGCGGGTGGTGTCCATGCTCGAGCGCTTTGCCTCCCACGGCGCCCTGGCCCTGGGGAACGCCTGGTTGCTCGAGCGGGTGCAGAAGATGGCTTCGACCGACGGCCTCACAGGCGTGGCCAACCGGCGCGCCTTCGACGCCACCCTGGACAGGGAACTCGGCCGGGCCGAGCGTGGCGGGGAACCGGTCAGCCTGGTAATGCTCGACATCGACGACTTCAAGGGGCTCAACGACCTGCACGGCCACCAGATGGGCGACGACGTGCTGCGTTCCATCGCCGCCGAGGTGTCCGGGGCGTGCCGGACCTACGACACGGTGGCTACGGCGGCGAGGAGTTCGCCGTGATCCTCCCCGGCTGCACCCAGGCCGAGTCGCTCATGCTGGCCGAACGCCTGCGCGAGGTCGTGGTGCTGGCGGGCGCGGAAGTGAGGGTCACGGCCAGCGTCGGGGTGGCGACGTATCCCGTGCACGCCTCTGATGCCCAAGAGCTCATCCAGGCCGCGGACGGCGCTCTGTACGTCTCCAAGCGCAGCGGGCGCAACCGGGTGAGCCAGGCCCCTGGGCGCCCGGTCTCCGAGGAAGCGGCGGTCTGAGCAGCCATCGTCAGACCGGGGGGTGCGGATTAGTCACTTCGCCCCCTACGCCACGCCCGGTGAGATGCCGAAAATGACCCTATGAGGACACCGCGCAACCCGGCCGTGGCCGGCCGCCTGGGCGCGGTCCTCTTCATGGTGTCCGGAGCGGTCACGCTCCTCAGCCCCTTCGTGCCCGCCCACCCCGACATCGACCGGCTCGGGGTCTTCCTGGTCGGGGTGGCCGCCGTGGCCGGCGGCGCCCTCATCTGGGCCATCCCCTGGGGACGCCTCCCGGCCCGGGCCCAGTGGACCCTCATGCTGCTGGCCCACGGGCTCATCGCCCTCCACAACCAGTTCGGGGGCAACGACCCCTTCCGCTACGGCCTCTTCTTCCTGGTCTCCTTCGCCTGGGTGGGAATGACGCAGCGCCGCTTCACCTCACTGGTCTTCCTGCCCTCGTTCCTGGCCGCGTACCTGACGCCGCTCCTGGTCGGTCACGCCCCGGCGTGGGAGATCTCCTCGGTCCTGTACGCCGCCCCCGTGTGCATCCTCGTGGCCGAGGCCCTGTCCTGGACGGGCGACCGGCTCGAGGCGAGCCAGAACGAGGTGCTGCGCCGGGAGGAGAGGTTCCGCTCGCTGGTGCAGAACTCCATGGACGTGGTGGCCGTGGTCGACGCCGAGGGGCGCATCACCTACATCTCGCCCTCAGTCGAGGCCGTCCTGGGTTGGCGTCCGGACGAGGTGATAGGGCGGCCGGCCAGGACGCTCGTGTACGAGTCCGACCGGGAGAAAGCCGAGGAGGAGGGCGGGTCCCCGGTGGAGCCGGGAGTCGTGCACGTCTACGAGGTGCGGGCCGCCCGCCGCCTGGGAGGGTTCCGCTGGGTCCAGGTGCGCGTCACCAACCTGCTGGAGGATCCGGCCGTGGCCGGGCTGGTCTGCAACTTCAGCGACATCTCCGAGCGCCGGGAGATGACCGAGCGCCTGCGCTACTTCGCCTACAACGATCCCCTCACCGGCCTGCCCAACCGCGTCGCCTTCCTGGAGCGCCTGGAGCAGGCGGTGGCCCGGGCCCGGCGGCACGAGACGTCCCTGGCCGTGCTCTTCATCGACCTCGACGAGTTCAAGGAGGTGAACGACTCGTTCGGGCACGCCGCGGGTGACACCCTGCTGCACGCCGTGGCCGGGCGCCTGCGCAGCTGCACCCGTCCCGAGGACACGCTGGCCCGCCTGGGAGGCGACGAGTTCACCGTCCTCATCGAGGACCTGGACCGACCCGACCAGGCCGAGGCGGCGGCCCGGCGCCTGCTCGACCGCATCGCCTCGCCCTTCCTCCTCGGTGGCCGCCCGGTGGAGCTGGCCTGCAGCATCGGCATCGCCCAGGGTCGCCGTGGCGACGAGGAGCCCGACGAGCTGCTGCGGCGGGCGGACGTGGCCATGTACCGGGCCAAGTCCGGGGGCAGGAACCAGCTGGCCACCTTCGCGCCCGACGTCGCTGACAGCGCCCCCATCAGCGTGGAGCTGGCCTGACCTACTCGGCGGCCGGGCCCACCACGGGCGCGGCCGGCGCCACCACGGGAGCCTCGGTCCCGCTCATGCGATAGACGACGGCGGCCAGAGAGGCGATCACGACGGCCATCCCCGCCACCTGCAGGGCGAAGAGAGGCTCCCCCAGGGCCACGGCCGCGCCCACCGCGGAGATCACGGGGCTGGCCAGGGTGAGCAGCGAGGTGATGGAGAGCCGGACGTGGGCGTGGGCCCAGTTCATGAGCAGGTGCCCGCCCCCCGGTCCCACGGCGATGACGACGAGCCACCACACGTTCCCCAGCGTCCGGGGGGCGGGGGTGGCACCGGCGGCCAGGGCCACGGGCGTGATGACGACGGCGGCCACCAGGGCCAGGGCGGCCTGGTAGTCGAGGGCGCCGAGTTGCCGCCGCGCCGTCTTGGACGCGAGGAAGTACCAGGTCCAGGCGGCCAGGGCGCCCACGGCGAGAACGTCTCCGCCGATGTCCCCGCCTCCGCCCGATCCTCCCGCGGCCACGACCAGCACGACCCCGGCTATGGCCAGCGCCGTCCACAGGGCGTCGGACCGGGTCACGCGCTCGCCGAACATGCGCCCCACCACGAGCAGCACCAGGGCGGGCTGCAAGGCGCTGATGATGGACGCGTCGGTGACGGTCGTGAGCTTCACGGCCGTGAAGAACAGGGCCACGTTGAGCCCGAAGGCGACACCGCCCGGTGTCGAGCGCCAGAGCACGGAGCGGCTCAGCCGCCCTCCCCGCAGGTAGAGCACGACCAGCCACATCACCGCACCGAGCCACAGGCGGTAGAAGGCGACGGCCAGACCGGGGAGGTGGACGAACTTGATAAGGACCGGGCCTATGCCCCACGCGACGACGGCTATGACCGCGGCGCTCAGGCTGGCCAGCCGCGGCGGCGCCTCCGTCCCCTCCAAGCCCACCCACCGAACCTACCGCCGCCCCCCCACGGCCGGTCCCCATATATCTAGATGCGGAAGACCACCTCGGCGTCGGGTACGGGCTCGTCCTCCGCGGCCTGGTCCCGTTCCGCCCCGTCCGACGCCCCCGCCCCCTCGGCCTGCTCGGCCTGCTCGGCGCGCTCCGCCTGCCTGAGCAGGCGCCAGATGGCGGATCCGAGCACGTCGAGCTCGGTCGACGAGAAGCGCTCGCCCCCGAAGCGATGGATGCGCTCGGACTGGCGGGCCAGCATGGCCGCGTCCTGGCGCAGGACCTTGCGGCCCCGGAGCTGCACGATGGGCCGGATGAGGGCGGCGGGGACCGGGCTCGACCACTGCAGCACGAACCAGGCCCGGGTCTTGAACGGGGACACGGGCAGGTGCAGGACGGTGTTGTAGATGCGCAGCCAGTCCTCCACCCGGTACTCGACCTGGGCGATGGAGGGCATGAAGAAGCGGTCCCAGTGCTGGAAGACCTTGCTGGCCAGGGGTCCGCCCTGGATGCGGCCCAGACCCACGGACTCGCCCACGAACTCGACCTCGCAGCCGTTCTCCAGGTTGCGGCGGACGGCCTTGAGATCCTTGGGCTTGACGCCGCGGAAGATCCCCCGGTGGAGGAAGGCGGTGTGGGGGACATCGAGGGTGTTCTCCAGGGCGGCGTGCAGGGTGCAGTCCAGGTCGCAGGGGAAGACGGTCTCCCCCTGAAGCTTGGGGAGCGGGAAGGGCCGGCCCGTGGGCTCGGCCCCGGCCTCGCCCCACACCCACACGAACCCGTCCTGCTCGGTGGCGGCGTGGGCTTCGACGTCGCGCGTCGGTGAGGAAGAGTCGACCAGGAGACCGGGAACGTCCCTGCAGCGGCCCTCGCCGTCGTAGGTCCAGCCGTGATAGGGGCAGCGGACGCAGCCCTCGTGCACCGACCCCAGGGACAGGGGCGCGTTGCGGTGCGCGCAACGGTCGAGCAGGGCTGCCGGCCTCCCGGAGGTGGCCCGGAAGAGGGCGAGGGGCCGGTCCATCAGGGTCACGGCCCGCGGCCTGCGCCGCAGCGAGGACGATCGGCACACCGGGTACCACCAGCGCTTCGGGAACGCGACCGAGTAGTTGCCGTTGGGCTTGTTCATGGGCGCTCCTTGGTCCCTACCGGGGTCCGGCCAGGGCGGGGAGTACCATCTCCTCGATGGAACTGGGGGCCAGGGACCTGGCAGCGCAAGCGCGCTCCACCGAGGACGAGGATCGTGCCGTCGTCGCAGTGGTCGCCCACGGGCTCATCGGGTCCATCGGCGCCATCAGGCTGGCCGTGAGCACCCTGAAGCAGTGGGACAAGCTCGACCCGGAGACGCGGATCCAGATGCTCGAGATCGCCGACAGGCAGGCGGTGTTCGTCTCCGAGCTGCTGGCCGACCTGGTGCGGGGCCTGCCCGAGGAGGCGCTGGGTGCGCTGGAGGGAGAGCTGGCTCGCCGTCACGAGCAGTAGCTCATTCGTTGGCGGCCACGAGCAGGCGGTTGCGAAACAGCTCGAGCACCTGGTCCAGCGCGGCCCGGGTCGGGCTGCCCTCCCGGTCGATTAGATGCTCGGTCAGCACGGAGTGGGCCATCCGGGGATGACCGTGGGGGTTGCCGGGAGACGAGTCGATCTCCACAGCCACGAAGGCGTCACCCAACTCCTCCCGGAGGCGCTGGAAGCGCTCCTGGGGGACGACGCGATCGTGGGTGAAGCGCAACCCGAGAACGCACACTCCCGCCGCGGCCCGCTCCTTGATCCGCCCCAGGTCTTGGTCAGAAACCCCCAGGTCACGCCGGTGGGCCCGGGTGAGGGGCAGGGGCAGGGAGGGCTGGCTCAGCACGGGGGCGAGCACCGTGTCGTCGACCATCATGGCCAGGGCGAAGCCGCCGGTGAAGCACATCCCCACGACGCCCACGCCCGGGCCGCCGCACTCCTGGTGGGCGGCACGGGCCAGCTCTCGCAGCCACACGGTGATGGGGCTGGCCCGCCGGAGGGCGAAGGCGGAGAACTCACGGGAGATGCACGCGCCCGCGAACGTCTTCATCGCGTAGCCGGACGACGGGGGCTTACCAGGTACGCCGAACACGTGTGGGAGCACGGCCGTGCACCCGATGGCTGCCACCCGCCGGCCGAAATCGGCGACGTTGGGGGTGATCCCGGGGATCTCGCTGAGGGGTGCAGCTGTAGCCGTCGAGCGCGTGAGAGCTCATGGGATCGGGACCTTACCGGCGGGAGGGGCGCGCAGCACCGGGGGCGTGCATTATGGAGCGGCTTTGGAGGGAGGCAGTCGATGGCTGATGTTGGTGACCGGATCGAGGTGTCGCAGACCAAGGGCCAGCCCGCCCGGGTGGGTCTGGTGATCGCGATACAGGGGCGAATGGTGAGCGTGCGCTGGGACTCGGGAGAGGAGTCCAAGCTCGTTCCCGGCCCGGGAGCGATCACGGTCCTGGGCCGCGGGCGCCTCTCGTCGCCGGCGCTGGCCGGCTCGGCCTCGGCCCCCGGGCCCAGGGCGACGGCCAAGGCGACCGGTACGGCCAAGGGCGCACCCAGGAAGGCGGCCAAGAAGGCCCCGGCCAAGAGGGCCCCGGCCAAGAAGGCGGCCAAGAAGGCCCCGGCCAAGAGAGCCCCGGCCAAGAAGGCGCCGGCCAGGAAGGCGCCGGCCAGGAAGGCGGCCAAGAGGGCCCCGGCCAAGAAGGCGGTGAAGAAGACAGCGAGGGCTACCAAGGCGACCAAGACGAGAAAGGCCCCGGCCAAGAAGGTGGCGAAGAAGGCGGCGAAGGCGACCAAGAAGCGCCGCTGACGGGTGATAGCCAGCTCGCTCCGAGGCCGCCTGCTGGTCGCGTCCCCCGCCCTCAGGGACGGCAACTTCGACCGCACCGTGGTGCTCGTGGTCGAGCACACCGAGCAGGGGGCCCTGGGGGTGGTGCTCAACCGTCCCAGCGCCACAGGGGTGGCCGACGTGCTGCCCCGGTGGGCGCCCCTGGCCGCCGAGCCCGACGTGGTGTTCGTGGGCGGTCCCGTGTCGCCTGGCGCCGTCATCTGCCTGGCCGAGACCGTGCCCGGGCGGTCGGACTCGGACTGGACCCCGGTCGTCGGCCAGCTGGGGGTCCCCGAGCTGGGAGAGGACCCGCAGGCGCCTCCGGAGGGGCTGTCCCGCGTCCGGCTCTTCGCCGGTTACTCGGGCTGGGCCGCGGGACAGCTGGAGGGCGAGCTGGAGGCCGGGGGCTGGTATGTCATCGACGCCAGCCCCCACGACCCGCTCTCGGACCAGCCCGATGACCTCTGGAGCGACGTCCTGCGCCGCCAGGACGGGCCCCTGCGGCGGCTGGCCTCCTTCCCCCGGGACCCCTCGACCAACTGACCGGGGGCGCCGGCTGGCGACGGTTCAGGCGCAGGCGCCGTGCGGGCGGTCGTAACGGGGGTCGGCCCGCCACGCACCCGCCGTCCAGGCCGGGTCGGGTGGGGGGAGCCCGTAGGCGGGGCTCACGGCCGTCGCGACCAGGGCGCCGACCCGGGCCGCCCCGTCCGGACAGAAGTGGATGTCGTCGTGCTTGCGGGCCCGCACCATGGTCCCGCCCGGCCCGGGCAGGAAGGCCGAGTAGCCGCCGGCGAGCTCGAGGACGGGCCCGGTGGACAGGAAGCCCACCCCGGCAGGGTCGCTGGTCGTCATGGAGGTGAACACCTCGTCGAGCAGGTTGCGGGCGAGGTCGTTGGCGGACTGGTTCACCGGGGGGCGCCCGGGGACGTCGGGCGGCCTGGTGCGCGGGTACTCGAGGAACACGAGGTTGGCTCCCTGGCTGCGCAGGCCGTCCACGGCCTCGCCCACCAGCTGGGCGTACCCGTCGCGACCCTGGGCCAGCGCGGCCGGGCCGTCCCATCCTCCGAACAGGGCGAGCACCAGCTCGGTCCGGCGCGCCGCGACGAGGCGGGGCCACTCCGTGCGCCACGGGTACGAGCGGGTCAGGCCGAAGCCGAGGACGGGCTCGGCGTCGACCCGCACCACCCCGGTGGCCTGCAGGGCCGCGGAGATGGCGGGGGCGGCGTCGTACATGACCGAGTCCCCCACGATGAGCACCCGCAGGGGGTCCTGCGCTGAGGGGACCCGCCCGGCGGCCAGGGTGAGGGCCGGTGGCGGGGGCGGGGAGTCGGGCCCGCCGGGGGGCGCTGTGGGCGCCGGGGCCGAAGAGGGGGTGGAGGCGACGGCGGGGGCCGCGGTCACGACGGCGGGAGCCGCGGTCGCCAGGGCGAGGCCGGCGGCCAGGACCCCGACAGCCGACGGCGCGGCCACCCGCACGCGCCACCCCCGCCACGCTCCGGACCGGATGGGCAGCTCCACGAACCGGTAGGAGAGCGAGGCCGCGAGGAGGGTGACGCCCACCTGCACGCCGCGCAGGAGCCACCCGGACAGGCCCGTCTGGCTCTTGGTGAGCAGGTCGATGGCGGGCCAGTGCCAGAGGTAGACGCCATAGGAGCGCTGGCCCAGCCAACGCAGGGGCCGAGCCGAGAGGACGCGGCCCAGGAGGCCGGGGTGGGGCCGGGCGGTGGAGACGATCACGGTGGAGGCGAGCACGGCCACGGCCAGGAAGCCGCCCCGGTACAGCCACCCGCTGCTGTCCGCCACCGTCACCCAGGCCAGCACGAGAGCGGCCAGGGCGGCGGCGCCGGCCCCGCTCAGGGCCCGCCCGGCCCAGGCCCGGGCCTTTCCCCCGCGGGGGGCGACCAGAGCCAGGGCCGAGCCCAGCAGCAGGGCGAAGCTGCGGGCGTCGGTTCCGTAGTAGGCCCGCGACGGGTCGCGCCCGGGGTGGTAGAGCAGGGCCATGGCCAGGGCCGAGGTCAGGGCCATGGCCACGGTCACCGAGGCCGCGGCCCGCCGCGATCCCCGCACCAGGCGCAGGAGTGCGAGCAGAATCAGGGGCCACAGCAGGTAGTACTGCTCCTCGATGGCCAGACTCCAGGTGTGGCGCAGGGGGCTGGGCACGGAGAACTGGTCGAAGTACCCCCGGCCCGTGGCGATGAAGCGCCAGTTGGCCACGTAGCCCAGGGCCGCGGCGACATCGCCCCGCAGGGCCGAGGTCACGCCTCCGCCCCGGGCCCCGGCGTAGGCCTCCACCGCGGCCAGCACGACGAACAGGGCGGGCAGCAGGCGCCTGGCCCGGCGGGCGTAGAAGCGGCCCAGCCCCACCCCTCCCGTCTCCGTCCGCTCGGCGACGAGCAGGCGGGTAATCAGGAAGCCGGACAGGACGAAGAAGAGGTCGACCCCCAGGTAGCCGCCCCTGGCCCAGGGAAGCCCCAGGTGGTAGGCGACCACGGCGACGACGGCCAGCGCCCGCAGGCCGTCCAGGGCGGGCATGGGGCGGAGCCGGGGCGAGGCGCTCACGCGCAGGCCCCGCTCGGGTGCCGTGTCTCCCGGTGCACGACCTCGGCCATGTGGTCGGCGAAGCGGGCCGCACCCGCGGAGGTGAGGTGGACGCCGTCGAGCTGGCGCAGCTGGAGGGGGCGGCCCTGGGCGTCGGGGAGGGCGGGGACGAAGGCGCCGTCGGGCGCGGTCAGGCCGGCCCGGCCGTCGATACAGCCCACCTGCGGGGCGCCCCGGGCGGCCCGGGCGGCGTAGAGCTGGTTGAGGCGCTGCACCACTGCGTTCAGATCGGCGCTGCGCATGGGGGGGATGAGGACCAGGTACACAATCGTCCCAGCCTGGGTCAGGGTGCCCACGGCCCGGGAGACGGCGTCGTCCCAGGCCCGGAAGAAGGCCTCGCTCCGGGGCGGGGTCCCGGCCCGGAAGGGCGGGAAGTAGTTGCCGGCGAACTCGAGCACGGCCACCTCGGGGTGGTGGCGCAGGGCCTGGCGGCGCAGCTCGGCCTGCCAGTCGAAGTTGACGGCCAGGAGGCCCGACCCGGGGATGGCCCTGATGGTCGCCTGGTCGCCCTCGAAGTCGTGCCGCAGGCGGGGGGACGCCTGGGCCAGGAGCGAGTCACCGGCGAGCAGCACCCGCAGCCCACCCCCGTTCAGCACGCTCCCTCCGCACGCCGGCACGGTAACGCCCGCGCCCAGGGCGACTGCGACCAGGAGGGTCACCGTCAGCCGTGGGCGCCTCGTCAGCCCCCGGGTGAGTCGCACAGGCGCCCGAGGATCGTGGCCAGATCGGGGACGGCGCGCTTGTCCAGGTAGGCGGCCGCGCCCCGGGCCAGGGCCTCGGGCTCGTGGCGGTCGGCGGGGAGGGCCGACAGCATCACCACCCGGGAGGAGGGGGAGGCCTTGCGGATGGCGGGGAGGGCGTCCATGCCGCTCATGATGGGCATGGCCAGGTCGAGGAGCACGACGTCGGGCTGGGTCTGGGACGCCGCGGTGATGGCTTCTGACCCGTCGCCCGCCTCGCCCACCACGACGAAGCGGGGGTCGTGGGCCAGGCTGAGCCTCTCGATCATGCGCATATCGGGTTCGTCGTCGACGATGAGGATCCGGACGGGCGGGCGCCCCGAGCCGGCGGGCGGCGTCATCCCGGCCGGGCCGTGCCCGGGCTCAGCGGGACAGCGGGGCCGAGGGCCGGACGGCGCCGGCCTCCTCGGCGGACTGCGAGCCCCACTCCCGGAGCCGGGCCAGGCTGTTCGACAGCAGCCGCGACACGTGCATCTGGCTGATGCCCATGATGGCGGCGATCTCGCTCTGCAAGAGGTCGTCCACGAAGCGCAGCTCCAGGATGCGCTGCTCGCGGGGCGGGAGCCGCTTGACCAGAGGGGAGAGCAGGGCCCGCTGCTCGACCCGGTCGAGGGAGACGTCCTCCATGCTCAGCTCCGTCCCCGGTCGCCCGTCGCCGCCGGGGGCCTCCTCCAGCGCTACGGGGCGGTAGGCGCGGCGCACCTCTATCCCCTCCACCACGTCCTCCTCCCGGAGGCCGGCGTGGGCGGCCAGCTCGGCGATGGTGGGGGAGCGGCCCAGGCTGTGGCGCAGCTCCTCCTCGGCCGCGGAGATGCGCAGGTAGAGCTCCTGGAGGCGCCGGTGCACCCGCATGGTCGAGGCCACGTCCCGGTAGTGGCGCTTGATCTCGCCCTGGATGGTGGCCCAGGCGAAGGTGGTGAACTCCACCCCCCGCTCGGGGTCGTAGCGATCGACCGCCTTGAGCAGGCCCAGCATGGCCACCTGGATCACGTCCTCCCGGTCCTCCGGACGGCGGGACAGACGGTTGGCCAGCGCCCGGGCCAAGCCCTGGTGGCGCTCCACCATGCGGGCGCGCGGCTCGGGGTCTCGCTTGCGGCGGTGCTCCCGGTCCAGGTCCGGCGGGCGGGCAGACGCCGAACGAGGCCTGGGCTCAAGCCGTGCAACTCTCCCGTCCCTCATGGGCGACCCCCTGCTGTGCAGTTTGCCAGAACTAGGGCGGTTCGTGTCGCATCGTCGGGAGACGAGGTTCGTGCCATGGACGGAGAGCGCGAAACGCGGTAAGCAGAATGTGACAGCGCGAGGTTCCGGCTCTTCAAACCGTCAAGCGGTAGAGGGTTCGAGCCGTGTACCCAGCCTGGCGGGGCGGACGAGGAGCGCGGAAGGGGGATGGCAGTGGTCACCGGATTCCGGCCTCGGGCGGGACAGGTGGTGCTGCTGGAGTACCAGGGCGAGGACGCCCAGGGCACGGTCCTCACCGGCCTCGTGGTGAAGGACGACGGGGGCGAGGTCACCATCGACCTGGGTGCCTCGGGCCCGCCCCCGGCCGACGGGAGCGAAGTGGTCGCCAGCGTCTTCGCCCCCGAGGCCCTCTACCGCCTCCACGCCACCGCCCACGCGGGCCGGGCCGGCCTGGTGGCCCTCGACCCCGTGCACCAGGTCGAGCGCGTCCAGCGCCGCAGCTGGCCCAGGCGGGCCCTCCACCTGGCCGTCACCCTGGTGCCCCTCGACGGCACCGGCACCGAGGCCGACTTCACCGCGGTAGCCGGGCGCACGGTGGATGTGGGGGTGGGAGGCATGCGGGTGGAGACGATCCGGCCCCTCCCCGGCAGCGTCGACCCCTCCGTCATGATGACCCTGGCCGACGGGACGTCGCTGTTCCTGCAGACCCGGATCGTGCACGCCGACATCGGCCGCGACAGCTGCGAGTACCGCCTCGCCTTCCACGACCTCGCCGATGAGGACGCCGCCCATCTGGCCGCCCTGGTCGAAGGTCGCGACCCCCCGGGCTAGGGGACGGAGATGGAGCCGGGGATCACCACGATGGTCGGCGCCACCACGGCATGGCCGCAGTACCGGCAGCTCCCGTCGTTGGTGAGCTGGTAGGGCCCACCGCACCAGTCGCAACGCACGGGGACGGCGAGGGGCCCGCCGGGGGCAGAGTCCTGGGGTCCGGGGCCGGGAAGCAGGAGGGCGGCCTCGGCGTCCACCCACACCATCTCGCACGTGCGGCAGACCTCCACCTTGGCCGTGCCCGCCTCGGTGGGGGGAGCGACAGCGGGCCGCATGGGACGCGAGCAGAAGGGGCAGGCCCGCCCCGACGCGACGGCGTTGGCGCTGGAGACCCATATCCGGGTGGTTGCCCCCTGGGCCAGGGCGGGGCGGAGGGCGGCCAGGCCCATGGCGAAGCCCTTGCACGCCGGGCAGCAGTAGCGGCGGCCGCCGTGCCCCTCGACCTGCTGCAACCCGGCCCCGCAGGCGGGACAGGCAGGGCGGGAACCGGGCGAGTCTTGGGCGGGCGGGGCCATCTCGTTTGATCGGCAGCTCGGCCCGGCCCTTGGACCTACTTCTTGGCGGCCTCGAAGTAGGGGTTGGTCCCGCTGGCGTGATCGGTGACGTCGACCACGTTGACGATCTCGGGGACCGAGTCGCGGATGGCGACCTCTATGCCTTGCGTCAGGGTGACGGAGGCCAGACCGCAACCCTGGCAGCCGCCGCTCAGGCGCAGGTAGGCGGTGTCCTCCTCCACGGCCACCAGCTCGGCGAATCCCCCGTGGGAGGCGATGGCCGGGTTGATCTGCTGCTCCAGGATCTGCACCACGCGCTGGGCCACGTCTCCGCTGAGGTCGCCCGCGGGCCTGGCCGTCATGGGAGGCGAGGGCGTGTTGGGGTTGACCATGACCATGCCCCCGTCGGGGGAGAGGTCGAGGGTGGCGCCGTGCAGCTTGTCCACGCTGGCCTGGGCCAGCACGAGGGCCAGGTCGCCCTGGTCGCCCAGGCGCTGCACCACCTCGTCGGGCCCGGCCTCGTCCACGGGCTGGAACCACATGTCGTAGGTGTAGCTGGCGCCGGAGACGCCGCTGACCTCGATCCAGAGCCCGAGCTTCTCGGGCTCCTGTTCTGTGCCCCGGATCTCCAGGACCTTGGCCCGGGCGACCTCTGAGACGTTGACGATGGGCTCGGCTTCGACTGGTGCCACGAAGGGTCATGATACGCGTGTGGCCCGCCTCCTCCTTCTGTTGCCCTCCTCGACCTACCGGGCCCTCGACTTCGTCAGCGCGGCCCGGCGCCTGAACGTCGAGCTGGTGGTGGCGTCGGAGCAGCCCCAGGCGCTGTCCGGCCTGATGGACGACCGGGCCCTGGTCCTGGACCCCCGCCGTCCCCGGGAGGCCATGGAGGCGGTCACGGCCCTGGCCCGGCGCCGCCCCGTCGACGCCGTGGTGGCCGTGGACGACCAGGGCGTGGAGCTGGCGGCCCGGGTCGCTCAGGAGCTCGGCGTCAGCCATAACCCGGTGGCGGCGGTGGCGGCCACCCGCCACAAGGGGGTCATGCGGCAGACGCTGGGCCGGGCCCAGGTACCTCAGCCCGAGTGGCGGCTGCTCGAGCCGGACCAGGACGCGTCCGCCGCGGCCGGGTTGGTGAGAGAGCTCGCACCTCCCTGCGTGATCAAGCCCGTGTCCCTGTCGGCCAGCCAGGGCGTCATCCGGGTCGACGATCCCGGGTCGGCGCCCGGGGTGGCGCAGCGGGTGCGGGCCATCGCTCGCGCCGCGGGCCAGGGTGACGGGCCCCTGTTGGTGGAACGCTACGTGCCCGGGCCCGAGTTGGCGGTGGAGGCCCTGCTGCGCGGGGGAGAGCTGCACGTGCTGGCCGTCTTCGACAAGCCCGACCCCCTGACCGGGCCCTACTTCGAGGAGACGATCTACGTGACGCCCTCGCGGCTGGGGGCGCCGGTGCTCGAGGCCGTGGACCGCTGCGTCGCCCAGGCCGCGTCCGCCCTGGGCCTGTCCGGAGGGCCGGTCCACGCCGAGCTGAGGGCGGGCGAGCGCGGTCCGGTCATGATCGAGGTGGCGGCCCGCTCCATCGGCGGGCTGTGCTCGCGCGCCCTGCGCTTCGGGCTGGGCATGAGCCTGGAGGAGGTCATCCTGCGCCACGCCCTGGGCCTGCCCCTGGCCGGTCTGGTGCGGGAGGCGGCCGCATCCGGCGTGATGATGCTTCCCATCCCCGAGGCGGGAACGCTCGTGGCCGTGAGGGGTCAGGCCGCGGCGCGCGCCGTCCCCGGCATCGCCGGCCTGGAGATCACCATCCCGCGGGGCAGGCCGGTGCTGCCTCTGCCCGAAGGCGATCGCTACCTGGGGTTCGTGTTCGCCCGGGCGGCCACACCGGAAGCGGTGGAGGAGGCCCTGCGGGAGGCCCACGCCTGCCTGCGCCTCGACATCCGGGCTGCGGCATGAGGGTGCTCCTGCTGTCGACCTACGAGCTCGGCCACCAGCCCCTCCACCTGGCCTCCCCCGCGGCGGCGCTGCTCGCGGCCGGGCACGAGGTCCGCTGCGTCGACCTGGCCGCCCAGGCCTGGGATCAGGAGGCGGTGGCCTGGGCCGGGGCCGCCGCCCTCTCCGTGCCCATGCACACGGCCATGCGCCTGGCGGCCCAGGCCGCCAGGCGCATCCGGGAGAGCAGGCCCGGGCTCCCCCTCTGCCTGTACGGCCTCTACGCCGGCGTGAGCCGTGAGCTCACGCTGGGGCCGCTCGCCGACCACATCGTGGCGGGGGAGTACGAACCCGGCCTGCTGGCGTGGGTGGAGGACCTGGGCCGTGGTCGCCAGCCCGGGCCCTCGGTCCTGAACCGGGACCGGGGGGCGTTCTCGGTTCCCCGGCGCGAGCTGCTTCCCCCGCTGGGCGGCTACGCCCACCTGGCCATGGGGGGACAGGAGCGGGTGGTGGGCTACGTCGAGGCCAGCCACGGGTGTGCTTCGCGCTGCCGGCACTGCCCCGTCCCCGCCGTCTACGACGGCCGGGTGCGCATCGTCGGTCGCGACGTGGTGGTCGAGGACGTGGCCCGCCTCGTGGCCGCCGGGGCCCGGCACATCACCTTCGGCGACCCGGACTTCCTCAACGCCGTGCACCACTCGCTCCGCGTCGTCGACGAGGTCCACGGGCGCTTCCCGGAGCTGACCTTCGACTGCACGACGAAGGTGGAGCTCATCCTTCGTCACCACGGGATCTGGGGGCGCATGGCCGAGGCCGGATGCCTGTTCGTCGTCACCGCCGTCGAATGCGTGAACGACGCCATCCTGGCTCGCATCGACAAGGGCCATACCGCGGCCGACGCGGCGCGCGCGGTGACCCTGCTCAGGGAGCACGGCATCGAGCCCAGGCCGTCGCTGCTGCCCTTCACGCCGTGGACCACGGTGGCCGACGTCGCCGAAATCCTCGACTTCGTGGTCGACCACGACCTGGTGGGCAACGTGGACCCGGTCCACTACTCCATCCGCCTCCTCGTCCCCGATGGCTCCCTGCTCCTCTCCGACGCCGAGCTCGTGTCCCGCCTGGAGGGCTACGACGCCGAGCACCTGACGTGGCGGTGGTCCTCGGCCGATCCCGAGGTGGACCGTCTCCAGGCCCGCCTGGCCGCTCTGGTGGAGGACGCCGCCGCCCGGGGCGAGGGGACGGTTGCCACCTTCGCCCGGGTGACCCAAGCCGTGGCCGAAGCGCCCGGGGGCCGGACCGTGTCCGTGCCCCAGGGGTTGCTGGCCGGCTCGCTGGAAGGGAGGCCACGGCTCACCGAGCCGTGGTTCTGCTGAGCGGAGCCGACCGAGGGCCAGTTGGGTCCTCTCCGCCATCCGTGCTGACGATGGAGCGCTGGCTCAGTCGCGGAGCTGAGCTAGGGCGTCGGCCAGCGGCTCGAGCACGGCCGGGGTGTGGGGCGGCGGGAGGACGGCGATGACGAGGTCGGCGCCGGCCTCGGCGAAGGCGGCGGCCTCTTCGGCCAGGGGCTTGGCGTCCCCGTCGGATCCGAGGCGGAGCTGAACCGACTTGGTGATCCCGGAGGGGTCGCGCCCGGCGTCGGCGCAGTGGCGGTTCAACACCTCGAGCTTTGAGCGGAACGTGGCCACGTCGCCGCCGGCCATGTTCCAGTGCTGGGCGAAGCGGGCCACCGCCCGCAGCGTGCGCCGCTCCCCGCCGCCGCCGATGCAGATGGGCGGGTGCGGTCGCTGCACGGGCTTGGGCTCGCAGCGGGCGGCGGTGAGCCTGAAGTAGGTCCCCTCGAAGTCGGTGGTCTCCTGTGACAGCAGGCCGATGATGACCTGGCAGGCCTCGTCGAAGCGGTCGAAGCGCTGCTTCAGGGTGCCCAGCTCGATCCCGTAGGCGCCGCACTCCTGCTCGTTCCATCCCGCACCCAGGCCGAGCTCGAGCCGTCCGCCGGCCACGATGTCGACGGTGGCGGCCATGTTGGCCAGCACCGCGGGATGGCGGTAGACGATGCCGGTGACCATCACGCCCAGGCGCAGCCGCCTGGTGGCCTGGGCCAGGGCGGCCAGGGCCGTCCAGCCTTCCAGGCATGGTCCTGTGGGGTCGGAGAAGATGGGATAGAAGTGGTCGAAGAGCCAGGCCGACTCGAACACGTCGATGGTGTCGGCCTCCCTCCACACCGCCACCATGTCGTCCCAGGTCGTGTTCTGCGGAGCGGTCTTCACGGCGAAGCGCATGGCCGAAGACTACGTCGCTGCTCCCGGTCCGGACCGGCTCAGGAGTAGCGGGTTATGTATCCCCGGCGCCGGAAGGTGGCCAGCATCCAGGCCAGGAAGACCAGACCCGCGGCTGCCATCACCACCGTCGTGAGCCCGGCCAGGCCCAGCTCGCCCCACCGCATGCCGTGTCCGTCGACGACCGCTCTCTCGGCCGCGAAGGCGTGAGTGGTGGGCAGGGCCAGGGCGATGGGCCGGGCCACCGCGGGCAGGGCGGCCACCGGGTAGAAGACGCCCGAGAGGGGCATGACCAGGAAGAGGATGCCCCAGGCCAGGGCCTCGGCCCCGCTCCCGAAGCGCAGCACCAGGCCGATCACGAACAGGGCGATGACCCACCCCACGGCCAGCAGCACGACGGCGACGGGCAGCACCTGCCAGCCCAGACGAGTCAGGTCGAAGGCGAAGAGGATCTCGGCCCCGAGGGCGACGACGCCCACTCCCATGGCCAGCTTGACCATGCCGAAGAGGGCGACGCCGGCCACGTACTCGACCTCGCGCAGGGGCGTGACCATGAGGTTGAGCAGGTTGCGGGACCAGGTCTCCTCGAGAAACCCGGTGGAGACGGCTATCTGCGACTGGTACACGACGTGCCACAGGACGATGCCCGAGAGCAGGTAACCGAAGGCGACGGAGCCGTTCCCGCCCCGGCGGGACACGAAGACGGCGAGGGACCCGAACAGCAGCGTGTCCACCAGGGGCCAGATGGTGACGTCGAAGAGCCTGTGCGGGCTCCGCCTGAGCACGAAGGCGTGGCGCCGGGCGATGGCCCGCACGCGGAGCCAGTCGAGGCCGACCGCGGTCATGCCGGGCGGTCCGTCTCCTGGGCGCCGACGACGGCCGACCCGCTGAGCCCGGCCACGTGGAGGAACGCCTCCTCCAGGTCGGCACGGCCGAAGGTGGCGACCACCGACGCAGGGGGCCCGTCGGCGACGACCCGGCCCCTGGACAGGAACACCACCCGCTCGCACAGGCGCTCCACCTCGAGCATGTTGTGGCTGGTGACGAGCAGGGCCGTGCCCAGCTCGTCGCACATCTTCAGGAGGCCCATGCGGACGTGGAGGGCGACGTCGGGGTCGAGGGAGGCGGTGGGCTCGTCCAGCACGAGCAGACGGGGACGGTGCAGGGTGGCCTTCACGATCCCGATGAGGGTCCGCTGCCCCGAGGAGAGCTCGGTGCCCATGGCCTCGGCCAGGTCGGGGGCGCGAAAGCGTTCCAGCGCTTCGGCGATGGCGGGCCCGGGATGGGCCAGGCCGTAGAGCTGGCCGTACATGGTCAGGAACTCCCGCACCCGCAGGCGCTCGGTGAGAGGGAGGTAGCCGGCGGCGAAGCCGACCTGGGCCAGAGCCGCGCTGCGCCCGGCTGGGAGGTGCTGTCCCATGAGCTCGACCGCGCCCGCGTCGGGCGTGATCACGCCGAGGAGCATGAGCAGCGTGGTCGTCTTGCCCGCGCCGTTGGGACCCAGCAGCGCCACCCGCTCACCGGCGTGGACGCGGAGGTCCACCCCGTCCACGGCGGGCGTGCCCCGGAAGGCCTTGACCAGTCGCTCGGCCTGCAGGACCGCGGCCATCCAGGCGACTATGCCAGCTCCCCTGGACGAGGGCCGCGGGCATTTGCCCCCTCGATCACCGCGTCGTCTCCCGGCGTCGTAGCCTGGTGTGAGGCGGCCGCCTATGCGAAGGGGGCAGGATGCTGGAGCCGAGGAACCGCCGCAGGTCGACCCTGGACCGTCTGGACGACGGCCTGCTCGTGGTGGTGGCCATCGTGGGGGTGTTCCTGCTTCTCCAGGTCGTGTCCTGGGCTGTGGGCACCATCCTCTTCGCGGTCAAGCTGGCGATCGTGGCCGTTGTGGTCGGCCTCGTCCTGCGCCTGATCGCGGCCCTGCGGCGCTGACGCCGCGGTCCCGACCGGGTTCTATCGGCACGGCTGAGCGCGCTGCCAAATCGGCGCGAACGGTCCGATCGCATCGCAACGGACTCGACTCCCACCGACAGCGCGGCCAATGCAGTGAAGTCGGGCTAGTGCCCGTTCCTACCGGGCCGAGCCTGGGGCCAGCTGAAGCGGCACCTCTGGGGGGCCCGAGAATTGGCCCGCGCGGGCCATGGCGCGCATCTGCAGGAGGGGTTCATGCTGTCACCGCTCATAGATCTGGGAAGCCCCAGAGCCGGGCTCTGGAGCGGGACAGGAGAAACACCGGGTGCTCCGAGTCACGCCGGAGGTTGTCCCCGATGAGGACAGCCCCGGAGGCGAGTGGAGGTCACGGCGGGCGATCAGCCTCCTGGTCAGGATGCTCAGCGTCCTGGTCCCCATCCAGGTCAGCGCGGTGGCCGGTATCGGCTTCGCCCACCTGGTGCATCGCCCCGGCCTGCCCTACGCACTGGGCTGGTGGGTGGCGGTGTTCTCCATCTCGGCGGGCGCCTACTGGGGTACGGACCGCTTGGCCAGGAGGCTCATCCCGCTGGCCGCGCTGCTGGAGCTGTCGCTGCTCTTCCCGGGCGAGGTGCCTCGGCGGATGTCAGTCGCCCTCAGGGCCGGTTCGGTCAAGCACCTCCCGGCGCTGCTCGACGAGGCCCAGCGAGCGGGCATCGAGAACGACCGGGACGGGGTCGCCGAGGCCATCGTCACCCTGGTGGGCGCGCTCAGCACCCACCACAAGCCGACACGCAGGCACAGCGAGCGCGTTCGCGCCTACACAGAGCTGATCGCCGCCCAGCTGCGCCTCCGGGCGCCCGACGTCCACCGCCTGCGGTGGGCCGCCCTGCTTCACGACATCGGCAAGATCGATGTCCCCGTCGGGGTGCTCGGTGGGACGAGCGAGCTGCACGACCACGAGTGGGAGCGGATCCGGCGCCATCCCGTCGACGGCGCTCGCCTCATCCAGCCCCTGGCCGGCTTTCTCGGTCCGTGGGCCGCCACCGTCGAGCAGCACCACGAGCGCTACGACGGCGGTGGCTACCCGCACCGGCTGGCCGGAGACCAGATCTGCCTGGGAGCTCGAATCGTGGCGGTGGCGGACACGTTCGACGCCATGACGACCCGTCGCTCCTACGTCGAAGCCAGGGGAGCGGCCACGGCTCGGCTCGAAGTTGCCGCGCTGGCGGGCAAGCAGTTCGACCCCGTGGTCGTGCGTGCCTTCCTGGGCGTCTCTGTGGCCCGCCTGCGCTGGACCCATGGCGCCTTGGCCTGGATCGCCGAGCTCCCCGGTCTCGCTTCCATCCCGGCCGGGCTGGCGCCGGCGGCGGCGTCGGCCGCTCGTGCCGGGGTCATCGCGGCGGCCATGGGTGCGGTGGCGACGCTGGCGGGATCAGCGCCGCGACCACATCCAGGGGCCGGTTCCTTGTCCCGGGTGCTGGGGACGGTGCAGACGCGCGGCCTCGGAGCCAGCGCGGTGCCATCCCTCGGCACCAGCGGAGGGGGTGGAAGCAGCCCGGGATCGCTGGGCAGTCCCCTTCCTGGCGGCAGCTCGGGCGTGGGCAGAGGTGGCGGGGGAGCGGCTCCGAACGCGGCGGCGCCGGCC
Source organism: Actinomycetota bacterium (assembly GCA_005884125.1). Classification (GTDB taxonomy): domain Bacteria; phylum Actinomycetota; class Acidimicrobiia; order Acidimicrobiales; family AC-35; genus AC-35. The sequence continues at coordinate 401 of VAXP01000128.1, read as the reverse complement.
AACACGGCCGGGGTCGCGGGTCCGGGCGGCGGAGCACCGTCGGGCGGGGACCGGCGGACGGTCGCCGGCCTTCCTGATCCATCCGCTCCGCCCTCCTCGGTCACGACGTCGACCACGCCTACAACACCGACGACCTCAGTGCTCGAGGGCGTCACCCCGACGACGTCGGTGGCGGTGCTCAACACGCCGACCACGCTGCCCACCACGGCGACGACGTTGCCGCCGGTGCCGGTGACCGTTCCCGTGACCGTGCCGGGGACGCCGCCCACGACCCTTCCCACCACTCAGCCCACGACGCCGCCCACGACCCTGCCGGTCAATCCGCCGACCAGCCTCCCGGTCACGCCGCCATCCACCCTGCCCGCGCCGGTACCGCCTTCTCCCTTCCCGATACCTTCAGT